>NZ_CP059194.1:317558-635117 GCF_014251635.1 Blattabacterium cuenoti | reverse complement strand
AAATCTAAAATTTTAAAAAATTGAGTCAAAATTTTTATCTTTTATCTAAAAAAAAATCAATATCTATTATATTATTCAATCTACAAAACATAAGAAATAAAAATCAGACATAAATTATTGAAAATAACTCAAAATACAGTTAATTATTCAATTTTTTTATAGTAAGATTTATAGTAAGAATTTTAACTTATGTGTTATAAAGAATATTTTTTTGAAAAAGTAGGAGGAATTATTTTTCAAATTCAAGGAATTTATGAAATTGTCCATAATTTAGATCTAAAAAAATGGGGGACGATAACTCTTGTTATAATTGGAAAAATGTTATTTTTTACTATTTTCATAGGAGTTCTGGAATTTATTTTTAACAGAGGCGTTCGTTTTATAGGAAGAAGAATTGTTAGTTCTACTCATTTTGTTTGGGATAATATTTTATATGAAAACAAAGTTTTTGATAGTTTAGCTCATTTTTTTCCACTATCTATTGGTTTGATAATAATTGAACCATTTTTTAATGGTTATCATACAATTATCATTTATTTAAAAAAAATATTTGATATATTATTCGTTTTAATTGTTTTACAATTCTTAATTCGAGTAGTGAATTCTATCATGAGAATAGCTACAAGTGAAAATAATCATCAAACAATAGCAGTTCGTTCTTTTTCACAACTACTGAAAATCATATCCATCATATTTTGTATTCTAGTTATCATTGCAATTCTGACAAAGAATGATCTTATTACTATTTTAACCAGTTTAGGAGCTATAACTGCTTTTGTTATCCTAGTATTCAGAGATACAATTCTTGGATTTGTTTCAGGAGTTCAAATGGCATCTACAAAAATGATTAAAGTAGGAGATTGGATTAGAATTCCTAAATATAGTATAGAAGGAACAGTTATTGAAATCAATTTAACTTCGGCAAAAATAGAGAATTTTGATAAAACTATTACGAGCGTCCCTACTTATGATTTAATTTCGACAGCTGTTATAAATTTTGAATTTATGCGTCAAAAAAATATACGTAGAATTAAAAGATCTATTTTATTCAATATACAATCTTTTCATTTTTGTAATTCAGATAATTTGAAAAAGTTTCAACATGTTTATTTAATTAAAAATTATATAGAAAAAAAACAAAAAGAAATAGATATTTTCAATAAAGAAAAAAATATTGATGTTAGTATAAATATTAATGGTAGAAGATTAACAAACATTGGTCTTTTTCGGCAATATGCATTGGAGTACTTGTCTCAACATCCAAAAATATCACAATCAGAAACTTTAATGGTTCGACATTTAGAGCCTACTCCTTATGGACTCCCGATAGAATTGTACTGTTTTACGAACACTTCTGAATCTATTAAATACGAACAGATACAGGCTAGCGTTTTCGATCATTTACTAACAGCATCTAAAGAGTTTGGTTTAGAGGTTGCGCAAGTTACTAAAAAAGAAATTTTGAAAAAATGGTAAGATTAAGTGTTAATTTAAATAAGATAGCAACATTAAGAAATGCAAGAGGAGGAAATATCCCTAATGTTTTGCAGGTTGCAATAGATATACAAAAATTTGGAGGTCAAGGTATTACAATACATCCACGTCCCGATGAAAGACATATTACATATAAAGATGTTTATGATATCAGCTCTGTAATTACAACAGAATTAAATATTGAAGGAAATCCTACTGAAAGATTTATGAAATTAGTATTAGATGTTAAACCAACACAAGTAACTTTAGTTCCCGATTCCGATGATGCTATTACGTCAAATTCTGGATGGAATACTTTTTTATATCAAGATTTTTTAACTGATAAAATTAAAAAATTAAAAAATAATGGAATTCGTACTTCTATTTTTTTAGATCCAAAACCAGAATTAGTTTCATATGCAGCTAAAACAGGTGCAGATAGAATAGAATTATATACAGGATATTATGCTATAAGATATGCGGAGAAAAAATGGAATTGCATTGATCCGTATATTGATACGGCAAAAATAATTATAAATAATCATATGTTTATTAACGCTGGTCATGATTTAAATTTAGATAATATTTCTTTTTTAATTGAAAAAATACCAAATATATCAGAGGTGTCGATTGGACATGCTTTAATTAACGAATCTATATATATGGGACTAGAAAATACAATACAAAGTTATTTGAAAAGAATAAATAAATATAAAAATGATACTACATTCTAAAATTTATGGATCTGGTCCTCCTATTTTAGTTTTTCATGGTTTATTTGGAAATGGAGAAAATTGGATTTCTTTTGCAAAAGAATTTGAAAAACTTTATCAAGTTCATCTATTAGATATTAGAAATCATGGAAATAGTTTTGTTTCTGATAAAATGAATTATGATCTCATATCAAGAGATATATTAGAATATATACATTATTATGAATTAAATGATCCTATCCTATTAGGGCATTCTATGGGAGGAAGAGCCGTTATGAAGTTTTCCATAAAGTATCCTTTTATTCCAAAAAAAGTTATCGTTTTAGATATCAGTCCTAAAGCTTACATTAAACCCAATCAAGATCAAAAAAAGTTAATTCATGTTTTAAAAAAAGTAGATTTCAATATAATTAATACTAGAAGAGATCTAGACTCTTTTTTAAAAACATGGATTTTAGATGTAAAAATTAGGTTATTTTTTTCTAAATGTATTCAAAGACAAGAAAGTGGGAAACTATGTTTTTATTTCTCTTTATTAAATATTGAAAAAAATTATGATTCTTTAATTCGTCATAAAATAAAAAACGGTTTATATTATGGTCCTACTCTTTTTTTGCGAGGAGAATATTCAAATTATATTCTTGATGAAGATTATAATTATATACGTAAGCTATTTCCAAAATCAAAAATTTGGATAGTTAAAAAATCTGATCACTGGATTCATATAGACAACCCCATAGATTTCTATACTAAAATAAATGTTTTTTTAAACGAAACATAATTTATGTATATTATTAAAAATAATAATTTTATGATTTTTGATCTTGATATGATTCGAAGTTTTTATTCAAATTTTTTGTACAAAATTGAAAAAATTCGAAATGTGATAGATACCCCTATGACTTATTCAGAGAAAATTTTGTATTCTCATTTAGGTGAAGACATAAAAGAAATAGCGACTAACTTTGAATCAAAAAATTATCGAGATAAATATTACATGAATTTTCTTCCAGATCGTATTATCATGCAAGATGCAACAGCTCAAATGACATTGCTCCAGTTTATGCAAACTAAAAAAGAAAAAACGTTTATTCCTGCTTCTGTTCATTGTGATCATCTTATATATGCTAGAGATGGATACGACTTAGATTTAAAAAATGCGATAGAAAAAAATCAAGAAATTTATAATTTTTTAAGATCCGCATCTCATAAATACGGAATAGATTTTTGGGGAGCTGGATCTGGTATTATTCATCAAATTGTTTTAGAAAATTATGCATTTCCTGGCGGGATGATTATAGGAACAGATTCTCATACTCCTAACGCTGGAGGATTAGGTATGTTAGCGGTAGGAATTGGAGGAGCTGAAGCTGCTGAAGTTATGTCAGGATCATTTTTAGAATTGAAATTTCCTAAAATAATTGGAGTAAATTTGACAGGAAAAATTAATGGATGGACTTCTCCTAAAGATGTGATATTAAAATTATCTGGAATGATTGGAGTTTCAGGGGCTAAAAATCATATCATTGAATATTTTGGAGAAGGAATTAATAATATTTCTTGTGTGGGGAAAGCGACTATATGTAATATGGGAGCAGAAATAGGAGCTACGGCATCTTTATTTCCTTATGATACAAAAATGAAAAATTTTTTGGATAAAAACGGAAGAAATCAGGTATCTATAATAGCAGAAAAAATAAAACATTTTTTAAAAGCAGATCCAGAAGTTTATCAAAATCCATGTAATTATTATGATAAAGTAATAAAGATAGATTTAAATGTTTTAGAGCCACATATTAATGGACCTTTTACTCCAGATAAAGCGACTCCTATTTCTAAAATGAAAGAAGAAGCCGTTAAAAACAATTGGCCTACCAAAATAGAGGTAGGATTAATTGGCTCTTGTACAAATTCTTCTTATGAAGATTTATCAAAGGCTATATCAATAATTCGACAAGCAAAAAAGAAAAAATTGAAAATTAATTCAGAATATATGGTATCTCCAGGGTCTAAAAAAGTTTCTTTTTTTATGAAAAAGGAAGGATTTTTATCTCTTTTTAAAGAGATTGGAGCTAAAATTTTTTCTAATGCTTGTGGGCCTTGCATTGGACAATGGGATAGAAAAGGAAATAAAAAAAACGTAAAAAATACGATTATTCATACTTTTAATAGAAATTTTTCATCTCGCAATGACGGAAATCCAAAAACGCATGCTTTTATAGCTTCTCCAGAAATTGTCACCGCTTTAGTATTTTCTGGAAATTTGACATTTAATCCTATAAGAGATATGTTGAAAAATGAAATAGGTGAATATGTAAAATTCGAAGAACCTAAATCAATGGAAATACCTACTAAAAATTTTAATATAGAAGAATTAGGATATGAAAATATTTCAAAAAAAAATAGAAAAAACTTATCTGTGATTATAGAAAAAAATTCTAAAAGATTACAGATTTTATCCCCATTTTTAGCATGGAATGGAGAGAATTTAATAAATATTAGACTTTTAATTAAAACTAAAGGAAAATGTACTACAGATCATATTTCAATGGCAGGCCCGTGGTTAAAATACCGAGGTCATCTTGAAAAGATTTCTGAAAATTTACTAATGGGTGCTGTAAATGCTTTCAATCATGAAAGGAATAAAATAAAAAATACTATAACAGGTAACTATGGAACGGTTTATGAAATTGCTAAATTTTATAAATTTAAAAATATACAAACTTTGATTGTTGGAGAAGATAATTATGGAGAAGGTTCTTCAAGAGAACATGCAGCTATGGAGCCTCGTTTTTTAGGAATTCGTGTAGTTCTTGTTAAATCTTTCTCTAGAATATACGAAACTAATTTGAAAAAACAAGGAGTTTTAGCTTTAACTTTTTCAAATTCTGATGATTATTACAAAATTGAAGAAGAAGATGTATTCCATTTTTATATGAAGAATATATCTCCTAATGAAAATATAGTAGTAGAGTTAATTCATAAGAGTGGACATAAAGAAAAAATCATAGTTCATCATTCCTATAATGAAAAACAAATTGAATGGTTTAAAGCTGGTTCTTCATTAAATTTCATTAAAAATCATAAAATATAACATGAAAATTATAAGAATTTTTTGCATTAAAATTATCAGATTATATCAAATAGGGATATCTCCATGGATAGGGAATAACTGTAGATTTATACCAACTTGTTCAAGTTACATGATTTTATCACTAAAAAAATGGAATTTTTTTAAAGCTATTTTCATAAGTATAAAAAGAATCATGAGGTGTAACCCATGGGGACCATATGGTCATGATCCTACAAAATCAATTTAATGAACCATGCAAACATTAGAATATATTAATTGGGATCCTATCCCAAAATTTAGTTTGTGGAAAGGTTTTGTGATTCATATTTATAGTCTAATGTTTGTGATTTCTTTTTCATTAGGATGGTACATTATGAAATACATTTATCAAAAGGATAATATACATAAAAAATATTTGGATCCTTTATTCATATGTACTTTTTTTGGAGCTTTTATAGGAGCTAGATTTGGTCAAATTATATTTTATGATTTTTCATATTTTTCCGATCATTGGATTGAAGCTTTCCTTCCTATAAGAGAAAACGAGCATAATTTTTTGTTAGGATTTATGAAAGGGTATGAGTTTATTGGTTATAGGGGGTTATCTAGCCATGGGGCAACCATAGGTATTATTTTATCTAGCTTATTTTATAGTAAAACGATTCTAAAGAAAAAATCTTTTATTTGGTTATGCGATAGATTATGTCTTCCCGTATCAATATCGGCTGTTTTTATTAGAATAGGAAATTTCTTTAATTCTGAAATAGTAGGAAAACCATGTAATGAAAAATTGCCTTGGGCGGTAAAATTCGTACAAATGGATACAGAATATGGAGAGATAGTCCCTAGACATCCTGCACAAATATATGAATCCATTGGTTATCTAATAATTTTTTTATTACTTTGGTATTTATATCGAATAGGAAAAAAAAATTATGATGGTTTTTTATCTGGAATTTTTTTTATTTTTCTTTGGTCTATACGTTTTTTATTAGAATTTATGAAAGAACCACAAGGAGAAGAAATTCTTAATTTTTTATCTATAAATACAGGACAGTGGCTTAGTATTCCTTTTATTATTTTTGGATTTTTCCTTTTAAACTTATCAAGTATTAAAAAGTATTTTTTTCATAATGAAAAAAATTAATATTTTTTGTTCTTTTATCATAATAGTAATAATGATTCTGTGTATTTTTATAAATTCATCTGAAAGAATTAATTACGATTCTGATATGTTTTTAGATGTCGGAAATCTATTAGAAATAGAATTTATTAAAGATGGAGAAATATATTTAAATAATAATAATTCTATTATAAAAAAAATAGATATAGAATTAGCAGATAAAGATATAGAAAAAAATAATGGATTAAAATACAGATCTGTTCTAAAAAAAAATAGAGGAATGTTATTTTTATTAAAAGATCAAGAGGAGTATAAACAGATAAATATGAAAGACATGCGAATTCCTTTAGATATTGTATATATCAATCAATTTAATACTGTTATTTTTGTGAATAAATACGTAAGTCCTATGAAAGATATAGAAGAAATAAATTTTCCTTTGTACATAAAATATATTTTAGAAATTAATGCTGGTATGTCGGATAAATGGGGGATAAAGGAAGGTGTAACAAAAATTACTTGTTTTATTAAATAATTTAATTAATCATGAATCATGCAAAATAATTATCTTTATCTCGTGTAATCACAAAAATTGTAAATAATTATGGTTTTTATATCTGAAAAAGCTAAAAATAAATTAGTTTCTCTTATGAAAAGAGAAGGCCTTTCTCATGATGTTTCTTTTGTTAGATTTGGAGTTAAAACTGGAGGTTGTTCAGGAATGTCTTATGAATTGACTTTTGATAAAAAAAAACAAGAAGGAGATAGACTTTTTAAACATAAAGAAATGAAAATATTGGTAGATCAAAATAGTATTTCTTATTTAGAAGGAACAACATTAGAATATTCAGATGGACTAAATGGAAAAGGTTTTTATTTCAATAATCCTAAAGCAAAACATACTTGTGGATGTGGTAAAAGTTTTTCATCATAATGAAAAAAAATGATAAAATACTGGAAAATTTTACCCAATCTGAATACAAATATGGATTTTATACTCCAATAGAATCAGATAAGATCCCAGTGGGATTAAATGAAAACGTCATTCGTAAAATAACAGAAAAGAAAAAGGAACCTACATGGATGTTGGATTGGAGATTAGAATCTTATCACATATGGAAAAAAATGAATTCCCCAAAATGGGCAAATATAAAATACCAAGTTCCAGATTTTCAAAAAATAAGTTATTATTCTGCTCCTAAAAAAAAAATAGATTTAAATAATTTGGAAGAAGTAGATCCAGAGTTAATAGATACATTCAATAAATTAGGAGTCCCTATAGAAGAACAAAAAATGCTTTCAGGTGTTGCAACGGATATAGTATTAGATTCCGTTTCTTTAGCTACCACATTTCAGAAAAAATTAAAAAAGAAAGGGATTATATTTTGTTCTATAAATGATGCTTTGAATAAATATCCAAGTATTGTAAAAAAATATTTAGGTTCAGTTATTTCAAAGAAAGATAATTTTTACGCAGCTTTAAATTCAGCTGTATTTTCAGATGGTTCTTTTTGTTATATTCCAAAAGGAGTCCGTTGTCCTATGGAATTATCCACATATTTTCGTATTAATGAAAATAATACAGGTCAATTTGAAAGAACCTTAATTATTGCAGATGAAGATTCCTATGTTAGTTATTTGGAAGGGTGTACTGCTCCGCAAAGAAAAGAGAATCAATTACATGCAGCTGTAGTTGAAATTATAGCATTAGAGAATGCTGAAATTAAATATTCTACCGTTCAAAATTGGTTTCCTGGAAATAAAAAGGGAGAAGGAGGTGTTTTTAATTTTGTCACAAAACGTGGTTTGTGTGAAAAAGGAGCAAAAATATCTTGGATACAAGTGGAGACTGGATCTTCAATTACTTGGAAATATCCATCTTGTATTCTGAAAGGAGATTTTTCCATAGGACAATTTTATTCTTTAGCTTTAACTAAAGATTTTCAACAAGCTGATACTGGAACTAAAATGATACACATAGGAAAACATACTAAAAGTGTTATTATATCAAAAGGGATATCCGCTGGAAAAGCTCAAAATAATTATAGGGGATTAGTGAAGATAGCGCCTAAAGCAATTCATTCTCGTAATTTTTCTCAATGTGATTCTTTATTAATTGGAAATCAATGTGGAGCTCATACTTTTCCATATATTCATGTATATAATTCCAATTCTAAAGTTGAACATGAAGCAACAACTTCAAAAATTGGAGAAGATCAAATTTTTTATTGTAATCAAAGAGGAATAAAGACGGAAAAAGCGATTTCTTTAATTGTACATGGTTTTAGCAATGAAGTTCTAAAAAAACTTCCTATGGAATTTGCAGTAGAAGCTCAAAAACTTTTGGAAATTTCTTTGGAAGGATCTGTCGGATAATAATAAAAATTATTATGTTAAATATAGAAAATTTACATGCTTCTATAGAGAAAAAGAAGGTTCTTAGAGGAATTAATTTAAAAGTCAATCCAGGAGAGAGTCATGTTATTATGGGACCTAATGGTTCTGGAAAAAGTACTCTTGCTGCTGTCATAGCAGGGAAAAAAGAGTATAAAATAACTGAAGGAAATATTTATTTTTTTAATAAAAATTTATTAAATTTTTCACCAGAAGAACGGGCTCATTTAGGAATTTTTCTTTCTTTTCAACATCCAGTGGAAATACCAGGAGTATCCATTATTAATTTTGTTAAAACAGCGGTTAATTCGATTCGTGAAGCACGAAATGTAAATAAAATGTCTTCTAAAGATATTCTATTAAAAATTAAAGAAAAATCCTCTTTATTAAATATTGAAAAAAATTTTTTTTATCGTTCTTTAAATGAAGGTTTTTCGGGGGGGGAAAAAAAACGTAATGAGATATTTCAAATGATGATGTTAGATCCTTTATTATCTATTTTAGATGAAGTTGACTCAGGTTTAGATATAGATGCTTTACGTATAGTTGCTCAAGGAATTAATGCTTTTAGAAATAATAAAAATTCTGTTTTAATTATTACTCATTACAAAAGATTATTAGATTACATTTATTCAGACTATATTATACATATTCTATATAACGGAAAAATTATTCAGTCAGGAAATCAAAAATTAGCTGAAAAATTAGAAGAGGAAGGATATGATTGGATAGTAAAAAATCAAGTATAAAAGAATTGTTTAACTTTATAATTAAATGCAGTTAAGAGAAAAAGTAACTTTATTAATTAAAAAATTTTCTTCTGCGAAAAAAAAAGACTCTTATATGTCTTTTTTGCAACGAAAACATTTTGATTTTTTCCACAAACAAGGATTTCCTTCTTCTATAAATGAAGAATGGAAAAATATAGATATTGACTCAATTATTAACCAGGATTATAATATCATTTCTGAAAATGAAAAAATAAAAAATATAGAACCTAATAAAATAAAAAATTTTTCTTTTCTTAAGAAAAAAAGATCTTTTATTTTGATTTTTGTAGATGGTAAATATAACCCTGATCTTTCATACACTTATGCAGAAAATATTATTTTATCAAATATAATATCACTAAAAGAAAATGAAATTAAAGATTATTATGGTAGATTATCGTATCACTATGATGCATTTTATACTTTAAACACGTTATTATCAATAGATGGGGCCTATGTTTATATTCCTAATCATGTTATTTTAGAAAATCCTATAGAAATATTGCATATTTCTACAGGTATTGAATCTAAAATTATGTTGAATCACAGAAATTTGATCGTAGTCGGAGAACATGCTCATGTTAAAATTATAGAACATTTCAAATGTTTAAGAAGACATTCTTCTTTTATAAATTCCGTGAGCGAAGTTTATGCTATGAATCATAGTATAATTGACTATTATAAAGTACAAAATGATTTAGTAGAAACTTCTATAATAGATAATACATATTTGAAACAAAATGAGAATAGCAAATGTACCGTTTATACTTTTTCTTTACAAGGAAATTTTATAAGAAACAATTTAAAGTTTTATTCTATCGGAAAAAAAACCTATTCTTATTTATATGGCATTTCTCTTTTATCAGGAAAACAATTCGTAGATCATCATACTTTGATAGATCATTTATCTTCAGGGGCTTATAGTTTTCAATTATATAAAAATATTTTAAGTGAAAAATCTAGAGGAATTTTTAATGGAAAAATAATTGTTAATAAATTTATAAAAGAAATAAATGCATTCCAAAAAAATCATAATATTCTTCTTTCTAATGAAGCAAGTATATATGCCAAACCTCAATTAGAAATTTATTCTGAATATGTAAAATGTTCCCATGGTTGTACCATAGGTAACATACAAGAATCTGAGTTATTTTATCTTCAATCCAGAGGAATTTCTGAAAAAAGAGCTAAAATGTTATTGTTATTCTCTTTTTTAAGGGAAATGTTGATTCCTATTCATATTTTTGAATTGAAAAAATTTATCAATAAAAAAATAAAGGAAAAATTAGATAAACATTTATAAAAATATATGTTTTCAGAGAAAGAAATACAAAAAATAAGAAATCAATTTCCTATTTTAAAAGAAAAAATATACTCTAATCCCTTAATTTATATGGATAATGCAGCAACTACTCAAAAACCCTTAAAAGTAATTCAAGCATCCCAAAACTATTATTCTACTATGAATTCTAATATTCATAGAGGATTGCATTATCTTAGTCATAAAGCGACTCTATATGTTGAGAATGTTAGAAGAAAAATTCAAAAATTTATTCATGCAAAATATTCTTCAGAAATTATATTTACGAAAGGGACTACAGAATCTATTAATTTGGTCGCTTCTAGTATGGAAGGTTTTATAAAAAAAGGAGATGAAATTATTATTTCTTGTATTGAACATCATTCAAATCTTGTTCCATGGCAAATTCTTTGTAAAAAGAAAAAC
The DNA here is from genome assembly GCF_014251635.1 of Blattabacterium cuenoti. Lineage (NCBI taxonomy): Bacteria > Pseudomonadati > Bacteroidota > Flavobacteriia > Flavobacteriales > Blattabacteriaceae > Blattabacterium > Blattabacterium cuenoti. The sequence goes on along the minus strand of NZ_CP059194.1, from coordinate 623,845 downwards.
GCTATTTTAAAAATAATATCTATTCATGAAAGTGGTTTTTTAAAATTGACAGATTTTGAATTTTTAATTTCAGAAAGAACAAAAATAGTATCTATTAGTCATATATCAAACGTTTTAGGAATTATTAATCCTGTTAAATATATTATTGAAAAAGCTCATGAATATGGAGCTTTAGTTTTAATTGATGGAGCTCAAGCACTGTCTAATTTAGATTTAAATGTACAAGATTTAAATGTAGATTTTTATGTTTTTTCTGCTCATAAAATGTATGGGCCTACTGGAATTGGAGTATTATATGGAAAAAAGAAAATATTAGAAAAATTATATCCTTATCAATTTGGAGGAGAAATGATTAAAGATGTAAGTTTTAATGAAACAACTTATTCAGATTTACCGCTTAAATTTGAAGCAGGGACCCCAAATATAGAAGGAATTATTGTGTGGGGATTTGCTATAGATTTTGTAAAAGAAATAGGGATATCAAATATTCAATCTTACAAAAAAAAACTTTTAATGTATGCTATAAAATGTTTAAGTTCAATAGATGGAATTCAGTTATATGGAATTTCTAAGGATCTTTCTAATAAATCTGGTATTCTTTCCTTTAATGTTGATAATTTACATTGTTTTGATGTAGGCAGTATTTTAGATCGTTTAGGAATTGCGGTTAGAACAGGACATTTATGCGCACAACCTCTTATGAATTTCTTTAAAGTTTCAGGTATGATTCGAGTTAGTTTTTCTGTGTATAATACTTGTGAAGAAATAGATTATTTATTGGAAAGTCTTTTAAAGGCAAAAAAAATGTTATCCAAGTAAAATAGAATTTATGATATATGCTATTGTTAATATAAAAGATAAACAATTTAAACTTATTGAAAATAAATATGTTTATGTTCCTCACATCTCTGTAAATGTGGGAGAAAAAATATTATTAAATCAAGTTTTTTTGTTTTCTAAAGAAGGAAAACTCTTTTTAGGGGATCCTTTTTTAGAAAAAATAAACGTAATAATAGAAATTATGGAACATATAAAAGGTAAAAAAATTTTTATTTTTAAGAAAAAAAGAAGAAAAGGATATAAAGTAAAAAATGGATTTAGACCTTTATTCTCAAAAATAAAAATAGTTTCTTTTTTAGAAAAATAAAAACAATAAAACAATATGGCTCATAAAAAAGGTTCTGGAAGTTCTAGAAACGGAAGAGATTCAATAGGAAGAAGATTGGGGATTAAAATATATGGAAATCAATACGTAAATTCTGGTAATATCATAGTTCGTCAGCGAGGAACAAAACATCATCCTGGAAGAAATGTAGGAATGGGAAAAGATCATACTTTATATGCTATAAAAAATGGTTATGTTTCTTTTAAAAAAGTAAGAAAAAATAAATCGATTGTTTCTATTATAGAAACTAAGACTGGGTAGTTCAAATAGGATATAACAACAGTTTCCTAAACTGTAGGTTGAGGGTTCGAATCCCTCCCCAGTTATAATGGTCCCAGCTGGATTTGAACCAGCGACACCCTGATTATGAGTCAGGTGCTCTAACCAACTGAGCTATGGGACCTAGAATTTATAAAAAAACAGAACTCATACAAGTTTACAATATTATTTTTCCTATTACAAATTTTTTTGGAAAATTTTTCTGCTTTTATTTATTAAAATAAAAGTTATTTTGAATTATTGAATTAAAAATTCAACATACGAGACGAAATTATGAAAAAAATGAACTTGATTAGAAATGAGAAACTCTCTTCAATATTTTTTATAGAAATAGCAGAAATTCTTAATGAGGAAATCTATTATAATCGAAGTAAAAATAAATTTTTAGTGACTTTGATTAAGATATGTATAACTCATGATATGAACTTAATAAAAGTATATATTAGTATTTATCCTTTTTTAGATAAAAATATATTGAAATTTATTCGTTCTAAATCTAAATTTTATAGAAAGCTACTTTCTAAAAGATTAAGGTATCGTGTGAAAAAAATTCCAAAATTGGATTTTTGTGCATTTGTGTAAAATTTAATAACTAATAACTTTTGACTGCTTCTTTTTATATATCTATACGTTATTTTTTTTCTAAAAAAAAAACAAATCTTGTTAATATTATTGTTTTTTTATCAGTTTTATCTATCAGTGTATCCACTTTTTCTTTGTCTACAATTTTATTCGTTTTTTCTGGATTAGAAAATTTAAATAAAAAATTTTATCAAATCCATTATCCTGATATTACTGTTTCCCATTCAAATGAAAAAGATTTTTATATCGATGATAATGTTATAAAAAAAATAAAATCTATACAAGGAGTTATAGCTCTTTCTAAGACTATGGAAAAAAAAGTTTTTTTTTATTATAATCATCATGAATATTTTATTCTTTTAAAAGGAGTAGACATGGAATATGAAAAAGTAATGAAAAAATTTAAAAGAATAAATTTAAAAAAGAATAGATTTGATTATTTAAATATATATGTAGGATGGTCTTCCATGGTTTCATATTTTCCAATGTTACTATATCATGTAATAAATATGCCTTTACAAATATTTATCTTGGATTATAAAAAAAATTCTTTAGTTTCATTTTTTATGAAAAAAAAAATTTCTATAAAAGGAATTTTTCATTTTAGCCCTAAAATGGATAGAAAATATTTTTTTTGTGATTTATCTGAACTTCAATATATAATGAAAAGAAAAGTTTTTCATGTGTTAGAAATAAAGATTCATGATAAAGCTAACATAAATAATGTGAAAAATATTTTATTAAAAGAATTGGGACAGAAATTTAATGTAATAACACGTGCAGAAAGAGAGAAGATTTTTTATAAAGTTTTAAATACAGAAAAAATATTTATTTATTTTTTATTCATATTAATGACAGTAATTACTGGATTTAATTTATTTAGTGCTATTTGCATTTTGCAATTAGATAAATTGAAAGAGCTTGTAACATTATGGAGTATAGGATTTTCTTTGTACAAGATTAAGGGTATATTTTTATATGTAGGATTTATGATCACTATTTTTGGTTGTTTAAGTGGGTTATTTATATCTTATATTGTTTCATTAATACAAGAAAAATATAAAATATTTAAAATAGCAAAAAGAACACCTTTTCCTGTTAAAATTACAATAGAAGACACTTCTATAGTTGTATGTATCATTTTAGTAATAGGATCAATTATATCTTTTTGTTCTTTAAAAAGAATTCATAACATGATTTCAAATTATAAATAATATGTTTTTAGAGGTTCAGATGCTTCTACATTAAAAAATATTTCTTTTGCTTCTTTTTCGAATTCTTTAATATTAGGAAATCTATTTGAATAGTGTCCCAATAATAGTTTTTTTACTTCAGCTTTTTTAGCTATATATGCCGCCTGATTTGCAGTAGAATGTCCTGTATTTATAGCCCTTTCTTCTTCTATTTTTAGAAAGGTAGATTCATGATATAATAAATCTACATATTTTATATGTTCAATTATAGGTAAGTAAAAAGAAGTATCTGAGCAAAAAGCGTAAGATAATATTTTGGGGGGATCAAATGTTAATTTTTGATTAGGAATAATTCTTCCATCATTTGTTTTAAACTCTTTTCCTAATTTTAAATTTTGATAGTCCATTATTTTAATATCAGGTATTTTTTTAATTTCTTCCATATTTAATTTTCTACTACTGGGTTTTTCTCTAAAAAGAAATCCATTGGCATAAATTCTATGTTTTAATGGTATGGAAAAAATTTCTATTTTTTCGTTTTCCATAATTTTTTCAAATTTATGGGATGATAATTCTATATGATCTATACTATACTTAAGTCTGGTATAAGACCATTTAAAATGAACATTTATGATCTCTTTTAATCCTTTTGGAGCGTAAATAGTTATTGATTTTTCTCTACCTAATAAATGAAAAGTAGATAACAATCCAATCAATCCGAAAAAATGATCTCCATGTAAATGAGATATGAATATGTGTATAATTCTATTAAATTTTATTTTTGCTTTTCTTAATTGAACTTGTGTCCCCTCTCCACAATCAATAAGAAAGGAATAACCTTTCATTTCCAATATTTGAGCAGTGGGATGAAACTTTTTTGTAGGGATGGAAGAATGACATCCCAAAATAGTTAATGAAGACTTTTTCATCATGAAAAGTTTTTTTAATAGATTTTCTAATTCATGTCAGTATTTTCTTATAATTTTATAAAAAAATTAAATTTTTTTGTTTTTTCTTTTGAAAAGAAAAATACTACCAATAATTATTATAATGAAAGCTATTATTAATATTAATCCAATATTCATATTCATATTGACCTCTTTTGAGGAAAGAGGATTTTCATTTCTCATAAAAAAAAACATAGTGAATATAGCAAAAGCATTATTAAAAATATGTAATAATATACAGTCTATAATAGAAGAAGTTATAAAATAAATGAACCCTATAAAACTTCCAATGATCATACCTCCTACAAATTGCCATGGATTCATGTGAGTTAATCCGAATAAAAATGAAGAAAATAAAATAGCTTTAATAGGATGTATCTTATTCTTTAGCATTCCATTTAAAATAATACCTCTAAAAAGAACTTCTTCACATATAGGCGCTAGCAATACTGTAGTGGAAAAAAAAGGAATTGGATTTTTAATTTCTTCTTTTAGAAATTCTTCGATTTCTTTATACATATTTCCTAATATAGGCCCCTCTCTTGGAACCAATGAAGAAATATATTCATTAATAATGATCATACAAAACATCATACAAAAAATAACAAGATAAATATACCATGGAGAGAATTTCATGGATAAATCTATTATGAGATTTTTTTTTTGAGCTTGATGAGATATGAAAACAAATAAAAAAATGAAAGGAAGAGTATATGATATTGAAAATATCATGCTTTCAGGTAAATTAATAGAAATCAATAATTTTCTAAGAATTACATTGAAAAAATTTAAAGCAGTAAATCCCACTATTAATAAAACCGATTCGATATAATTTATTTTAAAGTAATTCCTCATAATCAATGTTAAAAATTCGTATTTTGTTTTGTTCTTTAGCTTATACAGTTATACAGCATTTTTATTTTTCATTTCATTTTATGAAAATCTTTATAATTTAGTAAAAGTTTATTTTTTGAAAGATAATAACAATTTTGTTATTTATCATAATCATATCATATCATAGATCGCAGAATTCTTTCAAGATAAAATTAAAATCATTATGTTGTTTTTTGATATTCTATCTCTATTTCAAACTTACGAATCTTTTAAAGATAAAGATAGTAGTCTTAGTAGTTCAAAAATTTTCAGATATTCTGACTTATTGCAAGTTATAGATAAGTATAAAGACATATGTTCTATTGTTCCTATAGGATTATCTATAGAGAAAAGAAAAATTTTCAAAATCAAATGGGGGATAGGAGAAATAAAAATATTAATATGGTCTCAAATGCATGGAAATGAAACAACTGGAACAAAATCTATGTTTGATATTTTTCATTTTTTCTTGATAGAAAAAAATTGTGATTTAGTTAAATTTTTTTTTAAAAATTTAACTATTTTATTTATTCCTATGTTAAATCCTGATGGATCTGAAATATTTCAAAGAAGAAATGCTGTGAATATAGACTTAAATAGAGATGCTATTCGTTTACAGTCTCCAGAAATACAAATTTTATTTCAAGAAATAGAAAAAAATAAACCTAATATTTTATTTAATTTACATGATCAAAGAAGTATTTATAACGTTGGTTATAAAAAATTTAACCCTGCTATTTTATCTTTTTTATCTCCTTCTGTATCCATGGAAAAAGATATATATTCTATAAGTAGAAAAAAATCTATGGGAATTATAAATTTTATGGTAAAAGAACTCGATAAAATTTTACCTGAGATTGGGGCAATAGGAAGGTTTTCTGATGAATTGTATCCTACAGCTACTGGAGATCGCTTGCAGAAATTAGGTTATCCTTGTGTTTTAATTGAATCTGGGAATTATCCCAAAGATTTTAAAAAGAAAATTATTAGAAAATACAGTGTATTTTCTATTCTTGCGGGTATTTATTTTATTTCTTACAAAGGTTATAAAGGAGAAAATCTTGAAAAAGATTATAAATCCTATTTTTCTATTCCAGAAAATAAAAATATTTTATTAGATAAAATATATAGAAAAGTACAAATACATAAAAATCAAAATGAATTTTTAATAGATATAGGGCTGATGAATTTTGAAAAATTTGATTTAATGAAAAAAAATATTTCTGTTTTTACAAAAATAGTAGACATAGGAGATTTATCCAATTTTTTTACCTATGAAGAATTTATTGTTACAGGAAGCAAATTTTATGGAGAAAAAGGAATAAATGTTCCTGAAATAGGAAGCTTAGAAAATTTTAAAATTTTCTAATTATTTTTTAAAATTAGAAACTGCAAGTTTTTTTCTTCCCTTTCTCCTTCTTCTCGATATAATCATGCGACCTGTTTTTGTGTTCATTCGTTTCATAAATCCATGAACGTTGACTTTTTTTCTATTTGAAGGCTGGTAAGTTCTTTTCATCTTATTATTCTATTTATTAATATTATAAAAATATTTTACGTTTTTTTTTTCTTCTATTTTTTTCTTTTTTATATTCAGTAATCTTTTTTGATAATAAAAAAAAAGTAATATAAAAATACCGATAATAAAACCTGTAAAAAATAAAAGTATACGTTTTGAAAAACTCATGATATAATAAAAATCATACATTCGGATTAAATTACATAAAGTTTTTATTTTTCTAGTATTTTTTTGGAAAAACTCATATTCAGTATGATTTTTAATTTATAGGGAATTAAGTTCTAATATATATATTATTATATGCTTAAAAAGCAAAAAACTATTGCAGGAAAAATTTCTTTACAAGGATTTGGTTTATATACTAAAAAGAGAGCAACTGTTACTTTTAAACCAGCTCCAATTCATACAGGATTTATTTTTATTAGAATAGATATAAAAGAAAAACCTTGTATCAAAGCTCATTATTCTTTTTTTATAAAGGAAAATATAGACAAAGGTATTTTTTTGGAAAAAAATGGGTTTAAAATTTATACGATTGAACATGTTTTAGCAGCTCTAACTGGGATGGATTTAGATAATGTTATTATAGAATTAGATAATATTGAAATTCCTATAATGGATGGTTCTTCTAAATTTTTTGTAGAGGCAATTCAAAAAGTAGGTATTATAGAACAGGGCGAAAAAAGAAAATATTATTCAATAACAAAAATTATTTCTTATGAAAATACAAAAACAGGAGGAGTAATTTTAGCTTTACCTTCTAAAAAGTTTGAAATCATGACCTTTATAAATTTTAACTCTTCAAAAGATTATACGCAAAATGCTATTTTTAAACATTTGTATCAATTCCGAAAAATTGCTAATTCAAAAATTTTTTGTATTCTTCGCGAAAGAAATAAAATAATTGATTCTTTTTTCGAAAAAAAAATTGAAAAAATGAAAGAAGACTCCATGTGTTCTCTTTTTTATAAAACGCTTTCTTTCCAAGATCAATTTAATGAAATAGCCAAACATATTCTTTTAGATATTATAGGTTTTCTAACTTTAATGGAAACTAAGTTAAAAGGTAAATTTATTTTTTATAATCCAGATAATTATCTTATTATGCAATTTTTAAAGGAGTTAATGAATAAAATTCAAACATTTAAAAAAAATGACATTCCTGAATTCGATTTAAAAAAGAAACCTCTTTTGGATATAAAAAGTATTATGAAAATTTTACCTCATAAACCCCCATTTCTTTTAGTAGATAAAATTATAGATTTAACAGAAAATAGTATTCTAGGAGTTAAGAATGTAACAATGAATGAATCTTTTTTTATAGGACATTTTCCTAGCGAACCAATTATGCCCGGAGTATTACAAATAGAAGCGATAGCACAAGTAGGAGGAATACTTGTGTTAAATAAATTAAATCAACCTGAATTATATTCTACCTATTTTTTAAAAATAGATAAAGTGAAATTTAAACACAAAATAGTTCCTGGAGATATAATTATTATTCAAGTTTATTTGTTAGAATCTATGAAGAGAGGAATTGTTCATATGCAAGGAAAAGGTTATGTTAATAATAAACTTGTAGTAGAAGCAGAGGTTGTTGCAAAAATAGTTAAGAATTATGAAACATTCTGAAATTTTTAATTTAAATTCAAATGAATATCAGAAAAGGTTTATATATACAGTGGAATAAGGAAATATTCAAAATTATTGATTTTCTTCATGTAAAACCAGGAAAAGGATACGCCTTTGTAAGAACAAAATTGAAAAATTTAGTAACAGGTTATGTTTTAGAAAATAATTTTTCAGCAAAATATAAATTGAAAAAGGTCAAAATAGAATCTCATTCATATAGATATTTATATAAAGAAAGAAATATTTTTTATTTTATGAATGATAGCTCTTATGATCAAATACAAATGGAAAAAAAACTAATCAAAAACATAAATATAGAATTTTTAAAAGAAGGGATGAAAATCCCTATTTTTTTTCATGTAAAAAGTGAAAAAGAAAAAGTTTTTTTATTTTTAAAAATCCCTTCTACGATTATTTTAAAAGTGGAACAAACAGAATATGTTAAAAAAGGGGATACTATTAATAATACCAATAAAATAGTTGTTTTAGAAACAGGAGCTAGATTATTGGTCCCTTCTTTTATCGATACAGGAGATTTTGTTAAAATAAATACAGAAAACAAATCTTATATAGAAAGAGTAAAAAAACAAAATTCAAATTATTTTACATAAAAATTAATTAAGAATTATGAGTATTTTGATAGATAGAAACATTAAAGTCCTTGTACAAGGATTAACTGGTCGAGAAGGTTTATTTCATACTGAACAAATGATAAATTATGGAACACCTATAGTGGGAGGAGTAACTCCAGGTAAAGGCGGTAAAATGTATTTAGGTGTTCCTATTTTTAATACGATTGAAGAAGCGGTAAATCATACAGGAGGAAATGTCAGTGTAATTTTTGTTCCTTCTGTTTTTGCTTCTGATGCTATTTTGGAATCTATTTATATGAATATACAAATTATTGTATGTATAACAGAAGGGATACCTGTTTCAGATATGATTCGAGTGAAACATTTTTTGAAAGAAAAAAAATCTCGTTTAATAGGACCAAATTGTCCTGGAATTATTTCTCCAGAAGAATCTAAAGTGGGAATAATGCCAAATTCAGTATTTAAAAAAAAAGGAAACGTAGGGATAATTTCTAGATCAGGAACTCTAACTTACGAAGCGGCAGACCAAATAGTAAAATTTGGTTATGGAATTTCCACTGCTATTGGTATAGGAGGAGATTCTATTATCGGAATGAATATAAAAGAAATTATGAAATTATTTTTACATGATTCGGAAACAGAATGTATTGTTATGATTGGAGAGATAGGAGGTCAGTTAGAAATTGAGGCAGCTAAATGGATAGAAAAATTGGAAAATAAAAAACCGGTTATAGGTTTTATAGCTGGACAAACGGCTCCAAAAGGCAGAACTATGGGACATGCTGGAGCTATTATTGAAAAGAAAATAGAAACAGCACAGGAAAAAATGAAAATAATGGAAAAAAGTGGAATATACATTGTAAAATCTCCAGCTAATATAGGAAAAGCCGTATACGAAATCCTTCATTGATCAAATGAATATGAATCACAGCATAGAAAAATTTTTGATAGTTGGATTAGGAAACCCAGGATATTTATACAAAAAAACTAGACATAATTTAGGATTTATGATTTTAGATCAAATATCTAAAAAATATTTTTTTTCTTTTTCAAAAAAAAAACTAGGTTTTATTTCATCATTTAGTTATGATGATAAATTACTTTTTTTTTTAAAACCTTCTACTTATATGAATCGTAGCGGTATAGCTGTTAAATATTGGATAATAAAAGAAAAAATTATAATCAAAAATATTCTTATAATATCTGATGATATTTATTTAAATTTTGGAAATTTTCGTTTAAAAGGGAAAGGAGGAAGTGGAGGACATAATGGATTAAAAAATATAGAAAAAGAAATAGGAACATCTCATTATGCGCGTCTTCGTTTTGGAATTAAGAAAAATTTTTTGGATAAAAAAATAAATTCTTATGTATTAGAAAATTGGAAAAATGAAGAAATAGACGATTTATTTTCTAAATTAGATATAGGGATAAAAATAATATTTTCATTTGTAACAAATGGCCTGCATAAAACAATGAATATATTCAATTGTCATAATACTTAATAATTTAATTATTTTATTTTTATTTTATAGCCTTGTAGTTTAATAGGAAAGAATATAGGATTCCGATTCCTATGGTATGGGTTCGATTCCCTTCAAGGTTATTTTATTATTTTTAAACTTAATCAATTAATCATGATTAATTATATTCGTAATTTTTGTATTATCGCACATATAGATCACGGAAAAAGTACGTTAGCTGATCGTTTGTTAGAATATACAAAAACAGTTTCAGAAAAAAAACGAAATCAACTATTGGATGATATGGATTTAGAAAGAGAACGTGGAATTACTATTAAAAGTCACGCTGTTCAAATGGAATATAAATATAAGAATAAAATATACATTCTTAATCTAATAGATACACCTGGTCATGTTGATTTTTCATATGAAGTATCACGTTCTATTGCAGCTTGTGAAGGAGCTTTACTTGTTGTCGATTGTACAAAAAGCGTACAAGCGCAAACGATATCTAATCTTTCTTTAGCATTAAAAAATAATCTATTCATTATACCAGTTTTAAATAAAATTGACTTGTTTGATGCTCTTCCAGAAGACGTAATGAAAGAGATCATGGAATTAGTAGAATGTAAAATGGAAGATATTATTCCTGTTAGTGCAAAAAATGGACTTGGGATTGAGAATATTTTAAATGAAATAGTAACACGTATTCCTGCACCAAAAGGAAATCAAAATGCTCCTTTGCAAGCTATTATTTTTGATTCTTTATACAATCCATTTAGGGGAATTGAAGCCTTATTTAGAATAAAAAATGGTTGTATACGAAAAGGACAAAAATTACGGTTTATGTCTACAGGAAAAGTTTATTCTGCTTATGAGGTGGGAACTTTGAAGTTAAAACGGATTTCAAAGAATCAAATCAACACAGGAGATGTCGGATATGTTGTCTCTGGAATAAAAAATACGAGTGAAGTAAAAGTGGGAGATACTATAACAGATGCTGAAAACCCAGCTATAGAAGCAATACAAAAATTTGAAGAGTTTAAACCTATGGTTTTCGCTAGTATTTATCCAGTTAATTCTGATCAATATGAAGAATTACGTTCTTCTATAGAAAAATTGCAATTAAATGATGCAGCTCTTTCTTTCACTCCTGAGTCTTCTCCCGCATTAGGATTTGGTTTCCATTGTGGATTTTTAGGATTTCTTCATATGGAAATAGTTAAAGATCGTTTAAAACGTGAATATAATATTTCTGTAATACTTACTATTCCTAATGTTTCTTACATAATTTATATGAAAAATAATCGAAAGGTTTTAATTAATAGCCCTTCAGATTTTCCAGAAATGGAAAAATTAAAAAAAGTAGAAGAACCATATGTTTTGGTTTCTATTATAACCAAAGAGATTTACATAGGAAATGTAATGTCATTATGTATTGAAAAACGAGGCACTATGATTGGGCATCATAATTATTTAACTTCAAAAAGAGTTAAAATTATGTTTGAAATGCCTTTATCAGAGATTGTATTTGATTTTTATGATAAATTAAAAACAATTTCTAATGGATACGCTTCTTTTGATTATAATTTTATTGGTTATAGAAATTCAGATTTAAGAAAAATTACTGTATTGATAAATCATGAAAAAATAGAAAATTTATCACTTTTAGTTCATAAAACAAAAGTTTTGTTTTTGTCAAGAAAAATATGTCAAGAATTATCTATATTAATTCCAAAACATCAATTTAGTATTCCTATTCAAGTTTCTGTATCTGGAAAAATTATAGCAAGAGAAACTATTAAAGCTTTAAGAAAAAATGTTACGGATAAATGTTATGGAGGTGATGTTTCTAGAAAAAGAAAACTTTTGGAGAAACAAAAAAAAGGAAAGAAAAAAATGCGTCAAATAGGAAAAGTAGAAATTCCATCATCTACTTTTATAACTTTTTTAAAAGTGAAAAATTAATTTTATAACAAAAAAAATTATTGAAATATGTCTATAAAAATAGGAATTAATGGAATTGGAAGAATAGGAAAACTAGTTTTATTAGCTGCTTTAAATAGAAATAATGTTCAAGTAGTATCTATAAATGATTTAGTGTCTATAGAATACTTAGCTTATATGTTAAAATATGATTCTATTCATGGTTGTTTTAAAGGAAATATTCGTATTGAAAATAATAATTATTTAATATTGAATGAAAAACGAATTAAGGTAACCAATGAAAAAGATCCTGAAAAACTAAATTGGGGTAATTTGAATATAGAATATGTTGTTGAATCTACTGGTTTTTTTTTAACAAAAGATTTAGCGAATGCTCATTTAAAATCAGGCGCTAAAAAAGTGATTTTATCTGCTCCTCCTAAACCTAAAGAGGATATTCCTATGTTTGTTATGGGAGTAAATCATGAAAATATGAGAAAAGACCAAAATATTGTATCTAATGCTTCCTGCACTACAAATTGTCTATCTCCTATTGTTAAAGTTTTAAATGATAATTTTGGAATATCTGAGGGGTTAATGACAACTATACATGCCTCTACTGCAACTCAAAAAGTTGTTGATTCTGTTTCCGATAGGGATTGGAGAGGAGGAAGATCTTCATTAATTAATATAATACCGTCATCAACAGGCGCAGCGAATGCAGTGGGAAAAATTATTCCAAGTTTAAATGGTAAATTAACAGGTATGGCTTTTAGAGTTCCTGTAGCAGATGTTTCTGTTTTAGATTTTACGGTTAATCTAAAAAAAAGCGCTAGTTTTGAAAAAATTAAATTGTGCATGAAACATGCTTCTAAAACTACATTAAAGGGAATACTAGGATATACAGAAGACGCTGTTGTTTCATCCGATTTTATAGGAGATAAAAGAATTTCTATTTTTGATGCTAATTCTAGTATTATGTTAAATCCCAATTTTTTGAAAATTATTTCTTGGTACGATAATGAAGTAGGTTATTCTAATAAATTATTGGATCTTCTTGATTATATGCATTCTTTATCTTTATAATTTTTTTTATATTAATTATGGAATATGTTTTAGAAATGAAAATTTCTTTTTGTATTTATCAACTTGAAAAATAAAATTATTTATTCCATTACTTACCATTAAAAATGGAGCTTTGATAGTTTGATTATATATGGAAATTTGATCAAAAGTTTTTTGTGTAATAGAAATTTTTGGAGTCTTACATTCTATCAATATGTGTGGTTTTTTATTAAATTGAACAAGAATATCTAGTCGTTTATTCAGTTTATTTATTTTTAAAGGATATTCCACCCATATATTGGAGTTTTTATAATTTTTTATTTGTTTTAATAAAAAAATTATATATTGACGTATTACTTCTTCTTGAGTAAAGAAATAAAATTTTTTTCTGATTACGCAGAATATATAAATTTTATTTCTCATTTTTTTTATACGTAAATGTCTTCTTATAAAGAAATTTAAATCATGCATAATTGATTAATTCAATAATAAAAATTAAAAATATTTTAGTATATAATTCTTTATAAAGAAAGTAAAAAAAAACAAATATTTTTATGTTATTTAAAAAACAAATACAAAATTGTGTAATTATTGGATCTGGACCTGCTGGTTATTCTGCTGCTATATATGCAGCAAGAGCTAATATAAATCCTATTCTTTTGACTGGATTTCAACCTGGAGGACAATTAACGACAACTACTGATGTTGATAACTATCTTGGTTTTCCCGAAGGGATTAACGGGAACGATCTAATGAATAATTGCAAAAAACAAGCAGAACGTTTTAATACTAAAATAATTCATCAATCAGTAAATCATGTTATTTTATCTAATAAAAAAGGAGGAACACATCGTATTTTTTTAGATAAAAAAAAATGTATAGAAAGTATAGGACTTATTGTAGCTACAGGTTCTCGACCGAAATCTCTGGGAATCAATAAAGAAAAAAAATTTATAGGATTAGGAGTTTCTTTTTGTGCTACTTGCGATGGTTTTTTTCATAAAGAAAAAGATGTAGCTGTAATAGGAGGTGGAGATACGGCTTTAGAGGAAGCACATTATTTAGCAAAGATTTGTAAAAAAGTGTATTTAATAGTGAGAAAAAATTATTTTAAAGCATCCAAAATTTTACAATATCGTATTTTAAGAAAAAAAAATATTAATGTCTTCTTTTGTTCCAATGTTACAGAAATTATTGGAGATAATTTTTTAGAAGGGATTAAAATTTTTAACCAAAAAACTGAAACTAGTAAAACAATTTTAATTAGTGGCTTATTTATTGCTATCGGTCATGTTCCTAATACAGAAATTTTTAAAAATGAATTAGATTTGGACAAAAAAGGATATATTATTGTGCAAAAAGGAAAAACTATAACGAGTAAACCTGGAGTATTTGCGGCAGGAGATGTCCAGGATCCTGATTATCGTCAAGCTATTACTTCTGCTGGAACTGGATGCATGGCGGCATTAGATTTAGAAAAGTATTTATCTTTATGCATTGAATCAATAACATGAAAAAATGTAGTCATTTTTTTGATTTTTTAATTTCTCACGCAAAAATTTATGGTTTCATTTTTCCTTCTAGCGAAATTTATGGAGGATTAAATGCTATTTATGATTATGGTCCACATGGAGTGGAGTTAAAAAATAATATAAAAGAATTTTGGTGGAAGTCAATGACTCAGATTCATGAAAATATAGTAGGAGTAGATTCTTCTATCCTTATGCATTCTAATGTTTGGCATGCATCCGGTCATGTTGATCAATTTAATGAATTATTAATTGAGAATAAAGACTCTAATAAGAGATATCGTCCTGAAATTTTAATTCAAGAATATGTAGATAAAAATTTTTTAAATGATCCTAAAAAAAAAGAAAAAACATTATCTCGTTTATCTAAATCTTTGAAAAAAAGAGATTTGCTTGACATTAAAATTTTAATTGATGAATTATGCATTTGTGATCCCGTTTTTAAAAGAAAAAATTGGACAGAAATTCGTCATTTCAATATGATGTTCAAAATTAAAAATGGCAATGAAAAAGATTTATATCTTCGCCCCGAAACAGCTCAAGGTATATTTTCTAATTTTCAAAATATTATAAGATCTAATAGAATGAAAATTCCATTTGGAATTGCACAAAT
Organism: Blattabacterium cuenoti; assembly: GCF_014251635.1. Classification (NCBI taxonomy): domain Bacteria; kingdom Pseudomonadati; phylum Bacteroidota; class Flavobacteriia; order Flavobacteriales; family Blattabacteriaceae; genus Blattabacterium; species Blattabacterium cuenoti. The sequence goes on along the minus strand of NZ_CP059194.1, from coordinate 608,466 downwards.
AGGAAAATCATTTAGAAATGAAATTATTGCAAGAAAATTTATATTCAGAATGCGGGAATTTGAACAAATGGAAATGCAATTTTTTATTCTTCCCGAAGAAGAAATGAAATGGTATGAGTATTGGAAAAAAAACCGATTAAAATGGCATTTAGAATTAAACTCAGAAGATAATAAAAAATCCTATAAATTATGTGATCATGATCATTTAGCTCATTATGCAAGTGTGGGGGCAGATATAAAATTTCATTTTCCTTTTGGGTTTCAAGAAATAGAAGGAATTCATTCTCGTAGAGATTTTGATTTAAAAAATCATGAATTTTTTTCTAAAAAAAAATTAAGAATTTTTGAATTGGATCGAAATTATATTCCTTATGTTATAGAAACATCTTTAGGATTAGATCGTCTTTTTTTAGCTATATTTTCTTCTTCCTTAAAAAAAGAAAAATTAAAAAATGGAAAAATACGTATAGTATTAAAACTTCCCTATTATTTATCTCCAATTAAAGCGGCTATATTTCCGTTAGTTAGAAAAGATGGATTACCAGAAATAGCAAAAAAAATATTTAATGATATAAGGGGTTATCATAGATTAGTTTACGATGAAAAAGAATCCATTGGGAAACTATATCGAAGACAAGACGCTATAGGAACTCCATTTTGTTTTACTGTAGATTACAATACTATAAAAACAGATACAGTAACCATAAGATATAGAGATAATATGGAGCAAAAAAGAATTCACATAAAAGAAATATCAAAAATAATAGAACAAGAAACTGGATTAAGAAAAATTTTAAAAAACTTATCTAATTTTAGATAATTTTATTTTTCTCTTATTTCCGCTTTTAATTCTTTTCTCAAAAAAAATTCAATTTTTTTCATCAAATTATTGATAATTTTATCAGTTAATGTCTTTTTTTTACTTTCAAAAAAGAAACTTATAGTATAAGATTTTTTTGATATAGGTAAATTGCTCCCTTCATATAAATCATATATTTTAATTTTTTTAATTATATGATTTTCTTTTTTTTTAATTAATTGATTGATTCTTTCAAATGAAAAAGTTTTATCCACTAATAGAGATAAATCTCTTCTTGAAGTTGGATACCTGGAAAACGGAACATAAATTATTTTTTTTTCTTGAATAAGAGAGACCAAGTATTTCCAATCAATTTCTGCATAAAACATTTCATTTTTTTTTAAAATATTATTTTTATACTTCCCAATTTCAACTAAATTTTTATGGTTGTATAACATAGAGATCCCATTTTCCAATAATGGATGTTTGGAAAGTATTTGAGTATAATTACATATTCCACTTTTTTGAAAAATTTGTTCAATAATTCCTTTTAAATAAAAAAAAGGAGAATTTTTAGATTCATTTTTTTCTTTTTGTGATATAGCTATTCCAAGACAGGTTTTTTCTAAAAATTTATTATTCCTTTTATAATATATTTTCCCTAATTCAAAAAATTTTATTATATCAGAATCAATTCGGTTATTATTATAATTATATTTGATACAATCAATCATGTTGAATAATAAGCTAGAACGCATAAGTTTATGACTTTGATTCACTGGATTCATAACCCTAATCTCTTTTCTATTAAAAAAAGAATTAAGTAAATAAGAATATTCTTTTTCATTTATTATAGTAGAAGAAATTATTTCATGAAAGCCATAACAAACTAATTGTTCTAAAAACATTTTTTGTATTTCATGTTCTGTTTTATAAAAAATTTTAGGAAATGTAGTAATTTTGATTTGTTTATTATATATTGGTATTTTATGAATACCATAAATCCGTAATATTTCTTCAATTACATCTATTTCCCTTTGAACGTCTGTTCTATACGAAGGAACGCTAATGAATAAATATTTATCATTCTCATAATAAATCATCATTTCTAATAATAACAAAATTTTTTTTATTTTTTTCCTAGATATTTGTCTTCCTATAATATTTACAATTTTATTATAACGAAGTTTTATTTTTGAAAATGAAACAGGATTAGGATAAAAATCAATTATATCTGAACATATTATTTTATTTTTTGTCATGTTCTTTATAAGAAAAGATGTTCTTTGTAGAGCGTATACAGTCTGATTAGGATCTATATCTTTTTCAAAAAGATGTTGTGTTTCTATTTTTAAAAAATGTTTTTTTCTAATATTCCGTATAATGGTGGGGTTAAAACAGGCGCTCCCAATAAAAATATTTTTAGTTCTAATATGTATATTAGATTTAATATTATTGATCATTCCAGCTATAGATAATGGTTTTACAGTATCATAAATAACTAAATCTGTTTCATTAAGTTTTATTTTTATATCATCCGAAAATTGAAAATCTGTATTTTTTTCCGCATTTTTGATTATAATTTTTCCATCCTCTATTTGATCCATGTCAAAAATATGTATCGGGTGTCCCAATTCGTACATAACAAAATGCATTATATCTATTATATTATTTATAGATTTTATCCCTATAGATTTTAATCTAGAAATTAACCAATATGGAGATGGCTCTATTTTTATTTTTGAAATAAACATTCCGGAATATCTTACACACTCTTCATGTTTTTTTACAAAAATTTGAATACGAGATTTATTATTACAATTAATTTCTTCATTAATTTCTGGTTTTAACAAATGGACTTTGTATCCACGAAATCTCAATACAGCGTATAAATCACGTGCAATTCCGTAATGACTCATCGCATCTGTACGATTATGAGTGATTTCCATATCTAAAATAAAATCCTTATCCGTGTTATTAATTCCTTTTACTGTTAGTCCAATATCAGTCAATATATTGGATATTTGGTTTTCATCCATATTAATAGGGAATACATATTTTTTAAGCCAATTCAATGATATTTTCATATTTTTATTGTAGACATAATCAATATAAAAATAGATTCTTCTTTTTTTTTCTTATATAAGGGCCTTAAAACTACCATTTTATGATATAGTTCAAAATAAACAAAATCTTCATTCAAAGAAGATAGAATTTCAATTAAAAATTGAGAATTAAAACCTATTTTCATATTTTTAAGATTATTAAAAACAACTTTACACTCTATTTTTGAAATAGAATAATGAATATCAATCGCATTTTGATCACAAATTTTTAATTCATTATGATTAAAATGGAAATCAATAAAATTTTTTTTGTTTTTAGAAAAGATAGAAATTCTTTTAATAGTATTTAACAATAATAATTTATTAATAATAAGAGATATATGGCATTTATTATTCTGAATAATAGAATGATAATCTGGATATTTTTCATTAATTAGTTGACAGGATAAAATATGATTTTTGAAATGAAAAAGAATATTCTTATTGAAAATTAAGAGAAAAATCATATTATTTTTTTTTTCGTTTTTTAAAATTTCCTGAACTATATTAAGATGTTTTCGAGATACAGTAAATTGTATATTTCTATTTGTTTTAAAATTCTTTATAGTATATTTAACTAGTTTATAAGTATCTGTAGCTACAAAATTTGCCTCATTGGTAAAAAATTGAAAAAATACTCCATTTAATATAGGGTTCAATTCTTCGTCAACAATATGAAATAAAGTTTTATTTAATATTTTTAAAAGAACATTTGAAAGTAAAGAAATTTTTACAAAAGAATATCTACATAGTGAATAGATATTATTATGATTTTGATCGAAGAAAGTAGGGATTTCATAAACCCCATGCTTTGAATAAATATTAAGTATATTTTTTTTTTTCTTTAGAAAAAGTTTTTCATTTGAAAATGTACTTAGAAGATCTATCATAAATTTTATAGATACAGTCACTTTTTCTTTAGTATATTTTTTAATACATATTTTTACATATGTAAAAATTAGATTCTTTGAATCTAATCCCCATATAATTCTTAATTTATTTTTTTTCGAAACTTCAAAAGTAATTAAATTCGATAAATTATTAATATTTATAATTTTATATAAAGTATGTAATTTTCTTAATAGAAAGTAATTTAAAACAGAAAAATACATATTCTATAGGTGTTGTTTTACAAAAACAAACAATAATACAATAATAATTCATTTTTAGTAGCGTGAGGGGGATTTGAACCCCCGACCTCTGGGTTATGAATCCAACGCTCTAACCGACTGAGCTATCACGCCGATAATGTTGTATGTTTTATTTTACTATACATACATACTCATACTATTGATAAGATAAAGTTAGTATATTTTTGTCTTATATTAATATTTGTAATATTATGACTATTGATTTGAGTAATCTTAGAAAAGACTATGCAAAAAACCCTTTATTGGAATCTGAAGTACCAAAAGAACCTTTTTTATTGTTTGATAACTGGTTTAAACAGGAAAAATTATTTCAAAAAGATAACGAAGAAATTAACGCTATGTCTATTTCTACTATAGGGGAAGATGGAGGGCCAGAAACTAGAGTTGTTTTATTAAAAGAATATTCAGAAAACGGATTTATTTTTTATACAAATTATTATAGTTTGAAAGGAAGGGCAATTCAAAATATACCTAAAGTATGTATTTCTTTTTATTGGAAAAATATGGAAAGACAAATTATTATTAAAGGAATAACATCAAAAATTCCAAGAAAAAAATCAGATGAATATTTCCATAACAGACCTATAGGAAATAAAATTGGAAGTTGGGTTTCTAGACAAAGCATGATTATTTCGTCTAAAGAATATTTATTAAAACAATATAATAAATGGAACAATTTTTTTAGTAAAAGAACTATAAAACGGCCTTTTGATTGGGGGGGGTATCTTGTAAAACCTTATAGAATGGAATTTTGGCAAGGACAACCTAACAGACTTCATGATAGACTTGTTTATATTTTAGAAAAAGAAAAAAAATGGATTTTGTGCAGATTATCTCCATGATAATATAATAATAAAGAAATAAAGAGATAAAGTTTGTTGAATTACAAACTTTATCTCTTTTCTTTAAAATTTTGTTAATTCTGCTCCTATTTTAAATTTAGCTACTTTTTTTCCTGGAATATATATTTTTTTTCCTGTTCTAGGATTGACTCCATTTCTGGGATGTCTTTCTACTACAGAAAAGGTTCCGAATCCTACAAGAGTTACTTTATCTCCTTTTTTTAGTGATTCAATCACTGTTTCAATAAATGCATCTGTAACGTTTTTTGCTTTTATTTTTGTTATTCCAGTTTTTTCGGCTATTGAATTAACCAATTCCGTTTTGTTCATGAATAATTAATTTAATTTTAGTTAACTATAAAATAATCTTATAATTAACAACAGCAATAGCAAATATATATATAAAGTATAAATGATTAAATTTTTTTATCGAACAAAAAGATTTTCTCTTATTTTCAATCCATTAATTAAATTTTTAATATGCATTCTTTTTTTACCTTCTATTTGTCCTTCAATAATAGATATAAAACCTTCTTTAACGGAAATTTTCATTTCATGTGATAAAACAATGAATATCAGACCAATTGGAAGAATATGTGTTTTACGTATTTTTTTAACAATAAAAATTTTAAATCTAACAAATTTTTCTTTATTAAAAAATAACAAAGTCCATGCTGTAGGATAAGGACTTAATCCTCTTATTTTGTTATAAATTGATTCTATAGAAGGATTTTCCCATTGTATTCTACAATCTTTAGTATATATTTTTGGAGCGTATTTTAATACAGAGGAATCAATTTTTTTTTGAGAAATAGATTTTATTTCATTTCCTATAATATTTTCTAAAGTTTGAATAACTATAGAGCCACTAATTTTTTTTAATTTTTCTTCTAGTTCTCCTGCGGTTTCTTCTTTTTCGATTCCAATTTCTTTTTGTAAAATAATTTTTCCAGAATCTATTTTTTTTTCTATGAAAAAAGTAGTTAATCCAGTTTTACTTTCTCCATTAATAATAACCCAATTAATAGGAGCTGCTCCTCTATATTGTGGAAGAAGAGAGGCATGTAAATTGAAAGATCCCATTTTAGGAAAATTCCAGACTTCTTTAGGTAAAACACGAAATGATACAACTATTTGTATATCTGGATTCCATACTTTTAGAGTTTCTAAAAAAAAATGATTTTTAAGATTTTTAGGTTGTAAAAAGGGAATATTATTTTCTAATGCGTATATTTTAACAGGTGTAAATGCTTTTTCACCTTGATTTTTAAAAAATGGATTATCAGGACTTGTGATTATTCCTATAATATTATGTTGTTTTATATATAATTCTTTTAATGTATAAAGAGAAAAATTGTTTGAACCTATGAATACAATTTTGGGAAACTTTTTCATGTAATTTATTTGTAATTTAAATTCACTAATTTTATCTTGTAATTTTTGTAAAAAAGTTCATTGGATTTTGAAAATCAAATATATAAAAATAAAATATCATTTTTTTAATTTTTAATAATGAAAAATATTAATATATGTATTGGACTTTAGAATTAGCTTCTCATTTAGAAGATGCACCTTGGCCGGCAACAAAGGAAGAATTGATTGATTTTGCTATTCGTACGGGAGCTCCTTTAGAGGTAGTTGAAAATCTTCAACAGTTAGAAAATGGGGAAGGAGAAGTTTTTGAATCTATAGAAGATATATGGGCGGATTATCCACGTGATGACGAAGATTTTTATTGGAATAGAGATGAATATGAACTTTGAATTGTTTATTTTTTATATGATCAATTAATTTAATATATTTTTTAGTTTAATGAGTTTTATCATAAAGATTTTAAATAAATTATTAGTAAATAAGAATGATAGAGACCTTAAAGAGGTTAGAAAATTTTTGGTTCAAATCAAAAAAGAAGAGAAAAAAATCTTTTTGTTATCTGACGATGAATTAAGAAATAAAACTCAAGACTTAAAAAATATTATACAAACATATACAAAAAAATTTCATGAAAAGAAAAAAAAATTATTAAAGAAAATACAAGAAAAATTTTGTTCTATTAGCGTTTTAGAAAAAATATATTCAAATCTAGAAAGTCTTCAAGAAGAATGTTACAAAACAGAACAAAAAGTATTAATAGATATTTTACCTCAAGCTTTTGCTATAATTAAAGAAACAGCTAAACGTTTAAAAGATAAAAAACGACTTATTGTTACATCTACTTCTTTTGATAAAGAATTATCAAAAATAAAGTCTTATGTCCATTTGAATGGAGATCAAGCAATTTGGATAAATGAATGGAATGCATATGGAAAAAGCATTATTTGGGACATGGTTCATTATGATGTTCAGTTGATGGGAGGGGTAGTATTACATCAGGGAAAGATAGCCGAAATGGCTACGGGGGAAGGAAAAACTTTTGTAGCCACTTTATCTGCTTATTTAAATGCTTTATCTGGAAGGGGGGTCCATGTTGTTACAGTAAACAGTTATTTATCTAGAAGAGATACAAGTTGGATGGCTCCTTTAATGGAATTCCATGGATTAAAAGTTGATTGTATTGATAATTATTCATCTTCTGATGTATATATGCGTAAAAAAGCATATCAAGCAGATATTACTTATGGAACAAATAATGAATTTGGGTTTGATTATTTACGTGATAATATGGCTTGTTCTAAAGAAGAATTAGTTCAAAGAGAGTTAAATTATGCTATTATAGATGAAATAGATTCTGTATTAATAGATGAAGCGCGTACTCCTTTGATTATATCGGGTTCTGTTGATCCTAAAAAAGATAATAAAGAAGAATTTGAATTATTTAAAGGAAAAGTAAAAACTCTAGTTAGTAAGCAAAACATTATAGTTAATAATTTTTTGCATGAAGCAAAGAATTTAATCAAAGATGGAGAAAAAAAATTAGGCGGATTTAAATTATTTCAAGCGTATCGTGGATTACCCAAAAAAAAATCTTTAATAAAATTTTTGAGTGAAGATAATATTCGTTTAATATTGCAAAAAACTGAATCTCAATATTTTCAAGATCATGGAAGAGAGATGTATAAAGTGGACAAAGATCTTTATTTTGTGATAGATGAAAAAAATAATACTGTGGAATTAACAGATAAAGGGATTGAATTTTTATCAAAAAATGTGGAAGATATAGGCTTTTTTGTCTTACCAGATGTCAATATAGAACTTACTGAAGTAGAGAAAAAAAATTTTTCCAAGGAAAAAGAAATAAATGAAAAAGAAAAACTTTTGAAAAATTTTTCTATAAAATCACAAAGAATTCATACTATTAATCAATTACTTAAAGCTTTTACTTTATTTGAAAGAGATGTGGATTATGTCGTTTTAGATAAAAAAGTGAAAATAGTAGATGAACAAACTGGTCGTATAATGGAAGGAAGACGTTATTCTGATGGCTTACATCAAGCTATAGAAGCGAAAGAAAGTGTTCAAGTAGAATCTTCCAGTCAGACTTTTGCTACAATCACTTTACAAAATTATTTTAGAATGTATAGGAAAATATCTGGTATGACAGGAACTGCAGAAACAGAATCTGGAGAATTTTGGCATATTTACAAATTAGATGTAGTAGTAATTCCGACACATAAAAAAATACAAAGGAAAGATTTGCAAGATCTTGTTTTTAAAACTAAACGAGAAAAGTATAATGCTGTTATAGAAAAAATTATTCTTTTATCTCAAAATGAAAAACGTCCGGTTCTTGTTGGGACCACTTCTGTTGAAGTTTCAGAATTCCTAAGTAGAGCTTTAAAATTTATGAAAATACCGCATAATGTTTTAAATGCCAAATTACATGAAAAAGAAGCGGAAATTATAGCAAAAGCAGGATTTTCTGGATCCGTAACTATAGCAACTAATATGGCAGGTCGTGGAACTGATATTAAACTATCAAAAGAAGTTATTAAAAATGGAGGATTATCGGTTTTAGGAACAGAAAGACATGATTCTAGAAGAGTAGATAATCAATTAAGAGGAAGATCAGGACGTCAAGGAGATCCAGGTAGTTCTCAGTTTTATGTGTCTTTAGAAGATAATTTAATTCGTTTATTTATTGATTCGGAAAGATTATCTAAATTAATGGATCGATTTGGACATAAAGAAGGAGATATAATACAACATCCTTTATTGACCAAATCTATTGAAAAAGCACAAAAAAAAATAGAAGATAACAATTTTAGTATACGAAAACGTTTGTTAGACTATGATGATGTTATTAATAAACAAAGAGAATTTATTTATAAAAAACGAAGAAATGCATTATGTGGGGATGAATTGAGTTTAGATATTTCTAATATGGTTTATCTTTTATTAGATATAATGATTAATGTTAATCAATCTCTCAATGATTTCAAAAATTTAGAATATGAATTTTTTCAAATTTTTGGAATTAAATTTCCTATACAAGAAGATGAATTTGTATCTTACAAAGAACGAGATTCTGTAAACACACTTCATGATATAATTATTGGTTATTATGAAGAGAAGAAAATAAAAATGATAGATCAAGATATCAAACCTATTATATCTAATATTGTAGATAATAAAAATCAAGAATTTTATCAAATACGAGTTATTTTAACAGATGGATATCAAAATATAGTTTCTATATCATATTTGAAAGAGTTCTACAATACAAAAGGAAAATCTTTATTATCCATGTTTGAAAAAAAGACTATATTATGTTTTATGGATGAAAAATGGAAAGAGCATTTACGTGAAATGGATAGTTTACGATATTCTGTACAAAACGCTGTTTTTGAACAAAAAGATCCTCTTATTGTTTATAAGCAAAATGCTTTTAATTTGTTTCAAGAAAGAGTTTATAATATAAACAAAAGAATTATTTCTTTTTTACTTAAATCTACTATTATAAGAGGAGACATTTTGTGCTTTCCAAAAAATAAAAATAATTTTAAAACAAATCTTTTTATGAATATGAAAGGAAAAGATAAAAAAAAATTAGGAAGAAACAATAGAATTAATATTCGTCATTTAATTACAGGAGAAACTAAAAATATTAAATTCAAACAGATAGAATTTTTTTTAGAAAAAGGAGAATGGATCATAGAGGAGGATTCTTTTTAGAATAGAATATGTTTTTTAGAAATAAAACGTATATTTTTTATTATTATTTTATTCATTATATTTTGTCATTTCGGAATAAGTTTATGGTCAATAAGAAAGAGTTATGATTCTATTAATTATATTCCATATAATGCATTTGGTGTAGTTTTAGGAACTTCTAAATATTTGCAGGGGGGCGGAATTAATGCATATTTTAAGTATAGGATAGATGCAGCTTATTTTCTTTTTTCTCATAACAAAATACGTTATATTATTGTAAGTGGAGATAATAGAGAAAAAAACTATAATGAACCAAAAATGATGAAAAAAGAGTTAATTAAAAAAGGGATTCCTTCTCATTTTATATATGAAGATTTTTATGGAATTAACACTTTACATTCTGTCATTAGGGTTCATCAAATTTTTCATCAAAAAAAATTTACGATTATATCTCAAAAATTTCATAATGAAAGAGCTATTTTTATTGGAAATTGTTTAGGACTGGATGTAATTGGGTTTAATGCTAAAAGTCTTACTTTTGATACTAAAATACAACTCAGAGAAATTTTTGCAAGAATTAAAGCCTTATGGGATATTATTCTATCTATTAGATTAGATAGAATAGGATTAGGATAGATAAGATAAATATTTTTTCAAAATTTGAGCATTGTTAGATTTTTGAGTGTTTATTTCTAATAAAAAAGGTTTATTTGACTTTTCCCAAAAGGAGGATAAACTATTTTTTAAAGCATTTTGATTAGATACTTTTTCATATTTCCAATGATGCATTTCGCATATTTTTTCTGCGGAAAGAATATGTTTTGTTTCGAAAAAATTGAATATTTTTTCAGGAAGTTCTTTTTCTGAAATGAATCTGAAGATATTCCCCCCTCCATTATTAATAAGTATAATACGAAAGTTTTTTGGAATGTAATTATTCCATAAAGCATTACTGTCATAAAAGAAACTTATATCTCCAATTATTAATGTAACAGTTTTTTTTGTAACAGAAGAACCTACAGCAGTTGAAACAGATCCTTCTATTCCTGAAGTTCCACGATTACAATAAGATTTAATAGAATATTTTTTTTCATCAAAAAGTTGATAATATCTTACAATCATACTGTTTCCTAATTGTAGGATAGTATTATTAGGTATAGCTTTAAACACAAAGAACAAAACTTTTAAATCTGAAAAACTTTTTTCTTTTTTTAAAAAAAATTTATGTTTTTTCTTTTTTTCTCTTTTTAATTTATCCCATTTTTCTCTGTAATCTGAAAAAGGGATAGTATAATTATCAAAAATTTGAAAAAATGATTCTGGATTTATATCCCAATAAGTAGTTAATTTATAATAGGTATCCGGGTAATTTTCGTAATGTTTCCCTATATGCCAATGATATATTGGAGGATATTTTCTTAAAAAATATTTTATTTTTTTTGATATAATGTTTATTCCAATAGTTAATAAAATATGAGGTTTCAAGCTTATCCATTTTTTAGGATTCATATTAAAAATAAGTTGATCTATATTTGAAAAAAAAGATTTTCCATATACATGAGATGTTGTTTCTGTGAAAATCACGATAGAAGGATTCAAACTTAACTTTCTTAAAATTTTTTCCATATTCTTTTTTTCCGGATAATATAATCCCAACAAAATCATTTTTTTTTTACATTTTTTCCATATATATTGTTCTTTTTTATAATTATATGTTTTAATATAATTTTTAATAGGAATAGTTTTTATAATTTTAGGTTTTACTTGTAAATGATTTATAGTATTATAAAGTGGTTCAGAGAATGGGATATTAATATGTATAGGTTTATTTTTTAAAATACATTTGTTTATAGATTGATTCATCAATCTATCATTATACCATATTCCTGATTCAGATTCGTCTTCTGTCAATTGAATAGAAGTTTCTACATGTTTTTGAAAAATATTTTCCTGATGAATAGATTGTCCTTCAAATACGTCTACTATTTCTTTTGGTCTATCTGCTGTCACTAAAATAAGTGGAATCCTTTGATAAAAAGCCTCTATAATTGCAGGATAATAATTAACGACAGCAGATCCAGAAGTGCAACTAATGACTACAGGTTTTCTAATTTGTTGAGCAATTCCTAATGCAAAAAAACCAGCACATCGTTCGTCTACAATACTGTAGGTTTTAAAATCTTTATGTTGAGTAAAATGTATAATGATTGGAGCGTTTCTAGATCCTGGAGATATGATTATGTTAAATATAGATTTTGCTTTTAAAATCTCTCCTAAACTTTGAACAATTTTTTTATTTGAATACATTTATGATTTAAATTAACCCTCCATTTACATTTAATACAGTACCAGTAATATAGTTTGATAAATCTGAAGCAAGAAATAAAGTAGAATTAGCTATGTCTTGAGGGGTTCCTGGTCTTTTTAATGGAATATTTCTTATCCAATTTTCTTTGATTTTATATTCAAAGTGATAATTCATTTTTGTTACAATATAACCGGGAGCTATAGCATTACAACGGATATTTTTTTTACCTAATTCTCTGGCTATTGATTTTGTAAATCCAATAATTCCTGCTTTCGATGCTGCATAATTAGATTGTCCTATATTTCCCGTTAATCCTACAACGGAGCTCATATTAATAATGCTCCCTTTTTTTTGTTTCATCATTGGATGAATAGCATGTTTAGTTAAATTAAATATAGAATATAGATTAGTTTTAATGACATAATCCCAATTCTCTTTCGAAATTTTAAGCAAAAAATTATCTTTTATAATCCCTGCATTGTTCACTAATATATCTATACTCCCATATTTTTTTATCACCTTTTGCACTAAATTTTCTGATGAATGAAAATCAGAAAGATCTATTTGATATGCTTCAACCAAATCTTTAAATTCAAATTCTAATTTTTTTGCTTCTTTTTTTGAGGAAAAAAATGTAAAAATAACATTAGCTCCATGTTGTACAAAAGTTTTTACGATAGACTTCCCTATATCTCCTGAACCTCCTGTTACTATAGCTATTTTTCCATTTAATAATTTCATATGATAATATGATTATTTTTAATTAATTGAAAGATAAGATTTAATTGTTCATCTATACTCAAAAATGTATTATCTATTTCTATAGAATCTATAGATTTTTTGAGTGGGGATACATTTCGTGAAGTATCCATTATATCTCTATGAATTATATTTTTTTTTACTTCTTCATAAGACACCTCTTCTCCTCTTTTTTTTAAATCTTGATATCTTCTGTAAGAACGAATTTCTATGGATCCCTTCATAAATATTTTTAACTCTGATTTAGGAAATACACAATTTCCTACATCTCTTCCATCTATAACAATTCCTTTGTTTTTTCCAATATTTCTTTGCATGGTAGTTAACTTATCTCTAAGTTCTGGAATTTGAGCTATTAAACTTACTTTAGCCGCTACTTTTTCAGATCTAATCTTAGATTGAATATTTTCTTCATTTAAAAAAATATCTGTTTGATTATATTTTTTATTCCATTTAAATTTTAACCTGATTTCTTTCAAAATAGAAATAAAATTTCTAGTGTTCCACAAATCACTATCAAAAATTTTTTTTCGAATAGCAAATAAAGCTACACTTCTATACATAGCGCCACTATCTATATATTTATATTTTAGTTTTTTAGAAATAGCTTTAGCTAAAGTGCTTTTACCAGATGAAGAGTATCCATCTATAGCTATAATAATTTTTTGATTCATATTAATTAATTCACATTTATTTTATATATGTTTATATGATAGTAATTTATAAAAAAGTTTTACGGTTAGAAAATCAGTAGAAGATTCCTCTTTATTAGGTAAAAGCTCTACTATATCAAATCCTATTACATTTTTTTTTAGAAAAACTTTTTTTAAAAATTTTAAAGTTGTATACCAAGATAAACCTCCTGGTTCTGGAGTCCCTGTAGAAGGAGCGATACTAGGATCAAAAACATCTATATCTATACTGATAAATACATTTTCAGATAATTTATGAATAGCATCTTGCATCCATAAATCATTTTCATAAATTTCATGCATATAAAATATGTTTCCTTTTTGAATATATTTTTTTTCTAGTATGTCCATACTACGAATTCCTATTTGTATTAAAGGATGTTTTTGAGAGGCTTCATACATAGAACAAGCATGATTGTAAGGATCCCCTTTGTATATAGGACGCAAATCTGTATGTGCGTCCATATGAAGAATACTTAAATTTGCATATTTTTCTCCGAAAGCTCTAATACTGCCTATTGATATAGAATGATCTCCTCCTATAAACGTTATGAATTTTTCTTTAGAAAGAAATTTTTTTGTAACATTATATATTTTTTCGATCATTTTTTTTGTAGAAATTGAAGAATTTATAACATAAGGAACAATAAAAATTCCTTTTTTATAGACTTCAGACTTGGTTTCAATATCATATAATTCTATATGTTCTGCTGCGGATAAAAAAGCTTTGGGCCCTTTTTTTGATCCCTTTTTCCATGTTTGAGTATAATCATATGGAACCAGGATAAGTACCGTTTTAGATTTATTAAGTGTAGCATACTTTTTAGGTATTCCCGCAAAAGTTTTTTTTTTGTAATTAAATTTCAATAACCTAATATTTTTAAAACTTCTTCTGGACTTTGTGATTGACGAAATATTTTATATACAAAATTTTTTTTTTCATTATGATCTATCAATATATGAATAGGTTGAGGGATTAAACAATGGTGTACTCCACCATATCCACTAATTGTATCTTGATAAGCTCCAGTATTGAAAAAACCAATATAAAGCGGAATTTTTCTATGAAAACAGGGAAGATATATAGCATTCATATGTTGTTCTGAATTATAATAATCATCACTATCGCATGTCAATCCTCCTAAAAAAACTCTTTCATAGCAATCATTCCAACGATTAATTGCCATCATAATAAATCTACGACTTATTGCCCAAGTATCAGGAAGTGTAGTCATAAAAGAGCTGTCTATCATATTCCATTTTTCTCTATCATTTTGACGTTTTTGATTAAGTATTTTATATAAAATCCCTCCACTTTCTCCTACTGTATAAGCGCCAAATTCTGTGTAAATATGAGGTTCTGAAATATTTTCTTTTTGACAAAATTTTTTGATTTGATAAACAATTTCATTCGCCATATATTCATAATCATACTTAAAAGACATAGATGTTTTAATAGGAAAACCTCCTCCTATATTTAGGATTTCTAATTCTGGTGCTATTTTTTTTAATTTAGCATAAATATGTAAACACTTGAAAAGTTCATTCCAATAATAAGCAGTATCTTTTATTCCTGTATTTATAAAAAAATGTAACATTTTTAATTCTACTTTAGGATTATTTTTTATTTTGTTTAAATAAAAAACAATAATATCTTTATATCCGATTCCCAATCTAGAAGTATAAAATTCAAATTTAGGCTCTTCTTCAGAAGCTATTCGTATACCCAATTTAAAAGGATAATTAATAACTAAATTTAGTTTTTCCAATTCATCTGAATTATCTAATATTGGAATTGTATTACAAAATCCATTATTTATAAGTTCTGATATATTTTCAATGTAATTTTTTGGTTTAAATCCATTGCATATAACTTCAATATTTTTAGTCGTTTTTCCTTTTCGATAAAGATTTTTGACTATTTCTATGTCATAAGCATATGAAGTTTCAATACTAATATTATTTTTCAAAGCTTCTTCTAACACAAAAGAAAAATGAGAACTTTTTGTACAATAACAATAAGTGTATTTATTGTTATATTGATTGGAATAAATTGCTTTTTCAAACCATTTTTTAGCTTTTCGTATATTTTGAGATATTTTTGGTAAATATGTAAATTTTAATGGAGTTCCGTATTTCTTTATAAGATCCATTAATGGAATTCCGTGAAATTCTAAAAAATTATTTTTTATAGAAAATTCCTCAGTGGGAAAATCAAAAGTTTGATCTATCAGATCAGCATAACGAATTTTCATTGAAAATGAATATAAAGTAAGAAAATTAACTTATATCTGTATCTTTATTTCCTTTATTATATATTAAAAATTTTTTTAAAAAAATATCTATTTCCCCATCTATTACAGATTGAACTTGTGTAGTTTCATAACCAGTTCTTAAATCTTTTACTAATTTGTAAGGATGCATAATATAATTTCGAATTTGAGAACCCCATTCTATTTTTTTTTTTTTGGATTCTATTTTTTCTTTTTTTTCATTTATTTTAATTCTTTCTATTTCAAATAATCTGGATTTCAATAATTGTAAAGCTTTTTGCCTGTTTTGTATTTGAGAACGTGATTCTGTATTCTCTATAGTAATTCCTGTAGGATTGTGACGTAATCTAACCCCTGTTTCTACTTTATTTACATTTTGACCTCCTGCTCCACTAGAACGGAAAGTCTCCCATTGTATATCTGATGTTTTAATATCTATATTAATATGGTCATCGACCATAGGATAAACATATACAGAAGAAAAAGAAGTATGACGTTTTGAATTACTATCAAATGGAGATAGACGGATCAATCTATGTACTCCATTTTCTCCTTTCAAATAACCAAAAGCATAAGGGCCATCTATTTCTAAAATAACAGATTTAATACCAGTAACATCTCCAGATACATGATGTATTTTTTTTACAGAAAAATTTTTTTTTTCTGCCCACATAAAATACATCCTCATTAATATAGAAGCCCAATCACAACTTTCAGTTCCTCCAGCTCCAGAAGATATTTGTAATATAGCTTTGAAAGAATCTTCTTTTTCTGAAAAAATATTTTTCAATTCTATATTTGAAAGTAATTTCTTAGTTTTATGCAATTGAATTTCGAATTCTTTTTCTAAATTTTCTTCTTTGGAAAAAGAAAATATTACTTCTAATTCTTCAAAAGCATTTTTTAATTCCGTAAAATCTTTTATGCATGCTTTCATATCATGCATTTCCTTTATAAAACTTTTAGATTTTTTATAATTTTTCCAGAAATTAGGACTTGATGTTTTTTCTTGTTCTTTATTTATATGCTCTTTTATTTTCTCTATTCTGAGAATATTATAAATTTTATGAATTCTTTTTGAAAGAGATTGTATTTCTTCTTTTTTTATCATAGTGCGAAAATAAATATTTTGAAATAATTAGTTTTGATAATTATTCTGATCAAAAATTTTTGATATTTTTTTTATATTATGAAAATAAAAATTTCATTTTTACATGAATTATAAGTTTACAATTAAATCACAAAAAGCGATACAAGAAGCGCAACATATTGCATTAAAGAATAATCAACAATCTATTGAAAATGCACATATTTTAAAATCAATTTTAAAAACTGAAGAAAATATAATTCATTTTATTTTAAAAAAATTAAAAGTAAATTATCAATCAATAATTATTGGCTTAGATCGCATTATTTCCACTTATCCAAAAATACTTAATGGTCCTTTAACTCAACATTTCAGCTCACATGTCTCAAACATGTTGAATTTTGCAGAAAATTATGCTAACATATTAAAAGATCAATTTATCTCTATAGAGCATATTTTTTACGGAATTTTTATGAGTTTAGATGATACTTCTAAATTATTGATAGATCAAGGAATAACAGAGAAAAAAATAAAAGAAGTAATTAAAGATATAAGAAAAAAAAATGGAAAAATAATTTCTCCTACAGTTGAAAATATCTATAATGCATTGGATAAATACGCAAAAAATCTTAATGAATGGGCCTATAAAGGGAAATTGGATCCTGTTATTGGCCGTGATGAAGAAATCCGTAGGGTTTTACAAATATTATCTAGAAGAACAAAAAACAACCCAATATTAATTGGAGAAGCAGGAGTAGGGAAAACTGCTATCGCTGAAGGTTTAGCCCATCGTATTATAAGTGGAGATATTCCAGATAATTTAAAAAATAAACAAGTCTATTCTTTAGATATGGCCTCTCTAATTGCAGGAGCTAAATATAAAGGGGAATTTGAAGAACGTCTTAAAGCTGTAATAAAAGAGGTAACATTTTCAGATGGAGAAATCATTTTGTTTATTGATGAAATTCATACTTTAGTTGGGGCAGGAGGAGGAGAAGGTGCTATGGATGCCGCAAATATTTTAAAACCAGCATTAGCCAGAGGCGAACTTAGAGCAATAGGTGCTACTACTTTAAATGAATATCAAAAATATTTTAGAATAGATAAAGCTTTAGAAAGAAGATTTCAACAGGTGTATGTTGATGAACCGTCTATTTCCGATGCTATATCTATATTACGTGGAATTAAAGAAAAATATGAAAGTCATCATAAAGTAAGAATAAAAGATGAATCGATTATAGCTGCTGTAGAATTATCTAAACGTTATATTAATGAACGTTTTTTACCAGATAAAGCGATTGATCTTGTAGATGAAGCGGCTTCTAAGTTGAGAATGGAAATAAATTCAAAACCAGAAGAATTAGATGTATTACATAGAAAAATTATGCATATGGAAATACAAATAGAAGCTTTGAAAAAAGAAAATGATGAAAACCAATTAATTCCTTTAAAAAAAGAATTATATAAATTGAATGAAGAAAGAATGGAATTGCAAACTCAGTGGCAAAACGAAAAAGATTTAGTTGAAGGTATCCAAAAAGCTAAAGATCAAATAGAAAATTATAAATTTGAAGCAGAACAAGCAGAAAGATCAGGTGATTATGGGAGAGTAGCAGAATTAAGATATGGAAAAATAAAAGAAGAGGAAAATAAAGTAAAAGCGTTAAAAAATGAATTAAAAAAACAAGAAGACAAGGGAAAAAAAATGATACAAGAAGAAGTTTATAGAGAAGATATCGCTCAAGTTGTATCGAAATGGACCGGAATTCCGGTTACTAAAATGTTGCAAAGTGAAAAAGAAAAATTATTACTTTTAGAAAAAAAATTACATAAAAGAGTAGTAGGGCAAAATGAAGCTATTCAATCTATAGCAGATGCTATACGGCGTTCTAGAGCAGGATTACAAGATGAAAAAAAACCTATAGGATCTTTTCTTTTTATGGGGAGTACTGGAGTAGGAAAAACAGAACTCGCTAAAACTTTAGCAGAATATTTATTCGATGATGAGAATAATATGATTCGTATAGATATGAGTGAATATCAAGAACGTCATTCTATAAGTAGATTCATAGGAGCTCCTCCTGGATATATAGGTTACGAAGAAAGTGGACAATTAACAGAAGCTATACGTAGACGCCCTTATAGTGTTATTTTGTTAGATGAAATAGAAAAAGCTCATTCAGATGTTTTTAATATCCTCTTGCAAATTTTAGACGATGGAAGGTTAACGGATAATAAAGGAAGAACTGTTAATTTTACAAATACTATTATTATTATGACTTCCAATATAGGGGCAGATATTATTCAGGAAAATTTGGATCAAGAAATTTCTTCTAATAGAATGGATGCTACGAAAAAAACTTTAATAGATTTATTAAAAAATGTTGTAAGACCTGAATTTATTAATCGTATAGATGAAATTATTTTATTTAAACCTCTTTCTAGAAAGGAAATAAAAGATATTGTTAAATTACAAATGAAAAAATTAGGAGAATTGCTATATAATAAGAAAAATATTTCTATCGAATCGACTAATGAAGCTATAGAATATTTATCGGAAAAAGGATACGATCCTCATTTTGGAGCTAGGCCTTTAAAAAGAGTGATTCAGCATGATATTTTAAATAATCTCTCCAAAGAGATACTAAAAGGTAAAATACAAAAAAGTCATAAAATTTTAATAGATTTTTTCAAAGAACAAGGAATTGTGTTTAGACAATCAGAAAGAATTGAAAATATTAATATTTTAAACACCAACAAGTGATTCATAAATCCGGTTTTGTTAATATTATAGGATCTCCTAATGTGGGGAAATCTACCTTAATAAATTCTCTTATGGGAGAAAAACTTTCTATCATAACGAACAAACCACAAACTACTCGTCATAGGATATTGGGAATTGTTAATAAATCTAATTTTCAGATTATCTTTTCGGATACTCCAGGTGTGATTGATCCTATTTATCCTATGCAAAAAATTATGATGCAATATGTAGAAAAATCATTAGAAGATGCAGATATTATTTTACTTACTACAGAAATAGGAAAATTAGAGGACGTTTCAATATTCAATCATATCAAAAAAAAAAACAAAAGTGTTCCCATTATTATATTGATTAATAAAATAGATAAAATAGAAACGCAATGTGGAGTATTATATTATACCATTAATTATTGGCATAAATTATTTCCTTATTCAGAAATATTCCCAATATCTGCATTAAAAAAAATGAATCAAGATCTATTAATGAATAAAATTATATCTTTGTTATCTGAACATCCCCCTTATTATCCCAAAGATTATTTAAGTAATAGACATGAACGTTTTTTTGTAAATGAAATAATTAGAGAAAAAATATTTTTTTTATATAAAAAAGAAATCCCTTATTCTGTAGAAGTTCAGACAAAATTTTTCAAAAATAAAAATACTTTTATATATATATTATCATACATATATGTAGAACGATATTCTCAAAAAGGAATATTAATAGGAAAAAAAGGAAATTCTATTCAAAAATTAAAGTTTTTTTCTATAAAAAGCATAGAGTTTTTCTTTAAGAAAAAGATACAATTAGAATTGTATGTAACAGTTTGTAAAAACTGGCGATATGATTACAAAAAGTTAAAAGATTTTGGGTACTAAATTTATTCAATTTTTATAATAAAAAATTCTTTTTTTCCAAATTGGAACAAAACATACTTTTTTCCTATTATATTTTCTTTTTGAATCATAATATTTTCTTTAACAAGAACTTGATTCAAGTGAATTGAATTTGCTTTTAAAGCACGATTCGCTTCACTTTTGGAAGAAAAAAAACCACTTTTTTTTAAAATATCTAATAAAAAAATACCTTTTTCAAATTCATCATAAGATATAAACATATGTGGAATATGATTATATATAGAAATGAAAGTTTTATCATCCAATAATTGATAGGGGTTGTTTATTTTTTCAAATAATACATTTGTAATTTCTATCATTTTTTTGGAAATTTCATTTCCATGGACCCATTCGGTAATTATATTAGCTAATTTTCTCTGTAACAATCTTTTATTTGGATATTTTCTATGTTCCATAATTAAATTTTGGATTTTGTCTTTAGAAAAAAAAGTATATATTCTTATATACTTTTCAATTTCAACATCAGAAATATTCATCCAAAATTGATAAAATTTATATGGAGATGTTTTTTTTTTATCTAACCATATATTTTTTTCTTTCTCACTTTTTCCAAATTTAACTCCATTAGGTTTTGTGATTAAAGGAAAAGTAATTCCATATGCTTTTTTTCCTGTTTTTTTTCGAATCAATTCTATCCCTGTCGTGATATTTCCCCATTGATCAGATCCACCAACTTGCAATTGGCAATTTTTTATTTGATTTAAATACAAAAAGTCATATCCTTGTATAAGAGAATAAGAAAATTCAGAGAAGGATATTCCGTCTTTTTTATGATTAATTCTTTTTTTGACGGAGCCTTTAGATATCATGTAATTTATAGGAAAAAATTTCCCTATTTCACGAATAAAATCTAGAAAAGTAATATTTTGAATCCAATCGAAATTATTTAACAATTCTATTTTTTCTGAATAAAAATTTAAAAGTCTTAATATTTGGTTTTTTATAGATTCCGTATTTTTTTGCAAAACTTTCTTACTTAAAAAGGTTCTTTTATTTTCCCTTTCTGAAGGGTCCCCTATCAAACCTGTTGCTCCACCAACTAATGCTATAGATTTATGTCCTTTTTTTTGAAAATGAATTAACATAATAATCGGCAAAAGACTTCCTAAGTGTAAAGAATCAGATGTCGGATCAAAACCTACATACATGGTTGTAGGTTTTTTTAATTGATTTTCTATACCAGGAACTTTATTTTTAATTAAACCTCTCCATGAGAGTTCATCAATAATATTTTGCATAGATAATAGAAATCTTGACTTAAATTATTCGATTATGATAAAAAAAATCATGATGTACAATTTATTTACTTTTTTTTTTAGTTTAGTTCATCTCATTTACAGCATTATTTTTTTTAAAAAAGATTTTCCCTTTATATTAAAAATATATGTTTTTTTATTGCCTGTAAATAATTTTCTTTTTCTTTTTTATTTGTTTACAAAACGTAAATATAAACATACTACATATATTTATGTACTATGTAGCACGGTTAAATTATTTTTCAGCATTTCTATTTTTTTTTATTTAATCATTGATTATTATGGTGTTTCAAATTTCTCTTTATTATTGAAAGCTTTAATTCATTTTATTTTTTCATATTTTATGATTCTTTTTTTTAGAATCATATTTTTATTGAATTAAATAATTTTTTTATTTATTGTTTTTTAAAAATTTTTCCTTTATAATCAATTCTACAGATTTATTTTCTATTTTTGAATTTAACCAAGAAATGATATCTAAATATAGGAAAGTTCTTTTTTCATAAGGATGATCATAATATTTAATTAATTTATCTCTTAATTTTTTAAATTGATTTTTTATTTGATGTGGATATACGTTTCCTAAATTTTGAAAAAAATGAATGATTTTCTTTTGTACAACATACCAGTCATCCATTTGAATAAAAAATTTATATGTAGATTGAATTTTTTGATCCATATTTTCATCTAAGCCGCTTTCGTAGCACGCGATTAAATGTAAAAGTCTAGCAAAACATTGCAAATCTTGTCGTAAGTTTTTTTTTTTGTTTTCCATAATCTTTGATAAATACAGAATAGTATTTTCATTATCTCCACTACCAAAATATAAACAAGCAATTTTATAATAAAGAATCATAATATAATGATAATCCAAACGATGAAAAATTTTATTAAATTCTATAAATAATGATGGAAGAACTTCTTTAACTCCTTTCGAGAAGCTTCCCTCCATATAATGTTTATTGATCCGGTTAGTATATGTATACATGAAAATTAATATTTTAGTATTCCCATTTATTAGTATTTCTCCATTTTTTACTTCTCTTTCAAATTGTTTAAACATATGAAGAAATTTTGAATAATGATTTAGATAAAATAAAGTATCTAACAAGTAATGATATCCTTTTAAATAACTTACAGGGGCTATTTTTTTAGCCTTTGTATGATTCTGAAACAATTCTACCCATTTATAAGATGATCTATAGCACATTATGAAATCTTGTCGAATATAATGATACCACACTTGAGCTTGATATAAAAATAATTTTTCGTAAAAACTAAGTTTATCAATATCAAATTTTGGAAGATTTGTACGAAAATATGTTTCTATAAATATTTTATCTTTTTCATTTCTTACATATCCTACTTTTAAATATAAACCATATAATTCTAAAGAAAGGCTAGATAATGCATTATTACATTGAATTCTTTCAATTAATTCTTTTGATTCCGAGGATAATTCTCCCGACCTAGAATAAAGACTTCTAGTTATATGTTGAGATTCTATCATTTTTTCAAATTCTACTAATTCTAATAGAATTGTATTCGATTCACAAGATCGAGCAATAATTTTTGCTTTTCCTAATAATTTTAAGCTTTGTATATATAAGCCTTTATTATATAAAATTTTAGCAAAATCTAAATATTCACGGATTTGTATATCATGATTTTCTATAGTCTGTTGTAATTTTTTAAGACTAATCAAAATTTGTTTATATAAATGAGCTTTCATATTAGATAATTGTTCTTTTTTTATTGGAACATTTTTTAATATTTTTTTTTCGTTGTAAGAACTCATTTTATTCATGATTTCGAATAATTTCATGAACTTAGCGTATTTATTTCTTTTTATACGATTCGCATAAAGTCTAAAATTTCTTTTCTCTGATTTTGATAAAGTTTGAATTAATAAAAATAGATGATCTGATTTATTTTTATTATTATTGTAATTAGACATTGTAATTTTATAATAATATTTTATTTGATTAATAGAAAAATATAAAGAAATTTTTGTAATTAGATATTGTAAGTATTACAATAATTTATTTCTATTTTCTTTTTGGAAAAAATAGTTTTGATGAAAATAATCCAATGATATGGAAAAAAAGAGAATACAAATTTTGGATACAACTCTACGAGATGGAGAACAGGTTCCTGGGTGTAAATTAAATACGAAAGAAAAAGTAAGAATCGCTAAAAAATTAGACTCTTTAGGAGTCGATGTAATAGAAGCAGGATTTCCCACTTCAAGTCCAGGAGATTATAAATCCGTTCAAGAAATATGTAAATCAATTTCACATACTACTGTAATATGTGCCTTATCTAGAGCTGTAGAAAAGGATATAGAAGTAGCGGGGTCAGCATTAAAATATGCTAAGAGACCTAGAATTCACACTGGAATAGGAACTTCAAATTGTCATATTCGTTATAAATTTAATAGCACTCCAGAAAAAATTATAGAAAGAGCTATATATGCAGTGAAATATGCAAAAAGGTTTGTAGAAGATGTGGAATTTTATGCTGAAGATGCAGGACGTACAGAAAATGAATTTTTAGCAAAAGTTTGTGAAAATGTGATTAAAAATGGAGCAACGGTAATTAATATCCCAGATACTACAGGATATTGTTTACCAGAAGAATATGGAAATAAAATACGTTTTTTAAAGGAAAATGTAAAAGGAATTCATAAGATAATATTATCTACTCACTGTCATAATGACTTAGGATTAGCTACAGCTAATTCATTATCTGGAATTATGAGTGGAGCAGAACAAGTAGAATGCACTATGAATGGAATTGGAGAAAGAGCTGGAAACACTTCTTTAGAAGAAATTGTTATGATTATTAAGCAAAATTCTCATTTAAATTTGTTTACTAATATTAATACAAAATTAATTTCTTCTACAAGTACCTTGGTATCAGAATGTACGGGAATGAAAGTGCAAGCCAATAAAGCTATAGTGGGAATTAACGCTTTTTCTCATTCTTCTGGAATTCATCAAGATGGAGTCATTAAAAAAAGGGAAACTTATGAAAGCATTAATCCAGAAGATGTTGGAATAGATCAGTCTTCAATAATTCTTACAGCGAGAAGTGGTCGGGCAGCTCTAGCATATCGTTATAATAAATTGGGGTATTTATTAAATAAACATTCTTTAGATTTAGTTTATTCTATTTTTTTGAAATATGCAGATGAAAAGAAAGAAATATCTGATATGGAATTAAAAATCATATTAAAAAAAGCTAATTTGAATAATAATAAAAATAAAGTATTGCATATCAATACGAATAATAGTAGTATAAGAATAAATGTCGTATAATAGTATAAAAATGTCAAAATCATTATTTGATAAAATTTGGGAGGCGCATGTTGTTAAAAAATTGGAAAATGAAATATATATTCTTTATATAGATAGACATTATATTCATGAAGTTACAAGCCCTCAAGCATTTCTAGAGTTAAAAAAAAGGAATTTATCTATTTTTAGACCCAATCAAATTATAGCTACTGCAGACCATAACGTACCTACAATTAATCAGCATTTACCAATTTCAGATCCTTTATCTAGAAAGCAAATAAATTTATTAACAGATAATTGCAATAAATTTGGAATCACCCTATATGAATTAGGGAATCAAAATAATGGGATAGTTCATGTTATTGGACCTGAATTAGGTTATACTTTACCCGGTATGACAATAGTTTGTGGGGATAGTCACACTTCCACTCATGGAGCTTTTGGCTGTATAGCTTTCGGAATTGGAACAAGTCAAGTTACTATGGTTATGGCAAGTCAATGTTTATTGTTATCCAAGCCTAAACAAATGAAAATACAATTAAATGGAAATTTAAGAAGAGGAGTAACTCCGAAAGATGTTATTTTATATATCATATCAAAATTAGGAGTGGATGTTGGAGTTGGATATTTTATAGAATATACGGGGGATACTATTAAAAAAATGAGCATGGAAGGAAGAATGACTATTTGTAATATGAGCATTGAGATGGGGGCAAAAGGTGGATTAATAGCTCCAGATAAAATCACTTTTGATTATGTAAAAAAATGTAAGGAATTTCAAAAAATTAAAACAAAAGAGAAACAAATTATAAAATATTGGGAATCTTTAAAAACAGATGATAAGATAATATTTGATAAAGAATATCTATTAAAAGCTGAAGATATTGAACCTATGATAACATATGGAACAAATCCCGGAATGTCAATAAAAATATCAGAAAAAATACCAAAATCAGGAATAGATTATAAGTCTTTAGATTATATGGGGTTTTCATTAGGTGAATCTTTGATAGGAAAGACAATTAATTATATTTTTATAGGAAGTTGCACAAATTCTAGAATAGAAGATTTGAGATTGGTGGCCTCTATAATAAAAGGAAAAAAAAAAGCGAATCATGTACAAGTAATGATAGTCCCTGGATCCAATCAAGTCGTAAAACAAGTTAAAAAAGAAGGATTAGATAAGATTTTTAAAAAATCTGGATTTGATTTTCGTCAACCAGGATGTTCTGCTTGTTTAGGTATGAATGAAGATAAGATCCCTGCAGGAGAATATTGTATTTCTACATCTAATAGAAATTTTGAAGGAAGACAGGGTCCAGGATCTCGTACTTTACTTGCTAGTCCTTTAACTGCAGCTATTGTAGCTGTTGAAGGTAAAATTGTAGATATTAATAAATATATTTATGAAAAAATTTACGACGTTAATTAGTCAGGCTGTTCCATTATTTATAGAGGATGTAGATACAGATCAAATTATTCCTGCTCGTTTTTTAAAAAAAATTGAACCTGAAGAATGTGGAAAAAATCTTTTTATGGATTGGCGTTATCAAAAAGATGGTTCCTTAAATAAAAATTTTATATTAAACGATTCTAATTTTCATGGAAAAATTCTTTTATCAGGAAGGAATTTTGGTTGTGGGTCCAGTCGTGAACATGCTGTATGGGCTATTTTTTATTATGGATTTAGGGTAATAATATCTAGTTTTTTTGCTGATATTTTTAAAGAAAATGCATTAAATAATGGACTATTAGTAGTAGAAGTGTCCGAATATTTCTTAAATAAATTATTTAATGCAGTTGAAAAAAATCCGAAAATTCAAATAAAAGTTGATTTAATTAATCAAAAGGTTACAATTATAAAAACTGGAGAATTTGATAAATTTCATATACATCCATATAAAAAAAATTCTTTCATATATGGTTATGATGATATAGACTTTTTAATTTCTATCAAAGATAATGTAGAAAATTTTGAAAAAAATAGAAGATTTTTTTAATATGAAAAAAAATATTTCTGTAATAGAAGGAGATGGAATAGGGCCTGAAATTATAAGACAAACGATAAAAGTTTTAAATTCCATCGCTATAAAATACGGTCACGATTTTCATTATAAAAATATTTTAGCTGGATCTAAAGCCATAGAAAAATTAGGGGATCCTATGCCAAAAGAAACTATAGATAATTGTTTAAAATCAGATGCTGTTTTATTTGGTTGTATAGGAGACCCTAAACACGATCATAATCCAATAGGAATGAGGCCTGAAGACGGATTGTTAAAACTCAGAAAAAAAATGAATTTATATTGTAATATTCGTCCTATAGTAGTATTTCCAAAATTAGATAAATCTCCTATAAAAAAGGAATTATTAAATGGAGTAGATTTTATTATATATCGTGAATTAACGGGAGGGATTTATTTTGGAGAAAAAGGTCGTAGTAAAAATGGAGAAAAAGCATATGATTATTGTATTTATTCCAAATCAGAAATCGAAAGAATTGGGGAAATGGCTTTTAAAGCTGCTCTTTTTCGTAAAAAAAAAGTAACACTGGTGGATAAGGCGAATGTATTAGAAACTTCTAGATTGTGGAGAGAAGTTATTAAAAAAATATCGTTAGATTACCCAGATGTGTCTTTAGATTTTTTGTATGTAGACAACGCATCTATGCAAATTATTATGAATCCAAAAAAATTTGATATTATTTTAACGGATAACATGTTTGGAGATATTCTGTCAGATGAATCTAGTGTTTTAGCAAGTTCAGTAGGATTACTACCTTCTGCTTCGATAGGAGATTGTAAATCGATGTTTGAACCAATACATGGATCTTATCCTCAAGCTAAAGGAAAAAATATTGCAAATCCTTTAGGATGTATTCTTTCAGGTTCTATGATGTTAGAATATTTTGGAATGCATCAAGAAAAAAATCTTTTAGAAAAAGCTGTGAAAAATTCTATTGAAAAAAAAATCTGTACACCAGATGTTATTGATTCAAAATTATCTTCTACTACTGAAGAAGTAGGTGATTGTATAGAAAAATATATTATAAATCAATAAATTTTTTCTACGATTGGAATTCTAGGATCTAGAATATCAGAAATTCTTTTAATAAGAAATGGGAGAACATTTATTTTATAATCTAAATATGTTATGTTTGTTTTTTGAATTTTTTGTATATGAAAAATATTTATAGGAACTTGGAATATACTTCCATTCATTTCGGGAGAAACAATTCCTATAATAGGAGGTTTTTTTTTACTTCCTTTAAATGCAGGGGATTTAAACCATAAATAAATATAAATAAGCAATTGCATGATTTTTGCTTGATTTATATCAGAGAAAATGTTTTCCATATTTTTTAAAGAAATATTTATCTCTTTGATTTTTGAAAATCCTATCTTGTAATCAAGAATACGAGTAATTCCATCATACTCATCTATACGATCTATAATACCATGCAAATTTACCTTTATCGGGCCAACATTTAATCTTGCAGATACTTTCCGTTCTATTTCTTTTATAAAAATTTTATGTCCGTTAATAACAAATTTTTCTTCCCATGAAATAAAATTTTCTATATAATTTTTTATGACATAATAAAAAAACATATTATTTCCTTCAATAATTTCTTCTTTTTCTAAAAGAACTTTTTTTATAGTAGATTCATAATTTTTTTTCATTTTATGAATATACTCAATGGTAATCAAATTCCCTTTTATAGGATCATATAAAATTTTTAATGTTTGATGAATAATTTTTCCTATTTTTTTTTTATAAGACGTTTTTTCTAGGTTATTTAATTTCAGTATTTTCTTATAATAGAATAAAAGAGGATTATAATTATATAAATAAATGGAAGAAGGAGATAATCCTTTATATATTAATTCATGTAAACGCTGAATAATCGATTTCGTTTTATTAATTACAATAGGAAGTCTTTTTGAGATTATAGGAAAAAATGGTTTATTTATTTTTTCCGTTGAGATTTTAGAATTTATTTCTATCCTATGAATAAAACGACTTTTTTCCCCAGAATTAATTTCATCTGGTTGATCTTTATATATTAAATATGTTTTTTTGGAAAATTGAATAATCCTTGTTAAATGATGGAAATACCAATTTTCATTGGTGTTATTTATTTGTAATTTTTGATATATATCAAAGGGAATGAATGAATTTTTTTTATGACTTGGTGGGATTACTCCTTCATTAAAGGATGTAATAATCACAATATCAAAATTTTTAAAAAAAACATCTATGAAACCTGTTACATACAATCCTCTTATATTTTTATGCATGTATCGTACATTTTCTGTATGAGTAAACTGTTCATATATGTTAAATAGATCATTGATTCCTATAGATAAATTTTTAGTTTTTCTAACTATTATTCTTAATTTTTGTATATAAGTTTCTAGTTTAAAAAAAAATTTTAGTTCCAAAAAATGTTTTCTTTTTTTCGTAATAAGCAATTTTATAAATTTTCTTATAAAGCTTATAATACTTATAAGAATTATTTTGATATTGTCAGTTGGAATTTTAAAAATAATCCATAAATCATTTTCATATAAATATTTTTTTATTTCGTCTTCGTAAATAAAATCAGAATCATTTTCAATATTAAATTTATTTAATATTGTATTTTTTTTTAAAAAAAATTTTTTAATATATCCATTGGATAATACTCTTATAACATCTTTTTTAGTAAATTTTTTGAATTTATTTTTTTTTAACAGTAATTGAAATATAGAATAAAAAGTATAATAAATAGGAATATCATTTAATGGACAATTAATATTGAAAGAAACATTAATTCTTAATTTTCTTTTTATAGAATGTATTAATGGAATGGTCAAATGGTTATCTCCTGGGATTAAAAGGATTTTGTTAGGTTTTTGATTTTTTTTTATGAATTTACATATGATATCCTCTACAATTCTCAATTGTTCTATTTCTTTTGGAACTCCAATAATTTTTAAATTATCATATTGTAAACGTTTTTTAGAATTCGAAATTATCTTTTTATTTAAAGGCCATGGAGTCGAAATTGAAATATCTTTTTTACATAAATCATAAACTAGTCCTTGTTGAAGAATTTTTTGAGTCAAAATTTTTTCACATTCATTAAATGCAATACTATCAACAAGAAATAATACAATTTTTATATTAAAATTTCGATATAAAAAGGAATCTAAACGAGAAATCGCTGTTTTGAAAAGCATTCCATGATAAGCAATTCCTTTTTTTAGAAGTTGAGATTGTAAAATATAATAGTATTTATGAATTTTTTCCCAAAAAAAATTTTTTTCTTGTTCTAAAAGATCAAGATTCCATTTGTTTATCTTTTCTCTAGAAATAATGCAAGAGAAAAAAGATTCAACATTAACCATGTTAAAATCTATATTTTGAAAATCATTTAATATTTTAGGTCCCCAATTAAAAAAATCATGAAAATTTTTTTCTATGAAATCATTTTTTTTTAAAATAGAAAAAAAGTAAAGTAAAGTTGAATGATTATCTAAAGTTTTGAGTTCAGAAATATTTTCAAAAAATTCTTTTATTGTAAAAAAATTAGTTTTTGAACTGAATTTTGAATTGTATTTATTTTTTATATATTCTATAATAGTAGGATCTTTTGATATAAAAAAGATTTTTTTATTGAAGTTTTCGAATATAATATCTTTAATAATTTTATCAACTTTTTTTTTCACGAGAAAAAAATCTTTTTATATTGATTTCGTCTATACATATTTGTTTTTTCAATTCTTGTATAGAGTTAAATTTTTTTTCTTCACGTATTATGTGAATCATTAAAATATCTATTTTTTTTCCATATATATTTTCAAAAAAATCAAATATATGCACTTCTATTTTTATTTTTTTATTTTCTTTCTCTATAGTGGGGTTAATTCCTATATTTAACATTCCTAAATATATGTTATTAAAATAATTAATTTTTACAGCATAGACCCCCTTTTTAGGAATCAATTTTTGAGAGTCCACTTGTAGATTTGCAGTTGGAAAATTCATCATTCTTCCTATGCCTTTTCCTGGGATGACATTTCCAGATAATGTATAGAAATATCCTAAAGCTTGATTTGCCCATTGTATATTTCCTAATAAAAGAGATTCACGTATATGAGTCGAGCTAATGACTTTTTCTCTTAATTTATGAGGACTTACTTGATAAACTTTTATTTTATAAATATGAGATAATTTTTTTAATTCTTCGTAAGAATTATCTCTGTTTTTTCCAATATGAGAATCGTATCCAGTAATGATTTGTTGAATTTTATATTTAGGATGTAAAATTTTTTTTAAAAAGTCTTTTGTTCTTAATTTTGAAAAATCTATAGTAAAAGGATGAATGATTAAATGCTCTATTCCTGTTTTTTTTAAATTATATATTCTTTCAGAAAGAGTATTTAAGTAAAAAAAATTTTTATTAGAGTTCAATATTTCTTTTGGATGTGGATGAAAAGTAAGCAAAACGGAAGAATATTTTTTTTGAGATCTAAAAATCAAGTTTTTAATAATTTTTTGATGACCTATATGAACGCCATCAAAAATTCCAAGTGTAAATACACATGGATATAAAGAAGAAAATTCATCAATCAATGAATAAACTTTCAAAATTGTTATCTTTTTTCTCTTACATTTACAATTACAAATTTAACTGTATAAATATTTAAAAAAAAGGGATTACATGATGCATCAAAAAAAATTTAAAGGAATAATTACTCAAATTATAGGACCAGTAATCGATGTTTCTTTTAAAGAAGGTTCTTATCTTCCTAAAATTTATGATGCTTTGGAAGTATATTCATATAAAAAAAATAAAATTGTATTGGAAGTTCAACAACATATGGGAGATAGGAATGTTCGTTGTATATCTATGGAAGTTACGGACGGATTGCAAAGAGGTCAAGTAGTTTATGCATTAGATAAACCAATTTGTGTACCTGTAGGTGAATCTATTAATGGTAGGGTTTTTAATGTATTAGGAGATTGTATAGACGGATTAGGAGATGTAGATAGATCGGATAGCAAGCCTATTCACAGTAAGTCTCCTGCATTTGTAGATTTATCTACTGATACAGAAATTTTGTATACAGGAATTAAGGTTATAGATTTAATAGAACCTTATCCTAAAGGAGGAAAGATTGGTTTATTTGGAGGGGCAGGGGTTGGAAAAACTGTATTAATACAAGAATTAATTAATAATGTAGCAAAAGGACACGGAGGCCGATCTGTTTTTGCAGGAGTAGGAGAAAGATCTAGAGAAGGAAACGATTTATTAAGAGAAATGTTGGAATCTGGAATTATAAAATATGGAAAGTCTTTTATGGAATCTATGAAAAAAGGATATTGGGATCTTTCTAAGATAGATAAAGAATCTTTGAAGGAATCTAAAGCGGCTTTTGTTTTTGGTCAAATGAACGAACCACCTGGAGCCAGAGCAAGAGTGGCTTTATCCGGATTAACATTAGCAGAATATTATAGAGATCAATATTTAGAAGGAAAAAAAGGACAAGATGTATTATTTTTTATAGACAATATATTTCGTTTTACTCAAGCTGGATCAGAAATTTCTGCGTTATTAGGAAGAATTCCTTCATCAGTAGGATATCAGCCGACTTTATCTTCTGAAATGGGCTCTATGCAAGAAAGAATAACTTCTACAAAAACAGGGTCTATCACTTCAGTTCAAGCGGTTTATGTTCCTGCAGACGATTTAACAGACCCTGCTCCTGCTATCACATTTTCACATTTAGATGCAACTACCGTTCTTTCTAGAAAAATAGCATCTTTAGGAATTTACCCTGCAGTAGATCCTCTAGATTCTACTTCACGTATTTTATCTCCAGATATAATAAATGAAAATCATTATAATTGCGCACAAAAGGTGAAAGAAATTTTACAAAAATATAATTCTTTACAAGATATTATAGCTATTCTCGGAATAGAAGAATTAAGTGAAGAAGATCAATTAATAGTTGCTAGAGCTAGACGTGTTCAACGTTTTTTATCTCAACCATTTCATGTGGCAAAACAATTTACGGGAATAGAAGGAGAATTTGTAAAAATTGAAGACACTATAAAAGGATTCAATATGATAATAGATGGAGAGTTGGATGGTATTCCAGAAGCCGCTTTTAATTTAAAAGGAACTATTGAACAAGTTATAGAAAGTGGAAAAAAAATGTTATTGACATAATTGTCATAAATGAATTTTATGAAAATAAAAATTATTAGCTCTCATAAAATTTTGTATCAAGAAAATATAATTTCTATTATAGCTCCTGGATATCATGGGTATTTTCAAATATTAAAAAATCATACTCCATTTATTTCTATATTAAAAAATGGTTGTTTAAAATTAGAATCAAAAAATGTAAAAAAGAAAATAAAGATAGAAGGTGGACTTTTACAAGTGAAAAAAAATCTGATTGTTATAATTTTATGATAATTTGGATAAACTAAATTCCATATATTCTTTTCTATTTTTAAATATTTTTATAGCGTTAAAAATTGCTTCTTCAAATGAACTTTCATTAGCAATTCCTTTTTTAGCTATATCATAGGCGACTCCATGATCAGGAGATGTCCGTATATGAGAAAGTCCAGCTGTAAAATTCACTCCATGATTAAAAGTTAGGGTTTTAAAAGGGATTAATCCTTGATCGTGATACATAGCTAAAACTGCATCAAAATTTCGATAGCTTTGATTTCCAAAAAAACTATCTGAAGGATAAGGCCCAAAAACTAACCATCCTTGTTTTTGAAATAAACTATCAATAGCTGGTTTAATTTTTATTTTTTCTTCATTTCCTATTAATCCATTATCACTGGAATGTGGATTACATCCTAAAACTGCAATTTTAGGTTTTTCTACAGAAAAATCAATGATAAGAGATTTACGTAAAATTTTTATTGATTTTATTATTTTTTTAATATTTAATTCTGAACTTACCCTTTTTAAGGGTAAATGATTGGTAACTAATGCAATTTTTAAAAAATCGTGAATCATTAACATTAAGGATTCTCCTCCCAAAACATTCTGTAGATATTCAGTATGACCAAAAAATGAAAAATTTTTGAAATTCATGTGTTTTTTATTAACAGGAGCTGTTACAAGTACATCTATTTTTCCTTCTTTTAAAGCTTTTACTGCTTTTTTTAAAGATGAAATAGGGTATTTTCCTGATTCAGGATGATTTATTTTTATAGATTCAAATTTAATATCATCTTTCCAAATATTGAAAATATTGATTTTATAATCAACTACTTCTTTAAAATTTTTAACTTCTCGTATATTATTGATTTCCATATTTAAAATTTTTTTATAATAAAAACATAATTTGGTAGATCCAAATAATATCGGAGTAAAAAAATCTAAAAGTTTTTTTTTTGAACACACTTTCAAAAAAATCTCTATTCCTATTCCGTTAATATCACCCGTGGTAAATCCGACTTTAATTTTTTTTTTTATATGATTCATATATATAATTTAGTTTAAAATATGAAAAAAATTATCAACCATTATGTTTACTGGGATAATAGAATGCACTACAAAAGTGCATCAATTTAATCGTGAAAAAAATAATCTTCGTATAACTTTAAATAATCCATTTTTAAATAACGAAATTCAAATCAATCAGAGTATTTGTCATAATGGAGTATGTTTAAGTATTATGGATATAAATAAAAAAACTTATTCAGTTATAGCTTCTGAAGAAACTTTATTATGCTCTAACTTTAATTTTTTAAAAATTCAAGATGAAGTAAATTTGGAAAGGGGAGTAATGTTGCATGAAAGATTAAATGGACATATAGTTCAAGGACATGTGGATACAACTGTTACGATAATTAAGATTGAAAATAGAAATGGAAGTTGGCTCTTTTTTTTTCAATCTAAAAATAAATTGGATCAACTAGTTGTAGAAAAAGGTTCTATTACTATTAATGGAATAAGTCTTACTATAATAAAATGTGATCAATATACATTCAACGTTTCTATTCTTCCTTTCACTTATGAAAAAACCAATCTTCATTTAATGAAGATTGGTGATATTGTAAATGTAGAATTTGATATACTAGCAAAATATATTAATAAATCTATACAAAAACATTGTAAAAAATAGATAAATATATTTACTTATTCTATTCTACTCTAAAACAGGTTCTCCAGACAAAATATTTTTATCTATATATTGTCTATATATATTAAAATGTTGAATAAATTTTTTAGCAAGTATTTTGACTTGATTTTGATACATTTTTTCATTACTCCATGAATTTTTCGGATTCAATATACTAGAAGATATTCCTGGACAAGATTTCGGTATTTGAAAATTAAAAATAGGATATTTTTCGTAAGAGACTCCTGACAAAAAACCGTTTAAAGCATTTTGCACAATTTTACGTGTATCATCTAATTTTATACGATATCCAGATGATAATCCTCCAGATATCAATCCGGTATTAATCATCCAAACATTGATTTCAGTATTATCTAATTTTTTCATTAACATTTTCGTATATTGAACGGGATGTAAAGGCATAAATGGAGCTCCAAAACAAGAAGAAAAAGTTGCTTTTGGTTTTTTAATATTTAATTCAGTTCCAGCAACTTTAGATGTATACCCTAACAAAAAATAATAAGAAGATTGTGCTTTATTAAGTTTAGCTATAGGAGGTAAAACCCCAAAAGCGTCGTATGTTAGGAAAAAAATATTTCTTATATTAGAAGACAATAGTTTTCTTTCAATATTTTTTATAAAATAAATAGGGTAGCTTATTCTCATATTTTGAGTAATGGTGTCATTTAAAAAATCGACTTCTTTAGTTTTTTTTTTGAAAATTACGTTTTCTAACATTGCTCCTTTTCTTATCGCATGATAAATCATAGGTTCATTTTTTTTAGAAATACCCAATATTTTAGCATAACATCCTCCTTCAAAATTAAATACAATATTATCATAAGTCCATCCATGTTCATCATCCCCAACCAAATTTCTATTTATATCATTAGAAATAGTAGTTTTTCCTGTTCCAGATAATCCAAAAAATAAAGCTGTATCTTTTTTATGTTTTCCTACATTTGCGGCACAATGCATAGGAAAAACATTTTTATACATAGGGAGGATAAAATTGAGAACAGAAAATATAGATTTTTTAATTTCTCCTGTATATCCTGACCCTCCAATCAGGATTACTTTTCTCGAAAAATTTAATATAGAAAAATTTTTATTTCGTGTCCCATCTTTTACAGGGTTAGCCTGGAATCCTGGAGCACACAATAATAACCAATCTGGTAAAATTTTTTCCAATTTTGTGAATCTTAAAAAAAGATTATGAATAAATAAATCAGACCACGGATATTCACTAATAGAACGAACATTTAATTGATAACGATTATCGGAACAAAGATATCCATCTCTGATATATAATGTTTTTCCAGATAAATATTGTGCAAATTTTTGATATAAAAAATCAAATTTTTCTGAATCGAAAGATTGATTAAATTTTTCATCCCACCAAACTTTTTGTTCTGTAATCTTATCTTTTACAATAAATCTATCTTCGGGGGATCTTCCAGTGAATACCCCTGTATTTATTGCTAAAACCCCTGATTTTGTTTCAATTCCCATTTTTTTTTGAATAATAATTTTTTGTAGTTCATAAGGCGTAAGTTGCCAATTATATGAAGAATTCAAAATTCCATAATTTTTTAGAGAAAAAGAGATCATATGTCATGTACTATTTATGCGTAAAGCAAATTTATATATGATTTACAAAAGTTTACTAATTTTGTATCATAAAAAAAATTATGAATCTATGTCTGACATTGCATCAAAAGTTAACGCTCTTATTGTAGAAAAATTAAACGTAGAAGAAAGTGAGATTACTCCTACCGCTAGTTTCACTAATGATTTAGGAGCAGATTCCCTAGATATAGTAGAACTCATTATGGAGTTTGAGAAAGAGTTTAACATTAGTATCTCAGATGAGAAAGCTGAAAAAATAACAACAGTAGGTGAAGCCGTTCAGGCTATAGAAAATCTTTTAATGGAAAAAAAAAATGTAGAAGAAAAAAAAACTGATTAGATTATACAGGTATTTATTTTTTTTATGTGTAGATATGGAGAAATTAAAAAAAGTAGTGGTTACTGGTATCGGTTCTATTACGCCTATAGGTAATACTGTAGAAGAGTATTGGTTTTCTCTTATTAACGGAAAAAATGGTTGTAATCCCATTACTTATTTCAATACTAAAAAATATAAAACTAAATTTGCTTGCGAATTAAAAAATTATGATTCAAGTGTTTTTTTCAATAAAAAAGAAAAACGAAAATTAGATCCTTGTGCACAATATGGGATTGTCGCTTCTGAAGAAGCGATCAAAAATAGTGAAATTAATTTTTCAAAAGAAGAAAGAGAAAGAATAGGAGTAATTTGGGCATCTGGAATTGGAGGTCTTTTAAATTTAGAAGAATCTATATCAGATTATATACATGGAGGAAAATATCCTAAATTTAGTCCGTTTTTTATTCCAAAAATGCTAATAGATATTACTGCGGGTTTTATTTCTATAAATTATGGTCTTCATGGTCCAAATTATGCGACAGTATCTGCTTGTGCTTCATCTTCTAATGCCATTGTAGATGCTTATCATCTAATATGCTTAGGAAAAGCTGATATTATGATTACTGGAGGATCTGAAGCGGCCATCACACAAAGTGGAGTTGGGGGGTTTAATGCTTTACATGCATTATCTACTAGAAACGAAGATTATCAAACGGCATCACGACCTTTTGATCAAAATAGAGATGGTTTTGTATTAGGAGAAGGAGCAGGATGTCTTGTTCTTGAAGAATATAAACACGCTCAAGAAAGAGGGGCCAAGATATATGCTGAAATAGTAGGAGTAGGAATGTCTGGAGATGCATACCATATTACAGCTCCTCATCCAGAAGGAAAAGGAATTGTTTTAGCTATGAAAAGCGCTATTCGAGATGCTGGGATTGAATGCAAAGAAGTTGATCATATTAATTCTCATGGAACATCTACTAAATTAGGAGATCTTGCAGAAATAAAAGCAATTCAAGAAGTATTTCATGAAAACATACATAATATAAATATTAATTCTACAAAATCTATGACGGGGCATTTATTAGGTGCAGCTGGAGCAATAGAAGCAATTGCTTCTATTCTTCCTATAACAAAAGGGATCATCCCTCCAACTATAAACTTGTTCCATATAGATAAAAATATAGATCCAAAAATTAATTTAACCCCAAATAAAGCAATAAAAAAAAAGGTAAGAATTAGTATGTGCAATACTTTTGGTTTTGGGGGACATAATGTTTGTATTTTATTCAAAAAAATAAATGTTATCTGAAAATAGTGCTATTTTTGAAAAAAATGACTATTCCATATTAGTTGGTCGGTTGATAAAAATATTAGGGTTTTGCCCAAAAAATACAAAATTTTTAAAGGAAGTATTTATATATAGTTTTTCTACTAAAAAAAGAAATTTGAATCAAAATTATTCTATTAATTTTCAAAGATTAGAATTTTTGGGAGATGCTGTATTAAATTCTATAATATCATATTTTTTGTGTGAAAAATTTCCTAAAAAGAAAGAAGGAGAATTAACTCAAATACGATCCAAAATTGTATGTAGAAGAAATTTAAATGAAATTTCTAAAAAATTAACTATTGCAGATATTTTTTTCGATAAATCTATTATGATATCTGATAATATGCTAGGAAATACACTTGAAGCTTTAATCGGATTCATTTATTTGGAGGGAGGATATCAAAGCTGTGAAAATTTTGTACATAAAAAAATTTTACATACTCATGTAAATATTGAAAAATTGCAAAATGAAATTTTCAGTTATAAAGTATGGATTATAGAATGGGCTCAAAAAAATAAATTTTTTATAAATTTTAAAACTTTTAGAGAAGATAAAAATAAAATTATCTATTTATCTGAATTCACAATATCAGAATGTGGAATTCAAACCAAAGGAAGAGGATCTTCGAAAAAAAAATCAGAAGAAATGGCAGCTAAAGAAGCTTACTTGGTTGTTCAAAAACAAAAACAACAAAAAAATACTTAAAAACATAAAATAAAAAAATTAAATGATGTTATGCTTAATATTATTGAGAATAAAGAGAATAAAGAAAAAAAATTTCCTCATATAAAAGAAGGGAAAGGGCATACTTTGATTTTACTTCATGGATTAATGGGGGGCTTAAGCAATTTCAAAGCTCTTTTAGATTTTTTTCCAAAAAAAGGTTATCAAGTTATCATCCCATCATTACCTATTTATAATATGCCATTATTCTTGACTAATATTTATAACATATCTAAATATATAATCCAATTTTTAATGGAAACAGGAATCAAAAAAGCGACTTTAATAGGAAACTCCCTTGGAGGACACATCGCTTTAATCATAGCAAAAAAAAGAATGGATTTAGTACATTCTGTGGTTTTGACAGGAAGTTCAGGCTTATTCGAAAAAGCCTTTGGAGATGCTTTTCCTAAAAGAGAAAATTATGATTATATTAGAAAAAAATCACAAGAAGTTTTTTATAATCCAAATATAGCTACTAAAGAATTAGTAGATGAAGTTTTTCATATTGTAAATGATAAAAAAAAAGGAATTAAAACTCTATATATTGCCAAAAGTGCCATGAAATATAATATGTCTAAAGATTTATCTGTAATTCAGCAACCTATTTGTTTAATTTGGGGAAAACAAGATCAAGTCACCCCTCCAGAAGTCGCAAAAGAATTTCATAGATTATTACCTCATTCAGAATTACATTGGATAGATAAATGCGGGCATGTTCCGATGATGGAACATCCCAAAAAATTTATAGAAATATTAGAAAAATGGCTTTCTAAATTTAATTTTAATCATGAAAATTTTTTCTGTAAAATTTACAGGTAGTTTTACTAATATCAATCAGTTATTTATTCATAATTTTCCTGAATATGCTTTTGTAGGACGTTCTAATGTTGGAAAATCTAGTTTAATAAATAGTATAACTAAAAAAAAAATCGCTAAGGTTTCTTCTTTCCCTGGAAGAACACAAAGCATCAATTATTTTTTAATAAATCATCAATGGTATTTCATAGATTTGCCTGGCTATGGTTTTTTTTCTGTAAAAAAAAATAAAAAAAAGACGCAAAAATTAATCATAGATTATATTTTTCATAAAAAATATATCACTTTTTTATTCTTGTTGATAGATTGTCGGTTTCTTATACAAGAAATAGATTTAAATTTTATACAAAAATTAAACGATATGAAAATGCATTTTTGTGTTGTTTTCACAAAAACGGATAAATTAAAAAATCATAAACTGATTGATGAAAATATTTCTTTCTGTATTAATACAATTCAAAAAAACGGTCTATCTATACCCACATGGGTTAAAGTTTCCGTTAAAAATAAATATGGAATCAACAATATAATTCAATATATTAATAAATTAAATGATTTTTATAGACCTAAGACTCATAAACAAAAACTCATTATTCCTAATTCGTAAGATTTAAATCCAAAACCAAAAATTGTTCCATTACAAACAGGAGATAAGAATGATTTTTTTCTAAAAGATTCTCTAGAATAAATATTAGAGATATGAACTTCTATAACAGGAGAAGGGATAGATTTTATAGCATCAGCAATTCCTATAGAAGTATGTGTATAAGCTCCTGCGTTTAGGATAATTCCATTGTATTTGAATCCTATATAATGTAAAATATCTATAATTTTCCCTTCACTATTATTTTGATAATAAATAATTTCTATATGATTAGATAGTTTTTTTTTTAATTTTTTAATATAATCTAAAAAATTTTCATTTCCGTACAATTCAGGTTCTCTGATTCCTAAAAGATTTAAATTAGGACCATTAATAATGGCTATTTTTTTCATGAAAAAAATATTTTTATATTTAGTTATTTAGTAATATTTTGTATTTCTTCTTTATTTAAAAAACACCAATTTCCTATTTTAAGATCTTTTTTGTAAAGTCCCCCGAAATTAATACGATCTAATCGAATAACTTGATAATTTAATTTTTTAAATATTCGTTTAATGACTCTATTCCATCCGATATATAATCCTATTTCTATTTGATTTTTAGCATTTTTTTGATTCACAAAAATAACTTTTACTTTTCCTTCTTTTAGATAAATTTTTCCTTTTCTTATTTTATCTAAATCTTCATTTCTAATTTTTTTATTTAATGATACATGATATATTTTTTTTATATGATATTTAGGATGAGTTAACTTCTCAGCCATATATCCGTCATTTGTTAGAAGCAAAACTCCTGTAGTAGAAGAATCTAATCTTCCTACAGGAAAAATCCTATATTTAGATAAACAAGGAATTAAATTCATTACTGTTTTTCTATTAAATTGATCTCGTGTAGTAGTAATAAAACCTTTAGGTTTATTAAGTAATATATAAATTTTATTTTTAGATTTAATTTTTGATCCATGAAATTTAACAATATCATCTGTACGAATAATTGTTCCTAACCTAAAAACAGGTTTTCCATTCACTTCTATTGCTCCAGATTGAATAAGTTTATCCGCTTTTCTTCTGGAAGAAATTCCTGCATTGGACAAGTAATGATTTAATCTAATTTTATGATGCATAAAAATGAATTAAAAATGAAAAAGAACTTCCATTGTATATTTTTTTAATTTTTTTCTAGATAAATCATAATTCGAGGTGAAACCTAAAATAAAGCCCCCCCCTCCAGAACCACACAATTTTAAATAATATATATTATTTAAAATTCCATTTTCCCATATTTTCCAAAATTTTTTTGAAATCATGGGACGAAAATGATTGAAAACCCAAGTGGATAAAAGTTTAACATTTTCCAACAAAATTTTAAAATCTTTCTTTAAAAAAGACTCAATGCATTTTTCATTATATTTTATAAATTCTATGAAAAAAAATTTTTTGAATTTATTCTGTTTAAACTTTTTGAAAAAAAATTTGATCATAGAATCAGTTTTACTAGGAGCTCCAGAATTTAATAAAAAAATAGCTCCTTTTCCTTTATTTTTTTTTGTAATTTTTATTATAGAAATATCTGTTTTAGACCGAATGAGTAAAGGTTGATTTAAATAACAAATTAAAGGGTCTATTCCAGAGCTTTTTCCATGAAAAAAAGACTCCATTTTACTGAATATATTTTTTAATATTATGATATGTTTTTTTAAACATGTCTTTAATTTATTTTTTGCATATTTATCATAAATAGCGGCAACTAAAGCTCCAGAACTTCCTATTCCATATCCTTGAGGAATGTTTGAATGAAAAAATATTCCTTTTTGTATATCTTGATGTAATTTCTTTAAATTCAGTTTTGTTAAAACTTTTTTTTTTCCAAAATAGATAAGAAACTATAAAATTTCTTGATTTCATAATTTGAAAAATCTTCAATATTCTTATTGAATTCTGAATGAACTTTTAAAGTTCCTCTGTAAATATTGTGAGGAATAGAAAGTCCGCTTGAATTTTTTAAAACCCCATATTCTCCAAATAACAATATTTTTGCCGGAAACGAAGATTTTTTCATTTTTTATTTTAATTTTTTGCTTACTATTTTCTTTTTCAAACAACACAAATTTAAAAAAAACTCTTTATTTTTATTATTTTCATTTATTATGTTCTAATAAATAAAATAATTAAATTCGTAATTTTTCAGTTTGTTGTTTAAGAAAATTTTAAAATGAAAATAGCCGTATATGGACAAAAATTTTGTGAAAAAAATATACCATATTTAAATCAGTTCATAGGCTATGCCTTTAGTCATTCAATAGAAATTCATATTGAAAAATCATTTTTTCATGTTTTGTCTTCTTTTAAAGAATTCAAATATTTAGATTTTCCTGTATTTTCTCATTATAAAGAACTAACAAATAAAGATTTCAGTTTAATGTTTACTTTTGGGGGAGATGGGACTATACTCTCCGCCATTACATTAATTAGAGATTCTGGTATTCCTATAGTTGGAGTTAATACAGGAAATTTAGGTTTTTTAGCTACTTTTAGTAAAGACGTTTTTATACAAAAAATAGATAAAATTTTTAATAGAAAACTTAACATAATGCCTAGAAGTTTATTGTCGTTAAAGACTTCTGTAACGGATCAAAAAAAATTTTTCAACTTTGCATTAAATGAAATCGTAATCCTTAGAAAGGAAATGGTTTCGATGATCACTATAGATGCTTATATAGATAATGAATTTTTAACTTCTTATTGGGCTGATGGATTAATAATTTCTACCCCCACTGGGTCAACTGGATATTCTCTAAGTTGTGGCGGTCCTATTATTGGACCTGAAAATAAAAATTTTGTTTTAACACCTATATCTCCACATAACTTATTTTCACGTCCATTAATCATATCGGATCATCAAAAAGTGTATTTAAAAATACATAGTCGTGTAAAATCTTATTCTTTATCTATGGATACAAGATTAACTTCTTTGAATCAAGAAAACGAATTATACATTCAAAAAGCGCCTTTTTACATATATCTCCTTCAAGAAGGAAGGAATACATATTATAAAACATTGAGAGAAAAACTTTTATGGGGAATGGATCAACGAAATTGAATATGAAAAATCTTGATTTTTATTTTATATCTTTGTAAAAGATGTGTTTATGTTTTTTATGAATTTATGAAAGAGTTACTAGAAAAAATAGACTATAATAATATTCCTCATCATGTAGCTATTATTATGGATGGAAATGGTCGTTGGGCAAAAAAAAGAGGAAAATTGAGAACATTTGGACATGAAAAATCAATACAGTCTGTAAGAGATACTATAAATGGAAGTAAAGAATTAGGAATTCCTTATATAACTTTATATGTGTTTTCTTCAGAAAATTGGAATAGGCCTAAACAAGAAATAGATAGTTTAATGCGTTTATTTCATACTAATTTAAAAATTCATTTAGAAGAAAT
The DNA here is from genome assembly GCF_014251635.1 of Blattabacterium cuenoti. Lineage (NCBI taxonomy): Bacteria > Pseudomonadati > Bacteroidota > Flavobacteriia > Flavobacteriales > Blattabacteriaceae > Blattabacterium > Blattabacterium cuenoti. The sequence goes on along the minus strand of NZ_CP059194.1, from coordinate 564,095 downwards.
TCATGAAAAAAATGTGAAAATTCTTACTATAGGAGAAGTAGAAAGATTTTCTGAAATGATTCAACAAGAACTATTTTTCTTCATGAAAAAAACAAAACATAATACATCTGGAACTTTAATTTTAGCATTAAGTTATAGTGCTAGAGAAGAAATTTTAAGAGCAACAAAAAATATTGCGGAAAAAGTCTGTAATGGTTTGTTTTCTGTAAAAGATATAGATCTTTCTTTTTTTCAAAATCATTTGTATACTAAAAATTTGCCTGATGTAGATTTAATTATTAGAACAAGTGGAGAACAACGTATTAGCAATTTCCTGCTTTGGCAATCGGCTTATGCAGAGTTATATTTCACAAATGTTTTATGGCCTGATTTTCGTAAAAAAGATTTCTTTGAAGCTATAATAAATTATCAAAAAAGAAAACGTCGTTTTGGAAAAATAGAATAATTTTCATGAAAAAAAATATTTTTGTAATTATAAACTGCATTTTTTATTTATTTTTTTTGACACTTCAACAAGTATACTCGTTTTCTGTTAACGATGAGAATTCTTATAAAAAAGAGCACTCGTTTTCTGTTAACGATGAGAATTCTTATAAAAAAGAGCACTCGTTTTCTGTTAACGATGAGAATTCTTCTATTACTAAAAATAAAAAGCATTATAATAAAAATATTTTTTTCCTTGTAAAAGAAATACATATCATAGGGAAAACTAAATATGACAGTCGTTTTATTTCTGAATTATCAGGTATTTCTATTGGAGAACCTATTGATATTTATGGAGTAAAAACAGATAATGCTATAAGAAAATTGTGGAAAAGTAATCTTTTTAGAAAAATATCCATTTACAAAAAGAAAAAATATCAAAATGAAATTGATTTATTTTTTGAATTAGAAGATTTAGAAGAAATTCATGAAATCAAAGTAAAAGGAATTGAAAAAGATAAGTTTCCCAATATAGAAAAAATAAAAATTGGAGAAAAAATTTCTTATGATTTGATTCAGTCTGTTAAAAATGATATACAAGAATATTATGTTAAAAAAGGGTATCATGATATTAATATAAAAAGTGAAATAAATAAAGAGAATGATAAAAATGTACTATGTTTATATGTGGATAAAGGAAAAAAAATTGAAATAGAAGAAATATTATTTCATGGGAATCAAGTCATTCAAAATAAAGAATTGCTTGACCTAATGAGTCAAACTAGAAAAAATTTATTTCCCATAATTTCTATAATCAAAAAACCTCTTTTTATTCAAGAAAATATAAAAAAAGATTTAAAAAATATCATCAATAAATATAAGTCTATGGGATTTATTGATATTCAAGTATTTTTAGATTCTATATGGAAAAAAGAAACAGGAAATTATGGAATAAGAATAAAAATCATAGAAGGAAAAAAATATTATTTAGGAAACGTTACTATATTAGGAAATAAAAAGTTTAAAACAGATTTTTTGAAAAAAATTTTCTTTTATAAAAAAGGAGACATATATAATCCAATTGGGATTAGAAAAAATATTTTAAATCCTTCTTATGCTGATAGTATTTTATATGCCTATTTAAATTTAGGTTATTTATTTTCTAATATTACTTTTATGGAAAAAAGGATTCTAGATAATGAAATAGATTTAGAAATTAAAATATTAGAAAATCAACCTGTCTACATAAATAAAGTTTTTATATTAGGAAATTTAATAACTAAAGATCATGTAATTAGAAGAGAATTAAAAACTTATCCTGGAGATCTTTTTTCTATTCATAACATTAAATATAGTTTGTTACATTTAGAGAATTTAAATCTTTTTGATAAAGTATATCATATAATTAAACCAAACAAAAAAGATGAATGGGTTGATATAGAATGGCATGTTGTAGAAAAAAATACTAATGAGTTTCAACTTCATGGAGGTTTTGGAGGAAAAAATTTTAGAAAAGTTATCGGAAATTTTAAATTAAATTTTGGAAATTTTTCTATTAAAAATATTTTTAAATGGAACTTGTGGAATCCCATTCCTCAAGGAGACGGACAAAAATTAGTTCTTCACAGTCAGTTAGGAAAAGATTTTACATCTTATGGTATTTCTTTTACAGAACCTTGGATAGAGAGAATCCATCCCACTTCTCTTACTTTAAAAAGTCAATATTCAATAAAAAAAATTAAAAACGAAGAGGATTTAGATTTTTTATCTCAAGTATATAAAAATACTGAAATATCGCATGAAGAAAAACAACATCAATTTTTAGAAAAAATAGGGGTTTCTATTGACTTAAATAAGTCTTTAACTTTTTTAGATCCTTATTCTAAGATTTTTACATCTATAGATTACGAAAAATTTATTTATCAAAAGGAAATTTCTTCTAATTTATATCAAAAACGCCAATTCAACAATCTGAGTTACTTAATTTCATTTCAAAGATTTTCAATAGAACCCGATATTATTTTTCCATTTCAAGGATCAAAAATCCAGCTTAACAGTACATTTACTATTCCATATTCCGTAATTTTTAAGAATAATAAAGAGAAGGAATGGATGGAGTATTTTAAATTAAAAATAATTTTATTTTGGTATCATAAAATTATAAAGAATATGATATTGAAAACAGGAGGAGAATTAGGTTATTTAGGGCAATATCACAATTCAAAAGAATTATTTCCGTTCCAAAAATTTTATATGGGTGGAGTACATAATAATTTATTAGGATCAAAATTATATGATAAAGATTTTATTCCATTAAGGGGGTATTCTTATAAAGATAAAATTATAAATAATGGAGGGACTATTTATAATAAACTTATTTTGGAAATACGTTATTTGATTAAAAATTTATCAAATATTAAGATTTGGACAATTTGTTTTATGGAAGGAGGAAATATTAGCAATTCTTATCAAGAATTTAATCCATTAGTTATAAATAAATCTTTTGGATTTGGATTTCGTTTATTTTGGCCTCCAATAGGTTTTTTAGGGTTAGATTTTGGATATCCTATAGATAAGGATATAATTCGTGGTTTTAATCAATCAAAATGGAAAACACATTTTATAATAGGAAAAGATTTGTAATACAATACAAATAAAAACACAAAATAATATGAAAAAAAATATAATTCTTTATTTTTTATTATTTCTATTTTTATTCGGATATCATTCGTATTCTAAGGATCATAAGGAATGTCATAATAAAATAGTTTGTCTTAATAGTACGGCTTTGATAGAGAAAATGCCAGAATTTTCTACTGCGCAAAAAGAATTGGATAGAATTAGTAAAATCCATGAAAATATTTTAGATAAATTAGCAAAAGAATTTCATAAAAAAGCAGAAAAATTTCAAAAAAATAAAAATCCAATTCTTAAAAAAGAATTAGAAATTTTACAGTCAAGAGCCCATGCCTATCAAAAAACAGCTTCAGACGATTTAACTAAAAAACAAAATAAATTATTAAATCCTATATATAAAAAAATAGAAAACGCTATCCATAAAGTAATAGATAAAGATAAAAATATTATAAGAGTTGATGATTGTAGTCCTGGAAAAGGAGTTTTAGTAAATAAAGGAGAGGATATTACTGAAGCAGTTAAAAGAGAGTTAGGTATAAAATAAAAATAAATGGTATCTCCCGGAATCGAACCGGGGACACAAGGATTTTCAGTCCTTTGCTCTACCTACTGAGCTAAGATACCAAAACATAAAAACAAAAGTACAATAAAATAATTAGTAATAAATTTTGTTATCATATCTTTTTATTATTTTTATTTTTTCTATTTTCTTGTATGAACAGAGATGCTTTAATAAGAAAAGATAGAAAACAAATACCTAAAAATATTTTTATTAAAACAAGTCTTTTTTATAAAGAAAAAGGATTCTTAAAATTTGTTATTTATTCTCCTATTATTAAAGAATATACTTTTTATACTTTGTTTCCATATGGTTTAAATTTATTCATTTATGATCAAAATACTAATAAATATACTTATATTAGGGCTGATTGGGTAAAATCAATTGATAAAATATTCTATCATATTAAAGGAAATATAAAAATTATGAGTCCTAAAGGATATTTATTGAAAACTGATGAGATTTTTTGGGATATAAAAAATAAAAAAATATTTAATAAGAAATATACAACAATCATATCTAATTTAGATGGAATCAGACTATATGCTAAAAATGGAATAGAAGCTACTGAAGATTTAAAAGAAATTAGATTAAAAAACATTAGTGGAACTTTACCTATTAAATAATATAATTTTTCATATTAGTATAGTTTTTATTACTATACTAGTATCTGCTTTTTTTTCTGGTATGGAAATGGCATTGATTTCTTCCAGTTTATTTCAAATAGAAATAGAAAAAGAAAATAAAAAAGGTTCTTTTCATTCTAAACTTCTTTCAAAAAGTATAAACAATTCCAAAAAATTTATCACTACAATGGTAATTGGAAATACCATATCTTTAGTTATATATGGGATTTATATGGGAAAATTGTTTTTGTCTATTTTTCCAAAAGAATTTTTGGATAATTCTTTATGGATGATTTTTTTAGAATCAATTTTTTCTGCGACTATCATTTTAATTATTGGAGAATTTATTCCAAAAATAATATTCAGTGTGTATTCAAATGAATTGTTAAGTTTATTCATTGTCCCTGTATATGTAATATATAAAATATTTTCTCCTATTACAAACTCCATTATTTGTATTTCTAATGTTTTTTTGAAAATTTTAGGAGAAAAAGAAAATGATAAAAAGAAAATTTTTGATAAAGAAGATTTAGTTTATTTTTTATCAGAAAACATAGAAAAAAATATAAAAGGAAAAGAATTTTTGGAATCTGAAATTGAAATTTTTCATAAAGCACTGGATTTTTCTGAAAAAAAAGCACGAGAATGTATGGTTCCCAGAAAAGAAATAGTTTCTTCTAATCTAATATTTTCTTCTATAAATAATATCAGAAATATATTTACTGAAAGTGGCTTATCTAAAATAGTGATTTATAAAAATAATATAGATAACATTATTGGTTATATTCATTATTTAGAGTTATTTAAAAAACCAAAAAATATCGAATCTATAATTCGATCAGTAGAATCAGTTTATATAACAACTCCTATTAGAGAAATCATGGATCTTTTAATTAAAAAAAAAAGAAGTATTGCTATAGTATTAGATGAATATGGGGGGACTGCAGGAATGATAACTATGGAAGATATTTTAGAAGAGTTTATTGGAGATATAAAAGATGAACATGATGAAAATTTATTACTAGATAATAAATTAAATGATTATGAATTTTTATTTTCTGCACGTTTAGAAATTGATTTTATCAATGCTAAATATAATTTAGATCTTCCTCAATCTGATAAATATGAAACTTTAGGAGGATTGATCGTTACTTATACAGGAGACATTCCAAAATATGGAGATAAAATTGTTATCAATAAAAATTTTTATATAGAAATTAAAAAAGTATCTAAAAATAAAATAGAAGAAATTTTTCTGAAAAAAAAAGTTTAAAATGAGTTTTTTAGAGAAAATAAGAAAAAATACATGGTTAGTTTTCTTTTTTATAAGCATATCTTTGCTATTTTTTATATTAGATCCTAATATTCTGCTGAAATTTTTTACTGAAAATTCCACTGTTATTGGAAAAGTAAATAGAGATAACATTTTTTTAAAAGAATATCTTGATTATTTTCAATTTTTGAAACAATTTCGTGAAGATGAAGTTGATGAGCATTTGAAAAATGAGGCTTGGAAACTATTAGTTCATGAAAAAGTGATGAATCAGCAAGCTAAAAAATTAGGTATTACAAGTACAAAAAAAGATTTTTGGAAAGCAATAGAAAAGCAATCAATATATAGCAAAATTATTGATTTTCAAAATGAAAAAGGAAAAATGGACATGAATAAATTTCAATTTTATTTAAAAAACTTGGAAAAATTACCTTCTAGTTTAACGCCTCAAATAGAAGCAGAAAAAAATATTTGGTTGTATGAAAAGAATAGTATTCCAAAAAGAATTGTTGCAAAAAAATATATAGAAATGTTGATGTATGGATTAAATACTTCTTTTATAGAAGCTCTATTAAATTATAGAGATAAAAATCAATTTTCCATAATTGATTATGTATTCATTCCTTATTCAGACATAGAAAAAAAATATTATAAAATACAAAGTCATGATATTTACGATTTTATTAAAAAAAATAAATTTCTTTATAAAAAAGAAAATTTAAGAAATCTCAGTTTTATAATTTTTCGTTCTCATCCATCATTAGATGACGAAAAAAATATGGATTTGAAAATAAAAAAATTATTTAATAAATTTAAATCTTCCAATCATAATTCTATAATCGTTACAAATCAGTCTGAAAAACCTTTTGATTCAAATTTTTATTTGAAAAATAATTTACCTCTTTTTTTGAAACATTTTGTGGAAAAAAAAAATCAAGTAGGGAGTATGTTTGGGCCTTTTAAAGATGACAATATTTATATCATGGCTAAACTTACTGGAAAAAAAATGGTATATAATTCTGTTTTATCTAGTCATATATTGATTTCTCATAAGGAAGCTGTACGTTTTTATAATAATAGGACTAAGAAAAAAGCTGAAGAAATAGCGAAAACAATATATGATATTGTAATCAAAAATCCTGATAGATTTAATTCTTTAGTATGGGAAAAATCTGATGATATTGTCAATACAAAAAAAAATAAAGGAAATTTAGGATGGATCAAATATGAAGAGCAAAATGAAGCATTTAAAGGTAAGGAATCATTTGATTTTTTTTCTTTAAAAAATAAAAAAGGGACAATAGGTTTAACGGAAACTAAATTTGGATATCATATTATCAGAATAGACGATATAAAAGATATCAAACCTGCTTATCAATTTGCCATAATAATTAAAACACTAACTCCATCAAAAAAAACGGAAGATATTCTTTACCAAAAGATTATTAAATTTATGAAAGAAAATAAAAATTCAAATTTGAATACATTTATTAATAATGCAAGAAAAAAGAAATATGAAACAATCTTTTTAAAAGAAATAAAAAATCATCAATGGAACATTCAGGACTTGAATACTGAATTGGATCAAGAAATTATAAATTGGTCTTATGAAAAAAATAGAAAAGAAGGAGATGTAAAAATTTTTTCCGCTTATAATAAAGATTATATTATGGTTTTTTTATCTAAAATTCAAAAAAAAGGATATCCTATTGAAGAAATAAAAAATAATATATCTCCTTTCCTTTTAAATAAAAAAATAAGTCATTATTTATATAATATAATGAAAAACAAACATATAAGTTTGGAAGAAATAGCTTATTTTTTTAGAAAAAAAATAAATAAATCTTGTAAAATCAATTTTTATCAATCTATGATAAAAAATTACAAAGAACCTAAAGTAATAGGATATGCTTTTTCATCAAAATTATATAAGACCTCTAAACCAATATTAGGAGAAAGGGGGATTTTTTTTATAAGAACATTAAAACGTTTTAATACATCTAAAAAGCTTTCCTATCTCTCTTCTGAAATAGAATCTTTAAATGCTGACTTAAGAAAAAATATTTTAGAAAAAATAGGAAATGTGTTAATTGAAAAATCTAATATCAAAGATTATAGAAAAAATAATATCTAATTATTTCGTTTTATAGAATAAGGAGGTGTATATTTTTTTACTTTTTTATTTTCATCTTTATGATTATAAATTTCTTCTTTTATAGATTGATCAATATTATTTTTAATAATTTCATTTTTAATTTTTGTTTTGGCGTTTTTTAAGTACCGTATTCCTTCTCCTAATCCACGAGCTATCTCTGGTATTTTTTTAGGACCAAAAACAAGTATAGCTATAAAAATGATAAAGAAACTTTCTTCTATACTAATAAATAAAAAATTTTTCATTTTTTTACATTTTTTTTACAAAAATCATATACTATAGATGGAGCTATAAATATAGAGGAATAAGTTCCCACACTAATTCCAATAAATAAAGCTAACATAAAACTATGAAGTACTTTTCCTCCAAATAAGAAAATAATTAAAATTACTAATAAAGTGAGAAAAGAAGTATTTATAGTTCTACTCAGAGTACTAGATATCCCTTTATTTATAGTTTCTTTCATTATAAATGATGTTTTTTTTGAAATTTGTCTAATTTTATCATAAACTATTACGGTATCATTAATTGAATAACCTACTATCGTTAATAAAGCGGCTATAAAAGTTTGATCTATTTCCAGAATAGGAAATTTTTCGTGAAAAAATGAAAATATTCCAAGAACAATAATTGAATCATGAATTAAAGAAATAATTGCACCTATTCCAAATTCCCATTTTTTAAATCTTATAAAAATGTATATAAAAATCCCTATTAAAGAAATCATAATAGAAAGAAAAGCTTTATGAGTCATATCTACAGCTACTGTAGGGCCTACTTTTTCAATAGATAAAATACCTAATGATTTATTTTTTTTGATATTTCTAAAGTCCTCAAAATTTATAGGAAAAAAATTTTTTAAAGCTGAAAACATCTTTCTTAAAATTATTTCGTCTATTTGATTATTTTCTTCCCAAATTTTATATTTGGTAACTATTTTAAGTTGATTTTTATCTCCGAATGTTTGTACCCTAGGAAAAGAAGGTTTTCCATTTTCTATAAATGTTCTCGACAAAATTTCTGAAATTTTTTCAGGTACCATTTTACGATCAAAAAGAATTACATAAGAACGACCCCCAACGAAATCTAAACCCATATTGAATCCTTTGAAAAAAAAAGATAGTATACTAACAATTATAAGAATACAAGAAATCATGTAAACCCATTTTCTTCTGGACAAAAAATCATATTGCATATTTTTAATTTTATTCAAAATAAAAATTGATATCTTTTTTCTAAAAGAAATTTTTTTATATTTTTTTAAATGCCATTCTAAGAACAACCTTCCTAAACAAATGGAAGTAAACATAGATATCATAATTCCAATAATTAAGGTTGTAGCGAATCCTCGTATTGGTCCTATACCAAAATAAAATAAAATTATTCCACATAATAAAGTTGTGATTTGTCCATCTATAATAGAAGATAAAGCTCCATGTAATGTGTAACTATTATGAATAGATGTTAATATATAAATTTTCTTTTTTATATTTTCTTTAATCTTTTCATAAATCAAAATATTAGCATCCATGGACATTGCTAATGTTAGTATAATTCCCGCGATACCAGGAAAGGTCAATACAGCATTCATAGAAATGAGAATTCCAAAAATAAATATTATATTAAAAAAGAGGATAATATTAGCATATAATCCTGGAATGGAATAATAAAAAAACATCCAAGTAAATACAAAAAATAAGGAAATCAAAAAAGATATGATCCCTTTTCTAATAGATTCTTTACCCAAAGAAGGACCGATAATATCAGTTTGAACAATTTTTACAGAAGTAGGTAATTCTCCTGTATTTAACACATTTATTAAATCATTAGATTCTTGTATTGAAAAATGTCCATATATTTGAGACATTCCATTTGGAATAACTGATTTTACTACAGGAACTGCATACACTAAATTATCAAGCACTATTGCGATACTTTTTCCTATATTTTTCTCTGTAAATATTTTCCATTTTTTAGTTCCTTCTTGATTCATTTTGATATTTATGGATATTTCATTTAAAGGACCAAAAGATTTATAAGCATGAGTCACTATATCTCCATTTAAAGAATCATATGTATTTTCATTATTGATTTTTACAGCAAATAATTGAAAAAAATTATCTAATTTTTTATATCCCCATAAAAATTTTACATCATGTAAATCATATGGTAAATAATTTCTAGCTTCCGAAGAATTTAGAAAATCAGAAATAATTTTTTGATAGTTTATATGAACTAATCCGACTACATTTGAAGATTTAATGAGTGGAATATTCAAAAGATCTATAAAATGTTTTTTTATTTTAGAATGTTTTTTATCATAAAATTTATTGATTACATTGAAATACGAAATAATTTCTTGAATATTATAAGTTTCAAAAAAATGTAATTCCGCTTTTTTTTCTAAAATATTTTTGATTCTATTTATATTTTTTATTCCAGATAGTTCTATTAAAATTCGATTAGAATTTTTGATTCTTTGAATATTGGGTTGAATGATTCCGAATCTATCTATTCTGGATCTCAAAATATTCTGAATAGAAATTATAGATGATTCTATTTTTTTTCTTAAAAATTTTTTTACTTCTGAATCAGAACTATTAGGATCAATTTCTTCGAAATTTGATTTATTTCCAAATAAATTTGGAGAAGATAAATTGATATCTAATTTATTATTATTAATCTCTTGATTAAAGGAATTCATGAAAAATGACAAATAATCTGTATTTGGGTTTTCTTTTTTTTTCTTATCTGCATTTTCTAACGCTTTTAGAAAAACAAAATTTTGAGAATTTTCAGAAAATTTTTTTAATAAATCTTTTTCAGAAATATCTAAAATCATACTTATTCCTCCTTTTAAATCTAATCCTAGATTTAAATTTTTTGTATTATTTTTATTATTTACAATAATAGATAATATATAATATAAACAAATTGTAGTCAGTATTATGGTTACAAAAATTGTAAAAAAGTTTCTTACATTCATATTACCATCGATTTACATTTAGCATAAAAAAATTATATATGAAATTATTATTTTATTAACAGATTAAAAAATTTTTATAGCTATATTTATTATATTGGGATTTAAGAAAATTAAATGAATGCACTTGAAAAAAATTTTAGCTTATTCAAAGCCCTATAAATATCATTATATCATTAATATATCATGTAATTTTTTATATTCTTTATTTTCAGTTATATCCATTATATCGATTTCTCCTGTATTAAGTATTTTACTTGAATCTTCTGAATACAAAAATAAAACAACATTTTTTAATTCTTTTAATGTATTTTTCGATTTCATTATTAAATATTTTCATGATTATATAAAAATACTGTTATATAAATATGGAAAAATAAACACTTTAGCTATATTTTGCGTTTTTATTATTCTACTTTTTTTTATTCGAAATATTTTTCGATATTTGGCGGAATATTTTTTAATAGGAATAAAAACTTCTATCGTTCGAAATATTCGAAACGATTTTCATAAAAAAATACTTTCTTTACCCATAATTTTTTTTTCAAATAAGAGAAGTGGAGATTTAATGTCTAGATTATCTAATGATGTTAATGAAATAGAGGTATCTATTGTTGGTTCTTTAGCTAATTTGATTAGTTCTCCTATTATGGTCGCTTTTCATTTACTAACCTTATTTTTTATGAGTTATCAATTAACGTTATTTGCTTTTTTATTGTTTCCTTTAATGGCAATTTTTTTATCTATTATAGGAAATAGCTTAAAAAAAGATGCAAGAGGAGCTCAAAACCAATTAGGAAAATTATTTTCTGTTATAGAAGAAACTTTAAATTCTATTAAAATTATAAATATTTTCCATGCTGAAAATCAAATGCAAAAACGCTTTGAACAAGTATCTGAATACCAGAAAATACTTTCTGATCGGGTTAATAGAAAAAAAGAATTAGCTTCTCCTATGAGTGAATTTTTGGGTTCAATTACAATGATTTTAATTATTTGGTATGGAGGAAAACTTTTTTTAGAAAAAAAAGGAATGGCGCCAGAGATACTTTTCCCTTTTATAGGACTTTTTTTTCAAATTATTAATCCAGCAAAAAGTTTAGTTAATTCTATATCCAATATTCAAAAAGGAAAAGCAGCTGCAGAACGTATAGTAGAGATATTGAATACTAGATGTGTATCAAATGAAAAAATTATATATAAATCTATTTTTAATTTTGAAAATGAAATATTATTTCGTAATGTATCATTTACTTACAATAAATTAATCTTGATTCAAGATTTAAGTTTTTCCTTAAAAAAAGGAAAAACCGTAGTATTAGTAGGTAGATCTGGTAGTGGAAAATCGACTATTGCTAATTTATTGGCTAATTTTTATGATGTAACATCTGGAGAAATTACTGTAGATGGGACTAACATTAAATATTTAAAAATTAAAGATTATAGAAAATTATTAGGAATTGTAACTCAAGAACCGGTTCTTTTTAATGATTCTGTTTTTAACAATATAGCGTTAGGAACAGAAAAAAAAATATCTATAAATTCTGTGATACAAGCAGCTAAAATTGCTAATGCACATTGTTTTATAAAAAAACTTCCTAAAGGATATGATACTATCATAGGGTATAACGGAAATAAATTATCTTTAGGTCAAAAACAAAGAATTAGCATAGCTCGAGCTGTATTTAAAAATCCTAAAATTATGATTTTAGATGAAGCGACTTCCTCTTTAGATACAGAATCTGAAATTACAGTTCAAAAAGCCTTAAATAAAATGATGAAAAATAGAACATCTCTTGTAATAGCGCATAAATTATCTTCTTCCATTATACAAAATGCAGATCATATTATTGTCTTAGAAAAAGGAAAAATTATAGAACAAGGAAAACATAATACTCTAATTTCAAAAAAAGGAACTTATAGTAAGTTAATGTCTCTACAAAATTTTTAAAGATGAATATTGAAAAAAGTATTACAGAAATTATTCATCATCCTGTTTTATCTATTTCTATTATAGTAAATTTATTTTTAATAGAAAGCATTTTATCTATAGATAATGCAGCGATATTAGCATCTATGACTCTCAATCTTAAAAAAAAAGACAGAAAGAAAGCCATAAAATATGGAATTATTGGTGCTTATTTTTTTAGAGGAATATGTTTATTATTTATTTCCATGTTAATAAAAATATGGTGGTTAAAACCATTAGGAGGGATTTACTTAATTTTTGTAGGATTAAATCATTTTTTTTTTAAAAAAAATTCCTTATCAAAGGATTTCAAAAATGAAAAAACACAATATTCTTTTTGGAAAGTTATTTTCATTATAGAAATAATGGATTTAGCTTTTTCCATTGATAATATTTTCGCTTCTGTTGCTTTATCAGAAAACTTGATATTAATTTTTTTAGGTGTATGTATAGGGATATTCTCAATGAGATTGATTGCACAGTTTTTTGTTAAATTGATGGAAAAATTTACAGAATTAAAACATTCAGCCTTTATTGTAATTATTATTCTTGGATTTAAACTTGTTTTTTTTTCAAAAAAATATGTTCCTAATTTATTTTTATTTTTTTTTTCTGAAAAAATATTTTCATTATTAACTTTTTCTATATTTATATTTCCTATTTTTTTATCATGTATTAAAAAAAGAATAAATAAAAAATTAAAATAATATAGTAATAGGATCTTCTAAAAAATTTCTAAGAGAATGAATGTATTCACTTCCTTTAGCTCCATCTATAATTCTATGATCACAAGATAATGTAATTTTCATAACATTTCCTATTTCAATTTTATAATTTTTTACAACTGGACGCATCATAATAGATCCTACAGATAATATAGATGTATTAGGTATGTTGATAATGGAAGTAAAAGATTCTATTCCATACATCCCTAAATTTGAAACTGTGAATGTACTATTTTCTATTTCTTCTGGTTGTATTTTTTTTGATTTTGAACGTAATACTTTATCTCTAATCTCTTTTGAAATTTGTAATAATGATTTTTGATCTACATTTTTAATAACCGGAACAATCAATCCCTCTTTTATAGCTACTGCTACTCCAATATGAATATGTGAATGTATTATAACTTTTTCGTCGTCCCATGAAACATTCATGTCAGGATGTTTTTTCAAGGATTGAGCTACAGCTTTTATAATAATATCATTAAATGATATTTTTTCTTCTGAAGAAAGTTTATTATTTAAATTTTTCCTAAATTCAATTAATTTATCTGTATTTATTTCACTAAATAAATAATAATGTGGAGCTGAAAATTTAGAATAAATTAAATGTTTTGCTATTTTTTTTCTTATGGAAGAATGAATAACAGTATTTTCACTTTCTTTTTCCTTTTTCTTTAGATTAAGGTCAATTTTTTCGTAAGATTCTATATCTCTTTTAATGATTCTTCCATATTCTCCACTTCCCTTTATATCATCTATAGGAATACCTATTTCTTTAGCCATTTTTTTTGCCACAGGAGAAATAAATATTTTTTTATTTCTTTTTTCGTTTTTTATTTCTTGATTTTTTTCTAACCTAAACTCCTGATTATCTTGTTCTTTTTTTTTATATTTATATTGGAATTTTGAAATTATGTGACTTATGTCTTCCTCTTTTTTCCCTATAATTGCTAATACATCATTTACACGCGTAGTTTCTCCTTCTTTTACTCCAATAAAGAGTAAAACACCACTAACATCTATCTCAAAATCTTGAGTTGCTTTATCCGTCTCTATTTCAGCTAAAATCTCACCTTCTGAAACTTTATCTCCTATTTTTTTATTCCATTTGATTACAGTCCCCTCTTTCATTGTATCACTTAATTGGGGCATGTATATTATTTCTGCCATTATTTTTATTTTTATATATGTTTGTTTATGAATACGAAGGAAAAACTTTATCTAGATTTATTTATCTAGAAAAGGATAATTTGTTTCATGATAAACTACATTATACATTTTTTCTAAAGAAGGAAAATCTGATTTTTCTGCAAATTCGACACAAGATTCTACCTTTTTTTTAACTTCATTTTCTATTTCATTTAAATTTTCTATGGTTTCCCATTCATTCTGAATGATAATATTTTTTAATTTTAAAATTGGATCTTTTTTCTTGTATAAATGAACTTCCTCTTTACTACGATACAACTCAGAATCAGACATGGAATGCCCTCTATATCTATATGTTTTAACATCTAAAAAAGTAGCGCCTTCTCCTTTTCTAGCTCTTTCTATAGCAGTATAAGCGACTTGTGATACTTTTTTTGGATCCATTCCATCTACAGGATAAGAAGGAATCCCATATGACTTTCCTATTTTATAAATTTCTTCTATATTACTACTTCTTTTTACAGAAGTCCCCATTGCATATTTATTGTTTTCACATATGAAAACAACAGGAAGTTTCCATAACATAGACATATTGAATGTTTCATGTAAAGATCCTTGTCTTACTGCTCCGTCTCCCATAATAGTCAGGGTTACAGCTTTTCTATTAAAATATTTATCAGCAAAAGCAATTCCAGCTCCTAACGGAATTTGTCCGCCTACAATTCCATGCCCACCATAAAAACGATGTTTTCTACTAAAAATATGCATAGAACCTCCCATTCCATGAGAAGTTCCTGTTTTTTTTCCTAAAAGTTCCGCCATTACTTTTTTTGGATCAACCCCCATAGAAATAGGTAAAATATGACATCTGTAAGCGGTTATAATTTTATCTTTAGACAAGTCCATTGCATGAGTTAATCCAGCAGGGATCGCTTCTTGTCCATTATACAAATGTAAAAATCCTCTAATTTTTTGTTTTAAGTATAGGGAACGACATTTGTCTTCAAATTTTCTCCAAAAAGACATATCTTTAAACCACTTGATATAGGTTTTTGTGGTAATTTCCTTCATTATAAAGAAAAATTTTATGAAATAATCATCGTATAGTATACAAATTTAATCTTATAAGATTAAATATACAAAAATTTAAATTAAACAAATAAGGCTTTCTAGTTCCATTTTTCTAGAACCTTTAATAAGAATATAATCTGTTTCTTGAATAGAAGATTTCTGAATCCATTCAACAAAATTTTTTTTGTTTATAAAATTTTTTATTTTATAGGACGTTTTTTTTGTATTAAAAAAAATGTTTCCAATTAAGAAAGCAATGTTAATGTTGCTTTTTTTTATAAAGGAAATAATTTTTTCATGTTCATTCTTAGAAAATGGCCCTAATTCCAACATATCTCCTAATATTATGGTTTTGTGCCCTTGTATATTGTTAAAAAAGGCAAGAGCTTCGATCATACTAGTCGGATTTGCATTATAACAATCTATAATAATTTTTATATTATTTTTCATTAAAATTTGAGAACGATAATTATTAGGAATGTATTCTTCTACCGCTTCTTTCATTTTTTTTAAAGGAACTTTGAAGTATGTCCCAATAGTTATAGCAGAAGCGATATTATATAAATTGTAATTTCCTATTAAAGGAGAAATAATTTTTATATTTTTAATGTATAAAGCCGACTTTTTGATGTTGTTTCCCCATGAATATTCAATATTTACATCTGTTTTTTTTTTTTTTGTTCCTGAAAAGATATATCTATTCGTTCCTATACTATTATATAATTGAATAGAATCATCTCCATTGATAAATATTACTTTCTTATTTTTCTTTAAAAAATCATATAATTCTAATTTGCTGCGTATAATTCCTTCTATACTTTTAAATCCTTCTAAATGAGCTCTTCCAAAATTTGTAATATATCCATAATCTGGATTTATAATCCGACACATTTTCTCTATTTCTTTTTCATGATTTGCTCCGATTTCCATTACAGATATTTGTGTATCTCTAGGCATAGAAAGTATAGTTAACGGAATTCCTATATGATTATTGAAATTATTTATGGTGGAATGAACTTTTTTATATTTTTTAGCAAGAATAACTTTAGTCAGTTCTTTTGTAGTGGTTTTTCCATTACTTCCAGTTATTGCTATAATAGGGACGTGATACAATCTATATCTATGGTACATAGCTAATTCATGCAAAAAATATAATGTATTGTACACGAAAATAATTTTTCCGCAAAAAGCATATTTTTTATCATCAACTATAGCTAACATTGCTCCATTTGAAATCGCTTCATATGCAAATTGATTCCCATCAAAATTTTTTCCTCTTAAAGCTATAAAGATAGATCCTTTTTTAACTTTTTTACTATTTATTTCTATTCCAGAAGAAATAGAATACAATTGATATATATTTTGAATATTCATAAATCATATAATGTATTTTTTAAATCAAGAATTTAATTATAGTAAATCTTTTTCAAGTTTCATTTTTAAATTATTAATATTAGTGATGACAGTTCTTTTTTGATCTTTTATATAAGATATGTAACCTGTTTCTTCGGATATAACAAGACATATCGCATCCGTTTTTTCAGATAATCCAATAGCAGCTCTATGTCGTAATCCAAGACGAGATGGAATTTCTTTATTGTAAGAAACAGGAAGAATTGCTCTTGTTTTTATTATTTTATTTTCGACAATGACTACAGCTCCGTCATGTAATGGACTATTTTTATAGAAAATGCTTTCTAAAATAGAAATATTGACTTTAGCATCCATTTCATCTCCATTTTGAATAAATTCTTTTAAATCTTGATGTAATTGAATAACCATTAAAACCCCTGTTTTATCTCCAGAAAAAATAGCACAAGCATTCACTATGCTATCTATAGTTTCCGTTTTAATTGAAACTCCTGATTTTTTAAAGAGAGAAAATATAAATTTTTTAAAAAAAATTTTGCTTCCTACTATGAGAAGAAACTTTCTAATTTCTGGTTGGAATACAATGATCAAAGCTAAAAAACCTCCTTTAAAAAAAGCACTTATAACTATGCTGAGAAGTTTCATTTTATAAATTTCTACTACTTTCCAAAAAATAAAAGTCGCAATGATACCGTAAAAAATATTTAAAGCGGCAGTCCTGTAAACCAATCTGTATACTTGAAATAGAATAATGGTTACCAGAAAAATATCTAAAATATCAATGAAAGAAATTTTCAATAAATGTAATAATGAAAAAAAAGCTTCACGCAAAAATAATACAAGTATTAGTGAATTATAAAATTTTTCTATAATATTGTACTAATTTAATGCATTCTACAGCTTCTTTTACATCATGTACACGTAAAAATTTTGCTCCATTTAAAAGAGCTATAGTATGAATAATGGAAGTTGCATTTAATGATTTTTCATAAGAAGTTTTTAAAATGAATTTGATCATAGACTTTCTAGAAACGCCAACTAGAATCGGATAATCTTGAAATCCTAATAAAGATAGGTGTTTTAATAATTGAAAATTATGTTCTATTGTTTTTCCAAATCCAAATCCAGGATCTAAAATGATATCTTGAATTCCATATTTTTTTAAACAGTAAATTTTTTTCGAAAAAAAATTATTGATTTCTATTATTATATTTTCATGATAATATGGATATTTCTGCATATTTTCTGGAATCCCTTTCATATGATTTAATATATATGGAATTTTTAATTTTCCTAACAAAGGAAACATATTTTTATCTAATTTTCCTCCTGATATATCATTTATCATTATAGCGCCTTCTTCCACCGCTATTCTAGCAACTTCACTACGAAAGGTATCTATAGAAATTTTAACATTTGGAAAATTTTTTATGATGCCACGAATAGGTTTGATAACTCTTTTTATTTCTTCTTTTTCCGTTACTGATTTAGATCCTGGTCGTGTGGAACAAGCTCCAATATCTATAAAATCAGAACCTTCATTTAATAATGCACCAACATGTTGTAATATACTATATTCGGAACATAACTTTCCACTATTATAAAAGGAATCAGGAGTTAAATTAACTATTCCCATTATTTTTGGTTCTTTTAAATGCAATAAAGTGCCCGCACAATTAATTATCATTGAAAAACTATTTATTGTAATTTGTTATAAAATTAAATGATATGAATCATTCTTCTCTTGATCTTGATTTTATTTTTATTATTCAAAAATGTAGGAAACTTTTTTTAAAAAAATTAGAAGATTATGGGTTATCATGGAAATTTTTTCATAATTATTCCATAATAGATCAAGTTTTAATTAAAATAATTCGGATTAAGAATATTCAATTAAAAGGATTTCAAAAAATTAAAGAAGAAAAAATAACAGATACGTATATAGATATCATAAATTATTTAATAATTATTTTAATCAAATTGGATGTTTTTTTTACATCAAATTTTCATAAAATATCACATAATGATGTGATTTTGATATATAACGAAAAAATAAAAAAAATAAAAAATTATATATATGTGGACAAAACTTCAAATAAGTTTTCTATAAATCTTATTTTGAAAAAAATATTTTTTTTAAAAAAAAATAGAAAACAAATTTTATTCAAAGAATTAGAAAAATTTTGTTTTAAAATGTTAGTCGAAATCATTTTCTTATTAAGAAAAAATCTGTAATCTAAAAAAAATTACAATTTTTATTTATATTTAAAAATATTTATATAAAAATGAGAAAAAAGACAGTTATTGCAAATTGGAAAATGAATTATGACTTTCATGAAACAACTTCTTTTATTAGAAATTTTTTAAAAATTGTTTTTGAGAGAAAAATAAATCATAATAAAGAAATTATTATAGCACCTTCTTTTCCTTTTTTACATATTTCAAATCAAATTTTGCAAGGAACAACTTTAAATATTGCGGCTCAAAATATTTATCAAAAAGATAAAGGATCCTATACAGGAGAAGTATCTGCTTCTATGTTAAAATCTATAGGAGTTCAAAAAGTTATACTAGGACATAGTGAACGTAGAGAATTTTTTTTCGAAAAAAATAATGTTTTACTAGAAAAAATAAAAATAGCATTGAAATATAGTTTTAATATTATTTTTTGCGTAGGAGAATCATTTTTAGAAAGATCGAACAATAAACAATTTGAAGTTGTTAAAAATCAATTAAAAGAAACTGTTTTTCATTGTTCATCGGATGAAATAAAATCTTTTTATATAGCTTATGAACCAGTATGGGCAATTGGAACAGGAACAAACGCTACATTTGAACAAGCTCAGACAATGCATGAATTTATTCGTTCTTTATTTTTTAATAAATATGGAGAAAATATTTCTAATAAAATATCTATTTTATATGGAGGAAGTGTTAATGATTTTAATGCAAAAAATTTTTTTTCTCAAAAGGATATAGATGGGGGACTTGTCGGGAAGTCGTCTATGAAACTTGAAAAATTTTTGAAAATAGTTCAATCTTAGTTAGTATATTTGTATCATGTATCATGGGCCTCGTAGCTTAATTGGATAGAGCATCTGACTACGGATCAGAAGGTTATGGGTTCGAGTCCCTTCGAGGTCGCGTTTAGTTCTAACTAACCTAAATAAGGTTTTAATATTTTGCTTCTAGAAGAGTGTTTTAGTCTTTTTAAAGCTATACTTTCAATTTGTCTTACACGTTCTCTTGTTAAATCGCAAGATTGCCCCACTTCTTCTAAAGTCATAGGTGGAGATCCATTTAATCCAAAATGTAAAATGATAACCCTCCGTTCTCTCTCACTTAAAGTTTCTAAAATTCTTCTTATATCTTTACGTAAAGATTCTTTTTCTAAATGTTCGTCTGGACGAGGAGATTCATCAGATCGAACTAAGTCATATAAATTAGAATCTTCTCCTTCTATTAATGGAGCATCCATTGAAACATGTCTTCCTGAGTTTTTTATAGATTCTTCAACATCTTTCTCATTCATATCTAAATATTCTGCTATTTCTCTTGCAGAAGGGGTTCTTTGCAATTCTTGTTCTAGTTGAGCGAGAGTTTTCAGTATTTTGTTTAATAAAGCTAATTTATTTGTAGGCTGTCTAATAGAACGTGATTGTTCAGCGATAGCTTGTAAAATAGCTTGTCTAATCCACCAAACAACGTATGATATGCATTTAAAACCTCTTGTTTCATCAAAACGTAATATTCCTTTTATTAAACCTAAATTTCCTTCATTAATTAAATCACATAAACTTAAACCTTGATTTTGATACTGTTTTGCAACAGAAACAACAAAACGTAAATTGGCATTTACGAGCTTATCTATAGCAGTATCGTCCCCTTCTCTTGCTCTACGAGCATATTCTACTTCTTCTTCTGGAGTTAATAATGGAATTTTTCCTATTTCGTGAAGATATTTATCTAACGATTCAGATTCACGATTTGTTACTTGTTTAGTAATTTTAAGTTGTCTCATATTTTTTTTCTTTTTATTCATTTTTTTTTCCAGGACGGGGTAAAAGTATTTTTCTAGAGAGTTTCATTTTCTTATTTCTTTCATCCATTCCCATAAATTTAACGTCAATAATATCTCCTATATGGAATTCTTCTTCTATATTTTTTAATCTTTTCCATCCTATTTCCGAAATATGCAGCAACCCTTCAACTCCTTTAGATATTTCAACAAAAGCACCAAAATCTTTTATAGATTTTACTTTTGCTTTATAAACTTTTCCTAATTCAGGAACAAAAGCTATTTCTTTAATTCTATTGATGGCTTTCTCTATTTTTTCATCATCTTTTCCAATAATTTCAATGCAACCTAAATCCCCCTTTTCTTCAATTAGTATGTTTGTATTTGTACATGATTGTATTTCTTGAATAACTTTTCCACCTGGACCTATAACCGAACCTATAAAATCTTTGGGTATATTAAAAGTATATATTTTTGGAGCATTCGGTTTTATTTTTTTTCGATATTCAGGTAAAATTTCTAACATTTTTTTTAAAATAAAAATACGTCCTTCTAAAGCTTGCATTAAAATTTGATTAATGAGATCGAATGTTACTCCTTGCATTGTTTTCACATCCATTTGACAAGCTGTAATTCCATACTTAGTTCCTGTTATTTTGAAATCTAAATCTCCAAAATGATCTTCCTCTCCTATTATATCTGATATAATAACTTTATTTTCATTTTCCATAAATACTCCCATAGCAATTCCGGAAACAGGATTTTCTATAGGAATCCCTGCATCCATTAATGCTAAACTGGCGGCACAAACTGTAGCCATAGAAGATGAACCATTAGATTCTAGGATATCGGAAACAACACGAATTGTATATGGATTATTAGGGATAATATTTTTTAATGCCCGTTGAGCTAAATTTCCATGACCAACTTCACGTCTAGAAACCCCTCTTATAGAACGTATTTCTCCTGTTGAAAAAGGTGGAAAATTGTAATGTAAATAGAATTTCTCCTGATTTTCTATAATAACATTATCAATCCTATTAGCATCTAAAGATGATCCTAATGTTACTGTAGTTAAAGATTGAGTCTCTCCTCTTGAAAATAAAGCAGAACCATGTACTCCAGGTAAATAATCAACTAAACTAGATATTGAGCGTATTTGTTTACTAGTTCGGCCATCTAATCGTACTCCTTTTTTTAAAACTAAATTTCTAATTATATTTTTTATAATTTCTTCAAAAAATTGTTCAACAATAGTTTCTTTTTTCTCTAGTTCTTCTTCTTTTAAAAAATTTTTTTTAAAATCATTTAGTACAATTTTCTCTTGAATAGATCTAGTTTTTTTATCTACAAAATTTTGATAAATATTTTCAATTTTATCATGTGAAAATAAAAAAAGTTCTTTTTTTAATCTTTTATTTTCTTCTGAAGTATTTATTGATTCTTGATCATCAAAGAAAAAAAAACGATTCTTTGATAATTTATCAACTAAACGGATTTGAGCATCTATTTGTAATTTTATAGCTTCATGAGCTATAATCAAAGTTTCCAAAAATTCATTTTCTTTTATTTCCTTCATTTCTCCTTCTATCATAATAATAGAACGATTTGAAGCTCCTACTATCAAATCTATATCCGCATTTTTTAACTGATCTAAACGAGGATTAATAATGAATTTCCCATTTAAACGTATAATACGTATTTCTGATATAGGCCCATTAAAAGGAATTCCTGCTACAGATAAAGCTGTTGATGCAGCTAATCCTGCTAATCCATCTGGTAAAACAGTTTTATCATATGAAAGTAATGAAATCATAACTTGTATTTCTCTTTTAAAAGAATCCGGAAATGTAGGTCTTAAAACGCGATCTACTAATCTCATTGTCAAAATTTCTTCGTCAGAAGGTCTTCCCTCTCTTTTAATAAAACCTCCAGGAATCTTCCCTCCAGCAGAATATTTTTCTCTATAATCTACTGTTAAAGGCAAAAAATTGATTTCATTTCTTGTTTCTTTGGATACGACCACAGTTGCCAAAAGCATCGTATTTTTTGCACGGACTGTAACGGCTCCATCTGCTTGTTTAGCTAATCTTCCTGTTTCTATAACGATAGTACGACCATCTTTCATAGATATGGTTTCTTTTACTATATCTGGCATATTTTTTTATTTTCTATATAATAACAACTTATATTATATTATAGTTATAGATTTATTTTATATTTTATAGATACAGAAATATTTTATTAATTTTATTTTCTTAATCCTAAATGTTTAATTATATTTTTGTAATTGTTTATATCATGTTTCTCTATATATTTTAGTAATTTTTTTCTTTTTCCCACCATTTTTACTAAAGCTCTTTCTGTGTTAAAATCTTTTTTATTATTTTTGAGATGATTGTTTAAATGATTAATACGATAAGTAAACAAAGCGATTTGAGCTTTAGAAGAACCTGTATCGTAAACAGATGTTCCATAAGTTTTAAATATTTCTTTTTTTTTTTTCATAATAAAACTATAAAGTTATAAAATATTTTATTGAAACTAGTCTCTATTTTTTTCCATTTTGATAATGGAATCAATATATCTTCTATCATTAGATAAACGAGGAATTTTATTTTGTCCCCCTAATTTTTTATGTTTTTTTAGCCAATCATAAAATAAACCATTTTTAGCTACATATATAACAGGAGGACCTAAAACAATATTTTTATATCGTTTAATTTCGTAATCTGAATTCAAAGATTTTAATTCATTATCCAAAATATCCCTAAAATCACATAAATTTACAGGTGGTTTTTCAAATTCTATAATCCATTCATGAGCTCCAGAATTTTTTCGATTCATATACACAGGACCTGCCGTATATTCACGAATAATGGAATTCGTTTTTATGCAAGTTTTATTTAAGGCTTTTTCTGCATTTTCAACAATTAATTCCTCTCCAAAAGAATTAATATAATGAGTTGTTCTTCCTGAAATGGAAATTCGATATGGAGATAAATTTGTAAACCTAACAGTATCTCCAACTATGTATCTCCATAATCCTGCATTAGTAGAAATGACAAGTGCATAATTTTTGTTTAATTCTACTTTATCAATAGATAATATTTTAGGATCTGTATTATTTATCTCTTCTGTAGGGATGAACTCATAAAATATACCATGATTTAATAATAACAAAAGATCTTCAACATTTTTTTGATCTTGTATAGCAAAAAAACCCTCTGATGCACTGTATACATCATAATAATTTATAGATTTATCAAATAATTTCTCATATTGATTGATATAAGGTTTTAAACTGACTCCTCCATGAAATATTACCTCTATATTAGGCCATATTTCGTTTATTTTTTCTTTGTCAAATTCTTTTAATAATTTTTTCAAAAAAATCAACAACCAAGAACAAACTCCTAATAAAATTCTAACGTCTTTATGACCTGTTTCTTTTACCATCTTGTCTAATTTTTTTTCCCATTCACTCATTAAGGCTATTTTTTTTTTAGGTATACAAATATTTTCAATCCAAAAAGGCATATTTTTAATTAAAATGGAAGACAAATCCCCATAAAATGTGTTGTATTTTTTATACAATTCGTAACTTCCTCCTAGACGAACTGCTTTTCCAAAAAAAATTTTTGTTTTGGGATGATTATGAATATAGATGGATAACATATCTTTTCCTGCTTTATAATGACATGTATTCATAGATGATTTGGTGACAGGAATATATTTGCTTCTTGTGTTCGTTGTCCCAGAGGATCTGGCAAACCATTTTACTCCTCCTGGCCATAATACATCTTTTTCTCCTTTACGAATTTTTTTAATAAGACATTGTAAATCAGCGTATTTGCATATAGGAATTCTTTCGGAGAATTGTTGATATTTTTTAATATCACGAAATCCGTATTTCTTTCCAAATTCGGTATTTCTCGCATAAAAAATCAGTTGATCGATTAGTTGATTTTGTATTTCTATCGGATAACGCATAAATAATTCTATGCTTTTAATTCTTTTTTTAAGGAAAGTAGGGGTAAAATATCCAGATAAATATTTGATCATGATGAAAAAATATTTTAATTATAAGGTTATAAAAATGAATTTATTTCTTTATTTTTTTAACTAAATAAATAGAAACAATTCCAAAAGTTAGTTTTTGTATATGAATCGGATCGAATTTATGATATTTTAAGAGTTTATTCATTTTTTTGTTGCAATATGGAAAAGAGAATATAGATTTTTTTAAATAATTGTAAGCAAAATGACTTTTGGATATAAAATTTCCTATTTTTTTTACAAAATGGAAATAGAAATAATAAATTTTTTTTATCCAATAATTGGAAGGTTTAGAAAATTCTAAAATAACTAAAATTCCTGAAGGTTTTAAAATCCTATGTATTTCTCTAACAGAATGATGAATGTATTGAAAATTCCTTATTCCGAAAGCAATAGTTACTATATCGAAAGTTTCATTTTGAAACGGAATATTTTGTGAATATCCTTTAATAATTTGAACTCTTTTTTCAAAAAAATTGTTTTTTATTTTTTTTTCAGCTATTTTCAGCATTTTATCAGATGGATCTAATCCTGTAATATGAGCATGTTTGAATTGATTGGCTAACAATATAGCTAAATCTCCAGTACCAGTTGCTAAATCTAATATTTTTAGAATTTTTTTTTCACTCAATTTATATAATAAATGAATTGTTTTTCTTCTCCATATAAAATCTATTCCAAAAGATAGTATATGATTAATTAAATCGTATTTATTGGCAATATGATCAAACATATTTTTCAATTTTTCTTCTTTTGAAGAAGGAGAATATTTATACATAATATTTGGAATTTACTTTTTAAATTAAAAAGTATGGGAAAAAAATAATTTTTTTGAAGAATTTTATTTTTTTACTTTAATTTATATAATATATATAAAGAAAGAAATGATTCGATCAATTATTACGGGAACGGGGCATTATTTACCAAAAAAGATAATAAAAAAAGATCATTTTTTGAAACATAAATTTTACGATAAAAGAGGATTAAAAATTGAAAAATCTAATGAGGAAATCATCAATAAATTTCAAAAAATTACAGAAATTGAGGAAAGAAGATATATAAATGAAGGATTATTAAATTCTGATATTGCTGCTATTGCAGCAAAAAAAGCTTTGATAAATTCTAAAATTTATAAGGAAGAAATAGATTATATTATATCTGCTCACAACTATGGAGATATTCATCCTATTTCTTATCAATCTGATTTTATGCCTTCTATCGCTGCTAAAGTAAAAAATAAACTTAAAATAAGAAATAGAAAATGTAGACCATATGATATGATTTTTGGTTGTACAGGATGGATAGAAGGCATGATTCTTGCGGATCAACTTTTACGATCTAAATATGCTAGAAATATATTGATTACTAGTTCCGAAACTTTATCTAAAGTTATCGATCCACATGATAGAAATGCAATGATTTTTTCCGATGGAGCAGGAGCAGCGATACTATCTGCTATAGAATATTTAGAAGATGAAAAACATGGGGTCATTCATTATGATACTCAATGTGATAATAATGAGAAATTATATTATTTAACGAATGGCCCTTCTTTAAACCCAAATTATAAAAAATCTTTAGTTAATATTAGAATGAATGGAAGGAGAATTTATGAATATGCATTAACGAAAGTTCCAAACATGCTAAAAAATATACTTGATCATGCTAATTTTCATATTAAGGATATAAAAAAAATTCTTATTCATCAAGCTAATGCTAAAATGGATTATGCTATTTTAAAAAGATTATTGAAATTATATAATTGTACATCCTTAAAGAAAGATTTCATGTCAAAAATTATGCCGATGACAATACAAAAATTTGGAAATTCTTCTGTAGCGACTGTTCCTACTTTATTGGATTTAATTCTTAAAGGAAAAATGCCACCTCATGAGATTAAACCTGGAGATACAATTCTCATGGCTTCTTTAGGCGCTGGAATGAATATTAATGGATTGATTTACCGTTTTCCAAACAAAAACAAGAAAAAATAAATATGAAAAAAAAAATACATCCAGAAAATTATAGACCTGTTGTTTTTAAAGACATTAATAATGATAAAATAATTATTTGTAAATCTACAGTTATAACAAAAGATTCTATCCACATAGATGGAAGTGACTATCCATTATATAAAATGGAGATATCTAGTTATTCACATCCGTTTTTCACTGGAGAAAAGAGATTTTTAGGTAAAACGGGACCTGCTGAGAAATTTAAGAAAAGATATGAAAAATATAAAAAATTATAATTCATATGAATTTCATATTATATGATGGGATAGAATGGAAAAAATTATTTCCTATAACACTTACTAGACCTGTATCAGAAATCAGATTAGGATTATTTACTATAAAAGAAAGGTGGGAAAAATATATTGGAAAAAATGTAGAGAGCATTATTACACAGCCATTTCTTTCAAAAAAATTTTCAAAAAAAGAATCTTTATTTTTTGAAAATATATTGTTAATTAATTCTGCATTTCTTCCTAATGAAGAGTTAATTCAAATTCTTTTTTCTTTAAAAGAAAATGAAACTATTTTCTTTAAAGAAAAAATGATTGCCATAAAAAAAAATTTCTTTTTAGGAAAAGAAAACATTCATTCTTTATTTTTAAAAAAGTGTAAAAAAACATATCATGTAAATAAAATTATTCATATTCAATATCCATCGGATATATTTATTAATAATGAAACTGTTATAAAAAAAGATTTTTTGTTTTTCACAAATGGAAAAAAATCGTCCTCTTTGTTAGGAAACAATCATGTTATTTGTAGGGATAAAATTTTTTTGGAAGAAGATATAAAAGCGAATAATGTTGTATTAAATGCGGAACATGGCCCCATATACATTGAAAAAGGAGTTGAAATTATGGAAGGATCTGTAATTAGAGGGCCAGTAGCAATTGGAAAACACACCACGTTAAATATGGGGGCAAAAATATATGGAGCAACAACTATAGCTACTTTTTGTAAAATAGGAGGAGAAATTTTTAATTCAGTAATTTTTTCCTATTCTAATAAGGTTCATGATGGATTTTTAGGTAATTCTATTTTGGGAGAATGGTGTAATTTAGGGGCTGGAACCAATATTTCTAATTTGAGAAATGATTATCAAAAGGTAACCGTTTGGGATTATGAGAAAAAAGATTTTTCCCATACCAATTTACAATTTTTTGGTCTAATCATGGGAGATCATTCTAAATCATCAATAAATACTCAATTTAATACCGCTACAATTGTAGGTGTTAGTGATAATATTTTTGGATATGGATTTCCGCCTAGATATATTCCTTCTTTTTTTTTAGGAGGGATTCAAAAAAAAAAAAGAATTCCTTTTAATAAAGTTTGTGAAACTGCTGAAATTATGATGAATAGAAGAAATGTTAATTTTTCTCTTTTAGACAGAAAAATTTTAGAATATTTATATCAATTATTGGATATTTAGTTAATTTTTGATATATGCATATGTATGGTGGTATGTATGGATTACAATACAATTTTTAAAAGTTATTTATATGCTGAAACATAATTTAGGTTATCCTCGTATAGGGATACAAAGAGAGTTAAAAAAAGCTTGTGAAGCTTATTGGTCAAATAAAATTGATTCTGACGCTTTATTTGATGTAGGAAAAAAAATCAGAAAAGAAAATTGGAAAACGCAAGAAAAAGCTAATTTGAATTTAATTCCATGCAATGATTTCAGTTTTTATGATCATGTTTTAGATATGTCTTTGTTATTAGGAGTAGTTTCAGAGTCTTATCTTTCTATTCCATTGATTCAAAACAATATTGATCTATATTTTTCTATGGCTAGAGGGTTTCAAAAAAATGGTTGGGATATTAAAGCGATGGAGATGACCAAATGGTTTAATACTAATTACCATTATATTGTTCCAGAATTTGAAAAAAATCAAAAATTTTCTATTTTTTCGAAAAAAATTTTTGATGAATTAGAGGAATCTAAAAATGTATTAAAATCAATAAAAAAAATTAAACCTGTATTAATTGGACCTCTATCTTATTTATTTTTAGGAAAAGAAAAAGAAAAATCCTTTCATAGAATGGATTTAATAGAAAATCTTATTCCTATTTACATAAAAATTATTAACAAATTAAAAAATGAAGGAGTTAATTGGATTCAATTAGATGAACCTATTTTAGCTTTAGATATGTCAGAAAAAGAAAAAAAAGTTTTTAAATATGCTTATGGAGAAATATCCAGATTTTGTTCTGGAATTAATATTTTGTTAACTTCTTATTTTGATGGGATCTCAGAAAATATATTTCTTTTTCAAGAGATATCTATTCAAGCTTTACATATAGATTTAGTGGAAGATTCAAATCAGTTGGAAAAAATACTTTCTTTTTTTTCAAGAGACTCAAAAATGATTTTGTCTTTAGGTCTTATTGATGGAAGAAATATATGGAAAAATAATTATGCTAATTCTATTAAAAAGATAGAAAAAGCGATGGAATCTGTGGGAGAAGATAGAATTATGATTGCTCCTAATTGCTCTCTTTTACACGTTCCTATAGATATAGAATATGAGAATTCTATTCACATAGATATCAAAAATAAAATGTCTTTTGCAAAACAAAAAATTTATGAATTAAATGATTTAGAAAAAATTATAAAAGGAAATAAAAATATTCTACTCAGTAACTCCTCTTTATTAGAAAAATCATCCTCTATTTTTCATGATATAAAAATAAAGGAAAGAGCAATGAAAATAACAGACCAAGACATACAAAGGGAGAATCATTTTTATATTAGACAAAAAAAGCAGAAAAAAAAATTTCATCTTCCTCTATTTCCTACTACGACTATAGGATCTTTTCCTCAAACGAAAGAAATACGTAGTTTGCGAAATAAATTTCGAAAAAAAGAACTGAGTAAAGAAGAATACGATGAAAAAATAAAAAATTTCATTGTAGAAGTTATTAAAGAACAAGAAAAAATAGATTTAGATGTATTAGTTCACGGGGAATTTGAAAGAACTGATATGGTGGAATATTTTTCTGATAAATTAAAAGGAATACTTTCTACTGATAATGGATGGGTACAAAGTTACGGAAGTCGCTGTGTTAAACCTCCTGTTATTTATGGTGATGTTGCTCGTGTTGGCGATATGACTGTTAAATGGATCTGTTTTGCTCAATCTAAAACAAAGAAATTAATGAAAGGGATGCTAACTGGCCCCGTTACAATCTTACAATGGTCTTTTGTCAGAGATGATCAACCTATTTATCATACTGCTTATCAAATAGCTTGGGCTATTCGAGAAGAAGTCTTATCTTTAGAAAAATCTGGGATTCAAATTATTCAAATTGATGAACCTGCTTTAAGAGAAGGATTACCTTTGAAAAAAAAGAATTGGAAATCTTATTTTGATTGGTCTATTCAAGCTTTTCGTTTATCCTCAAGTGGAGTGAAAGATGAAACTCAAATACATACACATATGTGTTACAGTGAATTTAACGATATATTACAACATATAGCAGATATGGACGCAGATGTGATTACTATAGAAACTTCTAGATCTAGAATGGAATTGTTAAAAGCCTTTTCCGTTTTTTCTTATCCTAATGAAATAGGTCCAGGAGTATATGATATTCATTCTCCAAGAATCCCAACAGTAGAAGAAATATTTGACTTAATAGAAAAAGCTTCAAGAAAATTACCTATAAAAAATATTTGGGTTAATCCAGATTGTGGATTAAAAACTAGAAAATGGAAAGAAGTATTGATGTCACTTCATAATATGACAAAAGCAGCGAAAATGGCTAGACTAAAATTAGTCTAGTTCATATTAAATTCAAAAAAAATGAATTTGCATAAAAAAGAAGAAATAATAAAAAAAGAATTTAAAATTCTTAAAAATTGGGAAGAAAAATATGAATATTTGATAGATTTAGGTAAAAAATTATCTAATAAGTCACCTATATTTAGATCTGAAGATAAATTAATTCATGGATGTCAATCCAAAGTTTGGTTAGAGGCTAAATTTAATGAATCGCGCATTTTTCTTGATGCGGATAGTGATGCTTTATTGCCTAGAGGGATGGCTGCTCTTATGATTCGAGTATATTCAGGCCTCTTTCCTTTTGAAATTATTTGCTCTAATGCTAATTTTATTTATGAAATAGGATTTCAAACTTTTTTATCTCCTATTAGAGCTAATGGAATGTTTTTATTTTTAAAAAAAATAAAATTTTATGCCATAGCTTTTCATACCAAAGTTTCTATTAATTTGAATGGACGAATTTTAAAAAAAAAATGAAATGTTTCAAACCATTAATCCTGTAAACGATAATGTATTAAAAACTTATTATTTTTTATCCAATAAAAATATTGATTTTAAATTATCTGAAGCTCAAAACGCATATAATAAATGGAAAAATTATCCTTTCAATTTGAAAATTGAATGTTTAACGAAATTCTGTTTTTTCATGAAAAAAGCCACAGATATTATGGCTTATTCCATTACTCAAGAAATGGGTAAACCCATAACTCAATCTCATGCAGAAGTAAATAAAAGTATTAATTTATGTAAATATTATTGCGAGTTCCAAAAATCTATTTTTATTAAAAAAATTTATACTGAATATAAAATTTCTTATGTAAAGTTTGAATCTATAGGCGCTATATTAGGAATTATGCCTTGGAATTATCCCATTTGGCAAACAATAAGATCTACTATTCCTAACTTATTATTAGGAAATGTAATGCTGATTAAACCAGCTATTAATACAACAGAATGTTCTCTTATTTTAGAAAAATTATTTTTAGAATCCGGTTTTCCTAAAGGTATTTTTCAAGTTTTATTAATGGATATAAATCAGATAGAATCTGTTATAGCCCATCCTGCAATACAAGGGGTTACTTTTACAGGAAGTACTTTAACGGGAAGTATTATAGGATCATTATCTGGAAAATATATTAAAAAATCTGTTTTAGAATTAGGAGGAAATGATGCTTTTGTCGTTCTGAAAGATGTAGAAAATATAGGAAAAATAGCAAAATTAGCTACAGAATCTAGATTAAATAATACAGGACAAACATGTATTTCTGCAAAAAGATTTATTGTAGATAAAACTATAATAAATGATTTTATAGATGCAGTTATACAAGAAATGAAAACATATCACAGAGGAAATTTATATGATGAATCTACTAAAATAGGTTATATTTCTCGTCATGATTTATCTGAAAAATTGTATCAGCAATACAAAAATATTATACTAAATGGAGGAAAAATATGTTTAGAAATTACCAGAGATGGTAATTTTTTTTCTCCTTCTTTATTAAAAATAGAAAATGATAACTGTATAGTGAAAAAAGAAGAAATATTTGGTCCAATAGGAATTATTTATTCTTTCTCTCAAGAAAGAACAATTCCTGATATTGTTAATAATACACCATACGGGCTTGGAGCTTCTATTTGGACAAAAGATTTAGAAAAAGCGGAAGAAATATCAAAAAAAATAGACACGGGTATGGTTTTCATAAATGAAGTTGTGAAATCAGATCCACGTTTTCCTTTTGGAGGAGTTAAAAACTCTGGATATGGTAGAGAATTATCTTCTTTATCTATAAAAGAATTTTCCAATTGTAAAACTGTGGTTATATCAAAATTATAAATTCTTTCGCATTCTTGCAACAGGAATATGCATTTGATCTCTATATTTCGCGATAGTTCTTCTAGCAACTAAATAGCCTTTTTTTTGAAGTATTTTGGATAATTTTTCATCAGTGAAAGGTTTTTTTTTATTTTCTTTAGATATTGATTCTCCTAAAAGTTTTTTTATTTCAATAGAGGAAATTTCTTTTCCTTTTTGGTTTATCATCTTTTCAGAAAAAAAACTTTTTATTAAAAAAGTACCATACGGGGTGTTAACATATTTACTATTAGCGACACGTGAAACAGTAGAAATACCTACTCCAATTTTTTGGGAAATATTTTTTAAAATCATAGGTTTTATTTTTAGTGGATCTCCCGTTAAAAAATATTCTTTTTGATAATCCATAATAGCGTTCATTGTTAACATTAATGTATTTTGACGTTGTTTGATTGCGTCTACAAACCATTTTGCTGAATCTATTTTTTGTTTTAAAAATACAATGGTTCCTTCATTTTTTTTTATATTTTTATCTGATTTATAGGATTTTAACATATTTAAATATAAAGATGATACTTTTAATTCTGGAACATTTCTTTGATTTAAAGAAAGTTCTAATTTTTCATCTGAAATATAAATATTAAAATCCGGAATTATATGATCCAAATTTTTAGTGTTATCAGAATAAAACCTTCCTGGTTTAGGATTTAATTTTCTTATTTGATCAATAACTTTTCGTAAATCTTTTTTTGTTATTCCCAATTTTTTTTGCAATTTTTTGTAATGTTTTTTTACAAAAGATTCAAAATGATCTCGTATTATTTTTTTTGATAAAAAAATTTCTTGATTGATTTTTTTTTTCTCTAATTGAATCAGCAAACATTCTTGTAAATTCCTGGATCCTAACCCTATAGGATCTAATTTCTGTATATAATTTACAAGTAATTTCTCTATTTTTTCTGTAGAGACAGATATTCCAAGTATTAAAAAAATATCATCGGATATAGATGTAATTTTTCTTTTAATATAACCATCATTGTCTATATTTCCTAATATAAAATCAGCAATTAATAAATCTTTTTCATTTAAACGAAATGTATGCAATTGATTTTTTAGATATTCTTGAAAAGAAATTCCAGAAATAATGGGAATATGTTTTTTTATGCTATAATTTTGGTTATTGATTTGGAAATCTTCAATTTCGTCATCACTTAAATATTCATCTATATCAGATAGATCTGAAGATTGATTTTGATCCTCTATAAGATCCATCTCATTTTCTTCTGAAGATTCTTCTAAGTCCGAACAATTTTCTTCCTCTAAAGCTGGATTTTCTTCCAATTCTTTTTGAACTCTTTGTTCAAAATCTAAAGTGGACAATTGAACTAATTTCATTAATTTGATTTGTTGTGGAGAAAGCTTATGTTGTCCTTTTTGCAATAACTGTTGTTTTAACATGTTTTAAAATTCTGCATTGTTTGGAACTCTGGGAAATGGGATAACATCACGAATATTATTCATTCCTGTGATAAATTGAACTAAACGATCAAAACCTAAGCCAAATCCACTATGAGGAACAGAACCAAAACGACGTGTATCTAAATACCACCAAAGTTTATTTTTATCAGTATTTGTATCTTTCATACGTTGTAATAATATATCATAACGTTCTTCTCTTTGAGAGCCTCCAACAATTTCTCCTATTTCAGGAAATAAAATATCCATAGCTCTAACAGTTTTTCCATCATGATTCATACGCATATAAAAAGCTTTAATGCTACAAGGATAATCAAATATAATTACAGGAATTTTAAAATATTTATCTACTAAATATTGTTCATGCTCCGATTGTAAATCCATTCCCCAAATAATTGGATGTAAAAATCTTATATTTTTTTTCTTTTCTTCTTGATCAAGAATTCTTATAGCTTCTGTATAACTAATTTTCTTGAATGGATATTTTAAGATAAGTTCTAATTTTTCTAAAAGGGAGTTTTTTTTCTTTTGGTTCCATTTTTCCAAACATTGATTTAAAAAAATCAAGTCTTCCATGCTATTATCAACAATATATTTTATAATAAACTTGAGAAAATTTTCAGCTAAATTAATATTTTCTTCCAGATGATAAAAAGCAATTTCTGGTTCAATCATCCAAAATTCAGATAAATGTCGTGAAGTATTGGAATTTTCTGCCCGAAACACAGGACCAAAAGTATATACTTTTCCTAATCCTAAAGAAGCAGTCTCCGCTTCTAATTGCCCGGATACACTGAGATAAGTTTTACATTTAAAAAAATCCTTTGCATAATCTATTATTTTATTTTTTTTAAAATCCATAGTTGTAATATGAAACATTTCTCCGGTTCCTTCACAATTTAAAGTGGTAATAATTGGAGTATGAATATAAAAAAAACCATGTTTATGAAAATATTTATGTATACCAAAAGCTATATGATGACGAATTCTCATAATGCAACTAAAAATATTTGTTCGGAAACGTAAATGAGCTTGTTCACGTAGTTTTTCAAAACTATGTTTTTTAGGTTGCAAAATAGATTTTTGAAGAATTTTTGGATCTACTGATTCATATATAGTTATATCCACAGATTGGAGTTCAATATATTGTTTTGTTCCAATACTTTTTTTCACTATTCCTATAACTCTAATTGAACTTCCAATTGTTATTTTTTTTACAATACTTTTATTATTCGATAAAATAATTTGTATATTTCTAATTGTAGATCCATCATTCAAAGTTATGAAAATAGAATGACGAAAAGAACGGATCCATCCTTCGACTAATACTTTTTTATCTATAAAAAATTTTCCTTTATTTAGTAATTCTTTAACTGAATATTTTCTTACCATTTTATATTTTCTATATTTTCAATATTTCCTTTTCCTTATGAATAAAGAAATTTTCAATTTTTTGTATATATTCGCTGGTCATTTTTTGTATATAATTTTCTCCTGTTTTAGAAATGTCTTCTGATATTTTTAATTTTCTTATATATTGGTTATTTTTTTTCCTAATTTCTCTCACAAGAATTTTTGCATGTTCTGTTTGTGATTTGATTTTTTTTATCAAATTTTTTCTACTTTCTTCTGTAATTATAGGCAAATGTATATGAATAGAGTCTCCTTTATTAGTTGGCATAAAACCTAAATTAGCATTAATAATAGCTTTTTCTATATTTGAAATAATCGTACGATCCCAAGGATGAATAGAAATATTCATATTATCTATAATAGAAATATTGGCTACTTCTGTAAGAGAAAAAAAAGTTCCATAACATTTTATTTTTATTTTACCTAGAAAAGAAGATACAGATTTACTTCCTAATCGAACACGATGAATTTCTTTTGTTAGTTTTTTAAAAATTTCCTCCATTTTTTCTTTACAAGAGGAGAAAATATTATTTAATTCATCCATAATTAATTTCTATTTTTTTTTAGAAACCATAGTTCCTATTTCTTCTCCTGAAATTACTTTTTTAAAATTTCCTTTTCTGTTAATATCAAAAATAATAATCGGTAAATCATTTTCATTTCCTAAAATGAAAGCCGTTTGATCCATCACTTTTATTCCCATTTGATATGCCATATCAAAAGATATATTTTTAAATTTTTTAGCATATTTATCCTTTTCTGGATCTGTTGTATAAATTCCATCCACTCTAGTCCCTTTTAATAACACATCAGCTTTTATTTCGATAGCACGTAAAACAGCGGCTGTATCTGTAGTAAAATAAGGATTTCCTAATCCTGCTACAAATATTACCACCCTTCCTTTTTCAAGATGGTGTATGGCTCTGTCTTTTCCAAAAGGTTCTGCTATTTCATCCATTCGAATAGCTGTTTGAATATAAGTACATATTCCTACATTTTCTAAATATGATTGAAAGGCGATCCCGTTAATAACGGTAGCTAACATTCCCATGTAATCTCCCTCTATACGATTTATCGTTTTTTCCTTTATTCTAGAAAATCCTCTAAATATATTCCCGCCTCCAATAACTATAGCTACTTGAGCTCCCATATCTACTACTTCTTTTACTTCTTCAGCATATTGTTGAAGACGAGTAGAATGAAGTCCAAATTCGTTATCTCCCATAAGAGCTTCTCCACTTAATTTCAATAATGATCTTTTGTACTTCATGAAAAATATATTATATTTTTATCTTTTTTTTCATAATAAAGGATATTGTAAGAATATTATGGAAAAATTCCTAGTTTTTCATAAGAGTCAATAATTTTATTGATTGCGAGTACAAATGCTGCAGTACGCATGTTTTTTATTTTTGATGATTTTTTTAAATCACGGATTTTATGAAATCCATTAATCATTGTATCTTCTAATCCGCTACGGACCAGATCTATTTCTCTTGGTCCTCTTAAAATAATTTTTTTTTCTTCTGAAGAAATTTTTTTTTTGCAAACCGTTTCTATAACATGCAAGAATTCTGCATTCATATTTTCGCTAAATTTCTTTTCCATACGGCCATAACGTACATGACTTAAGTTTTTTAGCCATTCGAAATAAGAAACGGTAACTCCTCCTGCATTTAAGTAAATATCAGGAACAATAATTATTCCTTTTTTCTCCAGTATATCATCAGCTTCAGGGGTGGTAGGTCCATTTGCAGCCTCTCCAATAATTTTAGCCTTAATACGATTTGCATTATTTTTATGGATTACATTTTCTAATGCTGCTGGAATTAAAATATCACATTCTAATTCTAAAGCTTTTTCCGTATTCTCTATATTTCTTGCTTCTGGAAAATTTAGTATAGACCCAGTATTTCTTAAATGTAAGAAAACTTTCGATACGTTTAATCCTTTCTCGTTATAAATCGCGCCTTCCCTTTCTGCTAAAGCAATAATAACAGCTCCTGCTTCGTGAAAAAAAGTGGCGGCATGATAACCAACATTTCCTAATCCTTGTATAATAATTTTCTTTCCAACTAATCCTACATCAAGACCAACAGAGTACATGTCTTCTTTTGTATAACACAATTCTCTAATTCCATAAAATACACCTAATCCTGTTGCCTCTTTTCTTCCTCTTACTCCTCCTTGAGAAACAGGTTTTCCTGTTACGCAAGCTAATGCATCTACGTCTCCAGAACGAAGAGATAAAAAAGTATCCAAAATCCAACTCATCTCTTTTTCTCCTGTTCCATAATCAGGAGCCGGAACATCTATTCCTGGTCCAATAAAATTTTTTTTAATCAATTCAGAGGTGTAACGACGTGTTATCTTTTCTATATTTTCTGGTGATATGATTTGTGGATCAATCTTAATTCCACCTTTAGCTCCCCCAAAAGGAACATCAACTATGGCACATTTATAGGTCATTAAAGCAGCTAAAGTCATAACTTCATCTTGATTCACTTTAGTACTATATCGAATTCCTCCTTTACAAGGAAGTTTATGATGAGAATGTTGAACTCTATATGCTTCAATCACTTTGATTTCTTTTCCTATTTTCACAGGAAAATGCATACGATATACAGAATTGCAAGCTTTAATTTGTTCTAAAAGACCTTTTTCAATAGAAAGAAATTGTGCAGCTTTATCGAAATTTTTTTCTATACAATTAAAAAAACTATATGTACCAGTTTTATTTTGGTTTTTTGACATAAAAAAAAGTTTTTATACATTTCCATAGAATGAAAAAAAAATACAAAAATGAATGCTACATTATTGACTACAAATCTACATTTTATGTATAAATTTTAATCCATTACAATATGAATTAAGTATTTTAATATAAAGTGTCATTTTAAAAAATTTATTTAAACAAAATATTTATTATTTTTTTAGGGATTAAAATTAACTTTTGTAAAGTTTTTTCTTTCAAAAAAAATTTTGTTTTAGGATGATTTAATATTTTATTTTTTATTTCTCCTATTGAAGTGTTATAATTAAATTTTTCTGAAAATTTGAATTTTCCATTAAACATAATCGGATATGTTATTTTTTTTTCCACTATATATTTTGGATTAAAAACTGGAAAATTATAAAATATAATAGATTTTTTTTTCCCCATCTTACACCATAATTCTTCGGAAATATAAGGCGCAAATGGAGCTATTAATTGAACTAAAGGTTCTAATATTTTTCTTTTGTTACATTTTAATACGGTTAATTGATTAGTCATAATCATTAATAAACTTATAGAAGTATTCCAAGAAAAAGATTGCATTTTATTTTGAATTTTTTTTATAGTACTATGTAAAATTTTAAGTTCTTGAACTGTTGGATTCATTTCACTTACTTTAAAAATTTTATTTTTATGAAATAAACTCCAAAATTTATTTATAAAATTTTTTATCCCATTTATTTTTTTTTCTTCCCAAGGTTTAGATTGATTAATAGGACCTAAAAACATTTCATAAATACGAAATACATCTGATCCATATTTTTCACAAATATCATCAGGATTTATTACATTATATTTGGATTTTGACATTTTTTCCAATTTTCTTTTACAAAAAAAGGATCCTCTTTCCAAAATAAAAACAGATGAATAAAATTCCGGTCTGTATTTTTTAAACTTATTAATATCTAATTCATTGTTTTTTTTTATTAAAGAAAGATCTACATATATTTCTTGAAAAGAAAAATATGCGTGTTTTTTATTTTTTAATCCATAAGAAATAAAAGTATTTTCTCCTATCACTTTTAGTATAATAGCAGAATAACTCAAAATCATTCCTTGATTCAATATTTTTTTGAAAGGTTCCTCAGTATTTATCCAACCTCTATCTAACAAAAATTTATGCCAAAATCTAGCATAAATCAAATGACCTGTACTATGTTCAGCTCCACCAATATATAAATCGACATTTTTCCAATAATTTTCTTTTTTTTTATCAATAAAGAATTGATTATTATCTACATCCATATATCTAAGAAAATACCAACTCGATCCTGCCCAACTAGGCATTGTACTAGTTTCCATTGGAAATACATATTTATGATCAATAAGAATATTAGAGACAATTTTCATGTTTCTTTCATCCCAGGCCCAATTTTGAACTCTAACTAATGGAGATTTTCCATCTTTAGGATGAAAGTTCTCTATTTTAGGAAGGACTATAGGCAATTTATCAATGGGAATTGCTTTTGGAATTTTATTTTTAAAATAAATAGGAATTGGTTCTCCCCAATATCTTTGTCTGGAAAAAATAGCATCACGAATCTTATAACTGATTTTAATTTCTCCTATTTTATTATTTATTAAAATTTTGATTATTTTTTCTTTTGCTTCTTTAATATTTAATCCATTTAAAAAATTAGAATTCATACATTTTTCATTAACATCTAAAATTTTTATGATCTCTATCCCCAATTTTTTTGCAAATTTTCTACTTTCTTCTTCATATCCAGGTATTCCTATTATAGATTGGGTTTTATTATTTATCGTAAAAAAATTACTGACATAAATGGGGATCCTTTTATTAGAAATAAAAGGATGTAGTGCATAATTCCCTGTAAAAATACC
The DNA here is from genome assembly GCF_014251635.1 of Blattabacterium cuenoti. Classification (NCBI taxonomy): domain Bacteria; kingdom Pseudomonadati; phylum Bacteroidota; class Flavobacteriia; order Flavobacteriales; family Blattabacteriaceae; genus Blattabacterium; species Blattabacterium cuenoti. Next base: position 523,945 of record NZ_CP059194.1, on the reverse strand, counting down.
ATAAATATTTTTTGTATTTTTGTATGCAGGAAATTCTTGAGTAAAATATGTAAAACCATTTTTATGGTGTAAAATTTTATCTGCAAGTGGATGGTCTGGAGATAGTATGATAAAAGTCATTCCAAATATCATTTCTGGATGAGAAGTAAATAATTCAATTTGATTGATTTCACCAATAGGATAAACAATTTTTAAAAATATAGAAATTCCTATTGACTTTCCTATCCAATTATATTGTAACTTTTTTAAAGATTGAGAACAATCAATAAAATTTAAACCTTTTATAAGTCTTTCTGCATATGCACTAATTCTTATATGCCATTGTAACATTTTTTTTTTGTAAACTGGATATCCACCTCTTTCACTTTTTCCATTCTTTATTTCATCATTAGCCAATACTGTTCCTAGATCTGGACACCAATTCACTATATTATTACATAAAAAAGCTAATCTATAATCTAAAAGAATAGATTCTTTTTCGTGTAAATTGAATTTATTCCACGTTTTTGAATCAAATTTGTAATTTGATGTGGTGTTTGTGTTAATGAAATTATTTCCGTTTTTATTAAATTCTTTAATTAAAAGATCTATAGGTTTAGCCTGTTCAGTGTTTTTATCGTACCAAGAATTAAAAATTTGAATAAACATCCATTGAGTCCAACGATAATAATTAGGATTGCTGGTATATAGTTTTCTATTCCAATCAAAAGAAAGCCCTATTTTATTCATTTGTTCTTCGTATCTACGTGAATTTTCAAGAATAGTTTCACAAGGATGTTTTCCTGTTTGTATAGCATATTGTTCTGCAGGAAGTCCAAAAGAATCAAATCCTATTGGATTTAAAACATTATACCCTTCTGCTCGTTTATATCTTGCATAAACATCTGATGCTATGTAACCTAAACAATGTCCTACATGAAGACCTGTTCCAGAAGGATAAGGAAACATATTTAAAATGTAGTATTTTCTCTTTTTACTTTCTTTGGTATAAAAAACGTTATGTTTTTTCCAGTATATTTGCCAACGTTTTTCTATTTGACGAAAATTATATTTCATTTTTTTTTAAGACAATATGTATATAAATATTACAATGATTTTATTACGTAATTTTAATTTATTTCTGCAGAACAATACAATATAGAAATTGTTTTTGTTTCTTGCGGGAATGAACCCAATCATATTATAAACTCAAAAAAAATTTCTACAAAAAAAAATGTTTAATGAGGATCAAGATTATTTAAATAACGATAAATTTATAAACAATCAAACTGTAAGTAGATTAATAAAGATTATTTATCACTATCCTAATGATGTTATAAAAATATTTAGTTTGTTAAAATTATGTAAAGCAATTTCTCTTTTTAAAGAATTAGATTTTTCTATAAAAAAAAAAATTATAAAAGGCTTGCCTTCTATTAAAAAAATGGAATTATTAAATAATTTATCAGTATATGATCGTGTTCACTTTTTAGATAATCTTCCAAAAAATATTTTAAAAGATTTAATAAAATATTTAAGTCCAGAAGATAAATATAGAATTTTAGTATCTCTAGGATATCCTAAAAATAGTGTAAGTCGTTTGATGATTCCATATTATCTTGCTGTTCAAAAAAATTGGAGTGTGCAAGAAGTTTTGGATTACATTCGTAAAGAGGTAAATAATAGTGATGTTATAGAAATTGTTTATATAGTAGACCAAAAAGGTCAATTAATAAATGATATAAAAATACAAGAATTTTTGTTAGTAGACCCAAAAACAAAAGTATTCAATCTAATGAGCAGTCAATGTACTGAAACTTTAAATGTTACAGACACAGAAAAAGAAGCTATTCAAATATTTTCTATGAGCAATAGAATTTCACTTCCAGTTATAGATAATCATAATTTTCTATTGGGAATAGTAACTGTATATGAGATTTTGGATAAAAATTATAGAAAAAATTTAAAAAAAATAGGAGGGATGGAAGCTTCAAATCAATCTTATTCTTATTTAAACGTTCCTTTATTTAAACTTATTAAAAAAAGAGCTGGATGGCTAATTTTATTGTTTATAGGAGAAATGTTAACGACAACAGTTATGCAAAAATTTTCAAGTGTTATAGAAAAAGCTGTAGTTCTTGCTTTGTTCATTCCTTTAGTTGTTTCAAGTGGAGGAAATAGCGGTTCTCAAGCTGCAAGTTTAATTATACAAGCAATGGCTTTAGGAGAGGTAAAAATAAAAGATTGGTGGATTGTGATGCGAAGAGAAATTATTTGCGGTTTTTTTTTAGGGAGCATTTTAGGATTAACAGGTTTTATACGTGTCATCGCTTGGCATAAAATAAATTTATTTAATTATGGATCTCATTGGATATTAGTCGGTTTAACAGTTTTTTTATCCTTGATCGGAGTCGTATTATGGGGGACATTAAGTGGGGCCATGTTACCTTTTATAATTAAAAAATTAAGAGGAGACCCAGCCAGCTCTTCAGCTCCTTTTGTGGCTACATTAGTAGATGTTGTTGGGTTAATTATATATTTTTCTATATCTTATATTCTTTTGCACGGGACTTTATTATAATAATATTTTTCTACATTTTTGTAAAACCATTTGAAAATCTTCAGGAATTGGACAATAAAAATAACATTTTTCATTTTTTGGATGAATAAAAGAAAGTGATATTGCATGCAAAGCTTGTCTTGGTAATATCTTAAAACAAGTTTTCAAAAATTTTATATTTTTATTTGAACATTTTTTTTTCATAAAAATTCTATTCCCCCCATACATAGAGTCGTGAAACAATGGATGACCTAAATATTTGAAATGTGCTCTTATTTGATGTGTTTTTCCTGTTTTTATATTGCAAGAAACATATGTTAAATATTTAAATCTTTCTAACACTTTATAATGTGTTATAGAATACTTTCCTTTATAAAATTCATTATTTCTAAAAATGGTCATTTTTTTTCTATTTTTAGGATCTCTTCCAATAAAACCAGTTATAATTCCTTTTTCTTCAAGTAAATTTCCCCATATTAAAGCTCTATATTCTCTTTGAATTGTTTTCGAGTTGAATTGTTGGAATAAACATTTTTTAGAATGTTCATTTTTAGCTAAAACTAATAAACCTGATGTATCCTTATCTAATCTATGAATTAAACCGCTTCTATACAAATTGAAATTACTCAAATTTGAGTTTTGGAAATGATATTTAATTCCATGAATTAATGTTCCTTTATTATTGCCAAAGCCAGGATGAACTACCATTCCTGCAGGTTTATTAACTACAAGAACGTCTTCATCTTCATAGATAATATCAATATTTATTTTTTCCGCAATAATATTTTTATACTCTAAGTGATCTAATGTAGGAATATTAGGAATTTCTATTTCTATAAAATCCAAAGATTTTATTTTATAATTTTTTTTTACAATATGTTTATTCACAATAACTTTACCTGAAATCGTTAATTTTTGAATTTGATTTCTGCTAATATTTTCTATATTTTTTTTCAAAAACTTATCAATACGAATTTCTTTTTGATTTTTCTTTGCAGTGATTTGAACTTTTTTCATTTAGTTCGATTCTATTTGTTCTTTTTCTTTTTTTTCTTCGGTTTGTTTTTGAGGCTTTTTTTCTTCTATTTGTATTTTTTCTGTTTGTTGTTTCTGAGAATCTTTTTCTTCTATTTGAATTAAATCATCTAATAATTCTTTTGAAGTTAACCAAAGTTCAACAGATTTATTTTTGTTATGAATCACTCCAGGTTCAGGTTTTTGACGGTATACTTTTGCATTTTTTTCAGGATTTTTGATTTCATGATCATAGTAAAAATTAATAACATGAAATAATTGATTTTTTAAAACGTAAGTAGCTGAATATAAAGTCATTCCAATAACATCAGGTACTATGGAGTTGTTTTTTTCATATCCTTTTCCAATAATTAAAGTGATTCCATCTTGATTGGTATTAGTAGGAAACCGATATCCAAATCGGATAGATTTATTTTTATATAAAACTTTTAAAATAATATCTTTATCCATATCATTAATATATTTTATTTCTTTGACGGATATATGATTAGCATGAAGTAATTTTATAGCTATTCGTTTATCTTTATTAATGATATTAGGCAAAATAGATTGGGATGATTTAGAATTAACTTGTATATATATATGTCTTCCTTCTTTAACATGATTTCCAGCTTCTGGTGAAAAGGAAATAATTCCATTAATCCTAAAATTAGGATCATAACGTGATGTATCTATATCGTATTTCAGGCCTAATTTTTTTAAAATTGATATAGATTGAGTCATATTAAAACCTCTTAAATTAGGAACTACAACATAAGATCCATGTTTTGTATAAATATCTACCCATTTCAATGCCAATTGAGTAATTTTATATAAAATAAATATGGAAATTATAAAATTGATGATGAATATTACAAAATATTTTGAATAATTCATAAAAATGTTTTTATATCAAAAAATTAACAAAATTAAAAATAAATAATGAAAAAAATAGCTGTCGTTATGGGGGGATATTCAAAAGAATCTGTTGTTTCACTAAAAAGTGGAAAAGTTGTTTATGAAAATTTATGTAGAAAAGAATTTGATCCTTATCGGATATATCTTTTCAAAGATAAATGGTTCATGAAAAATGAGAAAAATAAAGAATATCCTATTAATAAACAAGATTTTACTGTTTTTAGAATGAAAAAATTAAAATTTGATTGTGTATTTAATGCTATACATGGAACTCCAGGAGAAGATGGAATATTACAAGCTTATTTTGAGCTGTTAAAAATTCCTTATACAGGATGTAATTTTCATCATGCTAATGTTACTTTTAATAAAAAATATTGTTCAACTTTCTTGAAGCATTTTGGAATTAATACGGCCGAGTCTTTTTTTTTAAATAAAAATCAAATTTTTTGTAGTAAAAAAATTTTAAATAAAGTAGGTCTACCTTGTTTTGTAAAACCTAATAGATCTGGATCTAGTTTAGGGATAAGAAAAGTTTATGAAGAAAAAGATTTGTTTGATGCAGTACAAAAAGCTTTTCTAGAAGATGAAGAGATTATTATAGAATCTTTTTTGAAAGGAAAAGAGGTATCAGTAGGTGTTTTTTCATTTAAAAATGAAGTTGTTGTTTTACCAATAACAGAAATAATTAGTCAAAATGATTTTTTTGATTTTGAATCAAAATATTCTGGTAAATCTAAAGAAATCACTCCGGCAAAATTATCTAAAAATATTGAGAATAAAATACGAAATACAGCAGAAAAAGTATACAATTTTCTAAATTTATCAGGAATATCTAGAGCGGAATATATCATTGTAAATGAAGAACCTTATTTTTTGGAAATCAATACAGTACCAGGTCTTTCAGAAGAAAGTATTTTTCCAAAACAATTGAAAATAGTTGGAATCTCTTTATCCGATGTTTTTAAAAATACCATATATGCTTCCATTGAAAAAATGAACAAATAAAATTTCATAATTTACAATTACATCTTTTCTTGCAAAAATTTTTTTTTGGATAAAAAAAATTCAATAATTTTCTAAATAAACAAAAAATTGAATATAAAAAAAATAAACCTATTATAATATATTGCCACATTTTATTATTTTTTTAATGTTTGATATATTAATAATGAAGCTATATAAGCTAATAAAGTCATAAAAATAAATTGTAATATTGGCCATTTCCAGGATTTTGTTTCTTTTTTTATTATGGATAAGGTACTCATACATTGCATAGAAAATGCATAAAAAAATAGTAAAGAAATTCCTGTTGCTAAATTATAAATAGGCTTTTTAGTTCTAGGTGACATTTCTTTTTTCATTTTTTCCTTTAAAAAATTTTCTTTTTCTTCTATGCTATATACAGAAGCCATGGTGCTAACAAAAACTTCTCTCGCTACAAGAGATGATATCAATCCTATTCCAATTTTCCAATCATATCCTAATGGATGAATTATAGGTTCCATTTTTTTTCCCAATAACCCCAAATAAGAATGAGGCAATTCTTTTTTTTCTATTTTTATGATTGAATTTTTATTTGATGAATTTTCTGAAGGACCAAAAGTTCCTAAAACCCAAATTAATATGTTTATCAATAAAATCATTTTTCCTGCATTTATAATAAAGGATTTAAGATTAATCCATAGAGTAATCAATACATTTTTTAACATAGGAATTTTATAAGTAGGAATTTCCATGATAAGATGACTTTTATAATTTTTTTTTAAAAATTGATGTAAAATTATTGAAACACTCAAAGCAGATATAATTCCTAAAATATACATAGCCATGAGCACTATTCCTCTAAGTTGAATAAAATACCATTTTTTATCCTGTATAATTAGAGATATGATAAGAGTATAAACAGGTAATCTTGCCGAACAGGTCATAAAAGGAGTCGCTAAAATAGTAATTAAACGATCTCTTGGATTATCTATATGTCTAGCTGATATGATTGCAGGAATAGCGCAAGCTATGCTAGAAATAAGCGGAACAACACTTTTTCCATTTAATCCAAAAGGCCGCATGATTCTATCCATTAAAAATATAACTCTGCTTATATATCCACTTTCTTCCATGATAAGAAGGAAAAATAGTAAAATAGAAATTTGCGGAATAAAAGAGAGAATAGTACTAATTGCGGGAAATATACCTTGTAATAAAAAATTATTTAAAGGACCAGGATAAATATTTTCCAACTTTTTTTGGACAAAAGAAAAAAAAAACTCTATAAATTGTTTTGGAATTTCTGACCAAAAAAAAATACATTGAAAAATGAAAAATAAAAAGAAAAAAAAAACAAAATAACCCCAAAAAGGATGCAAAATTAAGTGATTATCTATTTTTTTAGAAAATTCTAAATAGGTTTTTTCTTTATCTGAAATGAATTCGGAAACTGTTTTTGAGAAAACTTTTCCTATTTCTTCATATCTATCTAATGTTTCCTTGATTTGTAGTCTTTTCGGTATAATATTATATTTTTTTTTTATTTCATGTAATAAATTATCTTTTTTTAAAAATTTTCTATTATAAGCTAAATAAGACCACGCTTGATAAGTGTTTACTTTATAATTATTTTTTACATCATTAATAGCAGAAGAATAATGTAATCTTGGATTAAAAAAATAGGTTCTTTTCCTTTTTTTATTATTATTTAAATTTAAATTATTTATTTTTATTTTAACTTTATTTAATCCTATTCCTTCTCTTGCATTGATTAATACAATTTCTGTTATAAGAAATTTTTTTAATTTTTCTATATTAATAGATATTCCCTTTTTTTTTGCTTCATCAAGCATATTTAACACAAAAAGAACAGGAAATCCTAAATCTTGTACTTGTCTTAGTAAAAGAAGACTTTTTTTTAAATTCGAGGAATCTGCTACTACTATAATTTTGTCTGGATAATCTAAATCATTCAGGTTGCTCAGCAATCTGCAAACCACTTCTTCATCTTCAGATGAAGGATATATACTATAAGTTCCAGGAAGATCTATAATTTGATAGCACGTGTAGTCATAATAAAAATATCCTATTTTTTTGTCAACTGTAACTCCTATATAATTTCCTACTTTTTGATTGAGACCAGTTAATTTATTAAACAAAGAAGTTTTTCCTACATTTGGATTTCCAACAAGCGCTAATTTAATTTTTGACATTATTTGTTATCTAAAAAATAATAGGTTCTATTATGATATTTTCAGCTTCTTCTTTTCGTAAAGCTAAGCAAGATTGATCATAGCTAATGCATAATGGATCGTAAAAAATAGAAACAAAAAGTATTTCGATTTTTACCCCAGGTAAAACTCCTAACTCTAATAGTTTTATAGGGAAATTATCATTTTTATATCCTTTAATAATCCCTTTTTCTCCTTTTTTAAGATTAGATAAATTCAAAATATATTTTTATTTTGTAATAAAGGTTTAAATTTATCTTTTTTATTTTTTAAATCTTAGAAATGTCATCAATTTTAATTAGATCTATACAATTGCTACTTAGCATTTCTATATTAGTTGTTGTTCATGAATTAGGTCATTTTATTCTAGCTCAAGTGTTTAAAGTAAGAGTAGAAAGATTTTTTTTATTCTTTGATCCTTGGTTCTCTCTTTTTAAAAAAAAAATAGGACATACCATTTATGGAATAGGGTGGTTGCCTTTAGGAGGATATGTTAAAATATCTGGAATGATGATGGATGATAAAAATGTTTTATCCGAAAATCGGATTAAGAATTGGGAGTATCGTTCTAAGTCAGCAATCAAAAGATTATTGATTATTGCTGGAGGAATTATTTTCAATATATTGTTATCTGTTTTAATTTTCACTTTTTTATTGTTTAAATATGGGGAAACTTATCTCCCTACAAAAAATGTTAAATACGGAATAGAAGTTGATTCTTTAGGAGAAAAAATAGGATTGAAAAATGGAGATAAAATTTTATTCGTAAACGAAAAGTATGTCCCATACTTTAATGATATTCCTAAAGCAATTATTTTAGGTAATTCTATTACTGTAGATCGTATGGGAAATATAATAAAATTATCATTAAATAATAACAAGAAAAAATATCTTTTTGATAGAAAAGAACTGAACTTTTTTATTCAACCCCGTGTCCCTCCTATAATCAATTATGTCATCAAAAATTCTGAAGCAGAAAAATATGGATTAAAAAATAATGATGAAATATTAGCTATTAATTCTGAATTTGTTCTTTTTTCTGATCAATTAAAAGATTTATTATCAAAATATAAAAATGAAAACATATTAATATCCATTAATAGAAATGGAAAATTTATTCAGAAAGAAATTTTTTTAGATCCAAAAGGAGTTTTAGGTATTTATTTAAAAAATTTTATGGATTTAGATCAAATTTTTTTATTTGAAAAAAAGAGTTACTCTTTTTTTGAGAGTATCCCTCATGGGATAAAAAAAGCTTGGAATGTTTTAAAAAATCAAATCTTTTTTTTGAAAAATGTTTTTCATATAGAAACTAAAGCTTATAAACAAATAGGTAGTTTTTTTTCCATAGCTAAAGAATTTCCATCTCAATGGAACTGGGGGATTTTTTGGACTTTAACAGCTACTTTATCTATTTGGTTAGCTTTTTTAAATTTATTTCCCATACCATCATTAGATGGTGGTTATATATTATTTATTATGATAGAAATGATAACAAGAAAGAAAATAAATGAAGAAATCATCGAACGTTGTACTATTTACGGATTTGTAATAATTAGTTTAATTATGATGTTAATTATTCTTTGGGATATTTTCAAAGTTTTTCTTTATTGAATTTTTTAAAGAAAAAAATATGATAGGGAGTGACTCCTATATCTATTAATAAATCATTTTTATGTATATCCTTGATTTTTTTTATGGGATAAAAAAAACTTAAACCTATTTTAATAACGTTTTTTTCACATAAAGAAATAAATCTATCATAAAAGCCTTTTCCGTAACCTATTCTATAACCTTTTGAATCAAATATTAATAAAGGAATAAATATTATTTCAATTAGAGAGATTGAAACGATAGATTTATGCATGGGAATAGGCTCTAAAATTCCATACTTTTTTTTTGTTAATATAGTATTTTCATGAAATAAACAATTTTCTATAGAAAAATTACGAAAATTAGAACAGGGTATCGTAACACATTTTCCTATTTTTAGTAAAAAATTAATTATAATAAATGTATTTACTTCTTTATATTCACGTATAGGTAAAAAAATGTGATAATATGTTTTTTCCCATATAAAAAATATATTTTTTAAATGGGAAAAAATTTCGTTACTCATTTTTATAATTTCTTTTTGAGAAAAAGATTTTCTCATATGGAAATATTTTTTTCGTAATTTTTTTTTATTCATTTTCCTATTCCTATTTATTTACTATAAAAATCTATAAAATTTTCTAATATTTTTATAATTTTTTTAGGGCGTTCTATGTGCCCCATATGACCTGTAGGTATTGCAACAAAATAAATTTGATTTCCATTTTTAGTTTCTTCATAAATTTTTTTTTTATCAAGAATTAGATCGTATAAACCGGTTATATATAGTTTTGGAAATCCAGTTGTTTTCAGCAAAAATTTTCTATCTTTTCGAATAGACATTCCTTTTAAAAAAGAAATAATACTATTGATATGAGTATGCGAAGCTATTTTCTTTGTAAAAGAAATTTCTTTTTGTAAAAAAGATAATTTTTCATAATGAAATAATTTTTTGATACTTGTGGATATAAATAATGGATAATTATTGATTGCTAATTGAATAGACTGAATACGACTTTTCTTTTTTTCAAGTGTGTCTGATTCTGTTGTTGAATGAAGTAAACATAAACCTAAAAACATTTCTGGATATTCTTCCGCTATAGCTAAAGCTATATATCCACCCATAGAATGACCTATGAAAATAGCTTTTTGTATATTTTTTTTTTCTAAAATTTTTTTTACCATTTCTGCTGCTTTTTCCATTGTAAAAATCATATTTTTTTCTAATGTGAAAATACTTTTTCCATGTCCTGGAAGATCTATCAAAATAACTTTATACTTAGTAGAAATACTGCGATATATATAATTCCATATTTCTAAACTTTCCATAAATCCATGTAATAATACTATAGGAATTCCTTCTCCTTTTATTTTAAAATTTATTTTACAAATATTAGTCATATATTAATAATTAATACAATACTACAAAATAAAATATACTTTTATGAAATTATATGAATATGTATGAAATTGAAAAAAAAACAATTTTCTAATTCAAAATGCATTTTTCCAAAAATGGAATAAATCATGTTGTTAACAATAAACATTGGAAATTCCAGTCTTCGTTTTGGACTATTTGATAATAATTATAATTTAGAATGTAATTATTCCTGGATTATTAATAGCAATCCACATAGATCGCTGGATGAATATATTTTGTTATTTAGAAGTATATATCAACAATATGGGATTCTTTCAGAATTTATACAAAACATTGTTATTGGATCAGTCGTCCCTCCTCTCACAAATATCGTGGAACAATCTTTATATGAAATACATAAAATAAAAGCTATTATAGTTGATAGAAATTCTCCTTCTCCTATAAAACATGATTCTCATCAGTTAGGTACAGATCTGTATGCTAACGCTATAGCTGCATACACATTATACAAAAACAATCATACCTCCACTTTAGTAGTGGATTTTGGGACTGCATTAAGTTTAACCTGTATAGATAAATATGGGAATCTTCAAGGTGTTATTATTGCTCCCGGAATCAATAGTTCTTTAACAGCGTTGATTGGAAATACTGCTCAATTATCACAAATCGAATTGAAAAAACCTCCTAAAATATTGGGGAAGTACACAGAAACATGTATTCAAAGTGGAATTATCTATGGATATTTAAGTATGGTTGAAGGGTTGATTAATAGAGTCAATCAAGAATTAAAAACGAATTGTTTTGTTATTGCGACCGGAGGTCTTTCTCACATATATGCACCTTTAACAAAAAAAATTCATATAAAAGATAAACTACATACAATAAAAGGGTTAAAGATCCTATTTCATTGGAATCATTAAATATCAATGATAATTTTCATTGATATTTTTTTGAATAGATTTTTTTATTTTTTTAGACAAAATTTGAAAATTTTTTGAAGATAAAACCATTCTTTTTTTGGAAAAATTTCCATCACTTTCTTTATCCATAGGAATTAAATGAATATGGACATGAGGAATTTCAAACCCCATGACAAACATACCTACGCGATTGCAAGGTATGATTTTTTCTATACCTATCGCTATTTTTTTTGTAAAAGACATAATAGAGATAAATTCTTCTTCCGATAGAGAAAAAATTTTATCTCTATTACTTTTTTTTGGAATTACCAAAGTATGCCCTATTTTTATAGGATAAATATCTAAAAAAGCTAAATGATCAGAACTTTCCGCTACTTTATAAGCTAGAATTTCATTATTAATTATTTTTTGAAATATATTTATATTATTCACTAAATGCTATTTCTAAAATTTCATAATCAAGTATCATTTTATTAGGCAATTTAATATGGGCTATTTGTCCGACTTGTTTTCCAAGTAATCCTGTTGATATAGGAGTATTTATAGATATTTTTCCTGATTTTAAGTCAGCTTCACCCTCTGGAACTAAAGTATATATTTGTTCTCTTCCATTAGTTAAATTTTTAACTCTTACTGTAGAAAGAATAGAAACTCTAGTTCTATTAATTTGTGATCCATCTATGATACGTGCGTTAGATAGTTTTTTTTTTAACTTAGCTATATTCATTTCTAAAAAGCCTTGAGCCTCTTTTATTGCATCATACTCAGCATTTTCTGATAAGTCCCCTTTATCTCTAGCTTCTGCTATTTGCATGGATATTTTCGGACGTTCTATGTTTTCTAGTCTTTCTATTTCTTTTTGTAATTTTTCTAATCCTTTTTTAGTTATATATTCAAATTTTTCCATAATTTTTCATTATTATTTTTTTCTGATCTTTTTCATTCAATTTATCTATTTAGATGACATATAAAGTTATATGGTTTTGAAATAAAACATAATATGAAAAAAATACCTCATTTTTATTTAAAAACATTAAATAAAAAAATATATTGATTTTGATCAAATTAAAATTACGAATTTTTGTATTTTTATTTCACTTATTTATTTATAAATTAATTGAATTGATATGATAGGAAAATAATTAAAGTTGATAAGGTAAAATATCATTTCATTCTTAGAATATTTGCCCCTAAAAAACGTAATCTCTTATCTATATTTTCATATCCTCTATCTATTTGTTCTATATTTTTAATAATACTGGTGCCTTTAGCCGAAAGAGCTGCTATAAGCAGTGAAATTCCCGCTCTTATATCTGGAGAATTTAATATCGCTCCTCTTAGGGAAGATTTGTGATTAAGTCCTATAACAGTAGCCCTATGAGGGTCACATAATATGATTTGAGCTCCCATTTCTATAAGTTTATCTACAAAAAATAATCTACTTTCAAACATTTTCTGATGAATTAAAACACTTCCTTTAGCTTGAGTCGCTACTACAGTTAAAATGCTTAATAAATCTGGAGTTAATCCAGGCCATGGAGCATCAGATATTGTCAATATTGCATTGTTAAATGATTTTTTGATTTGATAAGATTTTTGTGATGGAATATAAATATTATCTTTTTCCTTTTCTAATTTGATCCCCATTTTCTGAAATGTTTTAGGAACAATTCCCAAATTTTTCCAACTAACATTTTTAATTCTAATTTCAGAACAAGTAATAGCAGCTAACCCTATCCAACTGCCTATTTCTACTACATCAGGTAATATAGTATGCTCGTCACATCCACCTAGTTCTTTAACTCCAATTACATTAATTAAATTAGATCCTATTCCTTTAATTTTCGCTCCCATTTTATTTAACAATTTGCATAATTGTTGAATATAAGGCTCACAAGCAGCATTATAAATAGTAGTTTTTCCTTTAGCTAAAGTGGCCGCCATAATGATATTAGCTGTTCCCGTAATAGAAGCTTCTTCCATTAAAATATACTCTCCAGTTAAATTGTTTTTATTTATTATTTGTAAATCAAAATATTGGGAATCATTATGATAATGTATATTACTTCCTAATAATTTGAATCCTGTCAAGTGAGCATCTAAACGTCGTCTACCTATCCTATCTCCTCCGGGAATCGGAATACAAACTTTTCCAAATCTAGCGAGCAAAGGTCCTGCAATCATAATTGATCCTCTGATGGATTTTCCATATTCATGAAATCTTTTCGTATTCAAATATTCAATGTTTATATTTTTTGCTTGAAAAGTATAATCTCCAATTCCATTTTTTTTTACTAAAACTCCTAATTCTTTAAGAATTTGCATTAAACATTTAACGTCTCCTATTTCTGGAATATTTTTAATTCTCAATTTTTCTGAAGTGAGTAATACGGCACATAATACCTGCAAAGATTCATTTTTAGCTCCTTGCGGTTGAATTTCTCCTTTTAAAGAGAAACCTCCTTTTATTTTGAAAATCCCCATTGTTATGATTTAAAACTAACTTTACTATTTTTTAGTAATTTTTTTTTACTTTTTAAAATTTTAGAACATTGTAATAATGGATCTGTATTTTTCATTAAACATATTTTTCCTTTTGAAAGTTTTTTTAAATCTTTAAATATGACGTAATCTTCCACCATATTTTTATTCCATCTTAAGTAGTTTTTTTTCATTGTATTAGCAATAGCATAAAACAACCCTTCCTTTTTTTGCGTATCTTTACAACGTATTGCTACATGGATCATATTTCTTATTATTTTTCCATAATATCTAAAATTAGTTAAATATTCAGGATACACGACTTTTTTGTTACAGAAACTTATTTTGTAGTTTTCTTTTGTGTTTGGTTTAGGAAAAGGAGTATCAATATCTAATTGATATTTAGACATAATAAATAATTGATTCCATAATTTATGTTGAAAATAAGGAATCGATTTGTGAAACTTAGGATGAATAGAACCCGTCATTAATTTAATAATCCCCCATGCACAACGATTTCTTTTTTTTCTGTTTTTTATTTGTATGGCGTAGTCTATCATTTTATGAATATTTCTCCCATATTCTGGGATCACCAATTTGAAACGATTAGTGTTGTATTCCATAATATATATTTAAAGTTTAGTTTTATTGTTGTTATAATAAGACGTTTTATCTAAAGTCCAAAGAATTTTTTTTTGAAAAAGGTTTTTTCTTACTTGACAAGAATGATTAGAACAAAATGCACAATGATCGTTAGAGCAAGCTTCTACGTGAACAGATAGTTCTACTTTATATCCAAATTCATTTTTGGTTAGTTGAGTTAACTTTTTTACTTCTTGATTCGCTTCTTTTATATTAAAATACCATGGAACAATTAGATGACAATCTATATGTAATGCGCTACCATATTTAATGATTTTTAAATGATGAAGATCGATCCAATGCACATCTCTTTTTTCGTTAAGGTAAAAAGATAATTTTTTTAAAAGTTTTTTATCAGATTCATCCATAATTCCAGCTGTAGCATTCCTCAATAATTTAAATCCTGTATACAAAATTGCGGAAGAAAAAATAATAGAAATAATAGGATCTATCCATGTACATTTGGTGATATTCAACAAAATTAATCCTACAACTATACCAAAAGTAGAATAGGTATCTATTTGAAGATGTTTTCCACTAGCTATTAATGTTAAAGCTCCATTTTTATGTCCGATCTTACAAGCTAAAAACCCTAATAAGTAATTAATAATTCCAGTAAATGACATTAAAAGTACACCATAATCTAATCTAGATAAAAGAATTCCATGCATGTTATATTTAATACGTATAAAAGTATTTATAAAAATAGTAATTCCTACTATAGAAATTAAAACCCCTTCTATAGCCGTTGATATAAATTCTATTTTTCCATGTCCGTATGGATGATTTTGATCTTTAGGCAAAGATGATATATAAAGACTACATAATCCAATAAAGCCACTAATGATATTAATTAAACTTTCCATGGCATCACTAAATATAGAAAGTGAAGAAGTAATATGCCAAGTAATTAATTTAATGAAAAAGAAAATAATCGCTACAAAACAAATTATTTTCTGAAAATAAAAATTAAATTTAATTTTTTTTGAATCATCCATAAATTTTTGTTATGAGTAAATAACAAGTTTATCTAATTTTAAAAAAATTCTTTTTTCTCCCGATTTTTGAAATTTTATTAAAGCTATTTGATTCTTATTTTGTAATTCTACAATGGTTCCTGCTCCAAAATTTTTATGAAAAACTTTTGTTCCTTTTTGAATTTCTAAATGTTTAGAATATTCATGTTCATGATTAAAATGATTCAAAGAATTAATTTTATCTTTTTCTGATTTTTCTGATTTATGATTTTCTATATCAATAAAACTTTGATTAAGTTCATTAATAAAACGACTAGGAATATTTTTTTTTTTTTCTCCCCATATAAATCTATATTTTGCATAAGTTAGAACTGCTTTTTTTTGAGCTCGAGTCAAGGCAACATAAAATAAACGACGTTCTTCCTCTATTTTGAACTGATTTTCAAAACTAGATTTTGATGGAAACAAATTTTCTTCTAATCCTACGATAAAAACAATGGAAAATTCTAATCCTTTGGATAAATGAACTGTCATTAATGAAACTTTATCTTTTTCATTTTTTTTATGATTGATATCTTCATCAATTTCCAAATAAAAACATTGTAAAAAACCAAGCAAACTTGTATCTCCATTCTTTTTTAATTTTTCTTGTTCTTTAACATATTGAGATATATAATCAAGTATGTATTGTAAATCTTCATTTTTATTATCATCGTTTTCTTCTAACAAAAGATTTATCACTTTTTTTGCTATTATATATGCATTATTTTGTTCTACACGTAATTTTTCTATTGTAAAAATTAAACTTGTAAAATTATTTTTTGTTTTATTACTTATTTTTAATAAACATTGATAATCTTTAATATTTTTTATTATATTATAAACTGTAGTCTCTTTTTTTTTAGATAAACTTAATATATTTTTTACGATTCTTTGGTTTTTCTTTTTTATAATTCGCAATAAAGATTCTTCATCATTTGAATTCACAATAACTCTAAGATAAGCTAGAAAATCTCTAATCTTTTTTCGTTTTTCGAATGAAATAGATCCATATATATGATATGGAATATTTTTTTTTCTTAGTGAATACTCGATAATATGTGATTGTATATTCGCTCTGTAAAGAATAGCGAAATTTTCGTATCGTAAGTTTGTTTTCTTTTTTATTGAAAGAATATAAGAAGCAATATATTGCGCTTCTTCTAGATCAGAAGAAGCGCAATATATTTTTATTTTTTCTCCTTTTTCATTATTTGTCCATATTTTTTTAAAAATTTGATTTTTATTAAAAGAAATAATGCTATTAGAGGCTTGCACTATATGGTTAGTAGAACGATAATTTTGTTCGAGTCTAAAAATTTTAGCATTATTATAATCAAGATTAAAATTCAAAATATTTGAAATATTAGCTCCACGAAAAGCATAAATACTTTGAGCGTCATCTCCTACTACAAAAAGATTTTTATGTTGAGAAACTAGATTCTTTATGATCGTATATTGAGATAAATTAGTATCTTGATATTCATCAATTAATATATATTTAAATTTTTTTTGATACGTTTTAAGAACGTTTGGAAAATAAAAAAATAAATGATTGGTATAAAGTAAGATATCATCAAAATCTAACGCATTTGCTTGAAAACAACGTTTTGTATAAGATTTATATATTTTGGGAAAAAATTCTAATTTTTTATCTTTATATTTTTTATTATTATATAAATATAAATTATTTTTATATTCAGAAATTCTCTTTCTTATCTCTTTATAATTTAAGGATATATCTATGTTGATTTCTTTTAATATTTGTTTGATAACATTTTCTGAATCTTTATGATCATAAATAGTATAATTTGATTTTAATCCTAACCAATGAGATTCCTTTCTTAAAATGCTGGAAAATACAGAATGAAAAGTTCCTAAAGTTATTTGATCAAAATCTGTATGATTCATCATCATGTTAAAAATACGGGTTTTCATTTCTTTAGCAGCTTTTTTGGTAAAAGTCAAAGCTAATATATCAGAAGAAGATATTCCTATATTTTGAATCATATGAACAATACGGTGTGTAATAACACGAGTTTTTCCTGATCCTGCTCCAGCAATAACCAGTATAGGACCATTAATAGTTTCTATAATTTCTCGTTGAGAACTATTCAGTGAATTCATCTATTTACTCATTTATATTTATAAATTTTCCATTTATTTTTGTAGTATTCAAAAAAAATATTTTTTGTGTTTCTAAAAAAATTAGGATTTTTTTGAAAAAAAATTTTAGCAATTGGAAAAACTTCTTTTATTAACTTATGATCTTTGATCAGATTTACAATACGTAAATAATTTTTTCCACTTTGTTTAGTTCCTATTAAATCTCCACCACCACGTAGTTTTAGATCTTCTTTCGCTATTTCTAATCCTTTATTTGTTTCACACATTTTTTTGATCCTAAAAACCCCTTCTACACTAATTTTCTGATCGGTAATAAGAATACAATAACTTTGATGCCCCCCTCTTCCTACTCTTCCTCTTAATTGATGCAATTGAGATAATCCGAAAAAATCTGCATTTTCTATTAAAATAACTGATGCATTCGGGACGTTTACTCCTACTTCTATAACTGTAGTTGCTATTAGAATTTTAGTTTTTCCACGTAAAAATCGGTTAATTTGTATATTTTTTTCTTGAAAATTCATTTCACCATGTAAAATTCCAATTTCATTTTCCAAATTTTTAAATTTCTCTTTAATTTCCTGATATCCTTTCATTAAATTTTTATACTTTAAAGAAGTATTTATAGTGGGATATATAATATAAACTTGCCTCCCTATAAAAATTTGATCTTTAACGATTTTAAAAGCTTGATCTCTATTTTTATTCCAAAAATGAATAGTTTTAATAGGTTTTCTCCCTAAAGGCAATTTTTTTATAATAGAAATATTTAAATCATGGTAAATAATTTTTGCTAAGGTTCTAGGAATAGGAGTAGCAGTCATAATTAAAATATGAGGAAGATGATCATCTTTTTGCCAAATTTTATCTCTTTGTTCTACTCCAAAACGTTGTTCTTCATCTATTATTGCTAATCCAAGATTTCGAAATTGAACTTTTTCTTGAATTAAAGAATGTGTTCCTATTACAATAGAGACTTTTCCTGTTAATATTTCATAATAGAGAGACTTTCGTCTAGAATTAGAAATAGAACTTGTCAATAAGGCTATTTTAATTCCAATTTTTGAAAACATTTTCCTTATATAATAATAATGCTGTATTGCTAAAACTTCAGTAGGAGCCATCAAGCAAGATTGAAAACCGTTATCTAAAGCCACAAGCATTGATAACATAGCTATGATAGTTTTCCCACATCCTACTTCTCCTTGTAATAATCGATTCATTTGAGTAGGTTTTTTCAAATCGTTCCATATTTCTTTGAAGACTTTTTTTTGCTCTCCTGTTAGAGTGAAGGGGAGAAAATATTTGTAAAAATTATAAAAATTCTTACCTAATTTCGTAAAAGGAGAACTATGTGCTATTTTTTTTTTCGATAAAAAAAATAATTTCAATATAAATAACTCTTCAAATTTTAAAGAATATTGTGCTTGTAATAAGGAATCTAAAGACTCTGGAAAATGAATTTGAATTAAGGCTTTTTTTCTTGACATTAATTTTTTATTAATATTAAGAAAATCTTTAAAAAAAAACTCATTTATATTATTTTTTAACTCTTTTATGATATTTTGTAATAAATTGATCATAAAAAAATTATTTATTCCTTCTTCTTTTAAATTTTTAGTAATATGATATACAGGATATATCGAATAATTCTTTACTGAAGAAGAAAATTCTTCAATGTTTGGATGAATGATTTGAATTTTTTTTTGAAAATATTTAACTCTTCCAGAAACTATTACTGTAATATTTTTTGTGATATTTCTTATAAAATTATTTTTTTGAAACCAAACTAACTCAATAGAACCCGTATCGTCTTCCAGACGTCCTATTAACATTTTCCCTTTTTTACTTTTATAGTTTATTTCTTCAACCTTAGTGATTTTACCTAGTATTCTTACAAAATCATGATTATTATTTGACAATCCTGATATGTTTTTTAATGTAGATAAATGGATATATCCCTTAGGATAAAAAGAAAGTACATCTTCGTATGTATACAGGTTTAATTCAGTATTAAATAAGTAAGTTTTTTTTAAACTTAATCCTTTTAAATATCTTATAGATTTTTTTAGAATATTGCAGGACATAAATAAAAGTAAATTATAATCCGTTATATATCAAAAAATACTTAATTTTGTTGATTTTAAAGGACATTTAGCTCAGTAGGTTTAGAGCACTACTTTGACAGAGTAGAGGTCATCGGTTCAAATCCGATAATGTCCACAAGAATTATTTACTAAGTTTTTTATGATCTTAATTACCACTGTTAGAGAAGGAGAATCAATTGATAAAGCTTTGAAAAAATGTAAAAAAAAATTTGATAAAACTCGTGTTTTAAAAGAGTTTAGAGAAAAACAACAATATATAAAACCTTCTGAAGGAAGAAGAAATGAAATATTGAGAGCAAAATATAGAGAACGTATGAAATTGAAAAAAGAAGAATAGACTTCATATTTTTATGGTAGATGAAAAAAGAATAATCTATGGTTTGATAGGAAGAGATATAAAATATTCTTTTTCTAGAAAATTTTTTTTAGAAAAATTTAAAAGAGAATCAATTGTAAATGTAGATTATGAAATTTTTGATATTCCAAAAATAGAAAATGTATCGTTTATATTTCAAAATCCTTATTTAAAAGGATGTAATGTAACTATCCCTTATAAAACAAGTGTTATTCCTTTTTTAACCAAAATAACGCCTGAAGCAAAATCTATAGGATCTGTGAATGTAATAAAAATTAATAATAAATGTAGAACGGGATTCAATACAGATGTATTGGGGTTTGAGTATTCTTTTCAAAAAAATTTGAATCGGTTTGTAAATAAAAAAAATTTAAAAGCATTGGTTTTAGGAAGTGGAGGGGTATCTAAAACAATTTCATTTGTTTTAAAAAAATTACAAATCCCATATCAATGTGTTTCTAGAAAAAAAAATATAGGTTTTTTAGTTTATGAAGATATAAATCAAAGTTTATTGAAAGAATATAAAATTATCATTAATTGTACTCCTGTAGGAACATATCCTGATATCAATTCATGTCCATATTTGCCTTATCAATATGTTTCTTCCGAACATTATTTTTATGACTTAGTTTACAACCCAAATAAAACCTTATTCTTAAGAAATGCAGAAAAAAAGGGGGCTTTAATAAAAAATGGATTAGAAATGTTATATATTCAAGCGGAGGAGTCTTGGAAAATTTGGAAAAACAATAAGATTCATGAAATATAAAGAAATTTTTATGAAAAGAGCTATTCAATTAGCTAAATATGGATTAGGACTTACCTCCCCAAATCCTATGGTTGGATGTGTGATAGAAAGAAATGGTATCATTTTGTCAGAAGGATGGCATTATAAAAAGGAAATGTATCATGCTGAATTTTTAGCTATTAATAATATAAAAGATGAATGTTTATTGTTTAATTGTACTTTATATGTAACATTAGAACCATGTGTTCATTTTGGAGAGACCCCTCCTTGTGTTGATTTGATAATTAAAAAAAATATTCCAAGAGTCGTAGTAGGAATACAAGATCCTTGTGATAAAGTAAAAGGATTAGGAATAAAAAAATTAAAGAAATATGGAATTGAAGTTATAGAAAACGTTTTAATGGATAAATGTAGAATTTTAAATAAACGTTTTTTTACTTTCTATGAAAAAAATCGTCCTTATATCATTTTAAAATGGGCACAAAGTAATGATGGTTTTATATATTCAGAAAATATAAAAGATAATCGGATTAGCGGAATACATGCTAGACAACTTAATCACAAATGGAGATCTGAGGAAGATGGAATTTTAGTAGGAAGAAAAACTGTATTGAACGATAATCCAAAGTTAAATGTTAGAAAATGGTTTGGTAAAAATCCTGTTAGAATTTTTATTGATCAAAAACTAAGTATTTCTAATTCTCATTTTATTTTAGATGGGTCTCAGTATACTATTGTATTTACGGAAAAACAAAAAAAAAATCAAGAGAATATAGAATATATTCAAATCTCTTTTGAAAAGAAAATAATAAATCAAATATTAAATTTTTTACACAAAAAAAAAATATTATCTTTAATAGTAGAAGGAGGAAAAAAAACTTTAGAAAATTTTATACAAGAAAATATTTGGGATGAATGTCGTACTTTTATATGCGATGTAGTATTAAAAAGTGGCCTAAAAGCACCTGAAATAACTGAAATAAAAGGAATAGTATCGAAAAAAATGAATCTAAATAAAGATCAACTGATTATTAAACTGAATTATCAATTCAAAAATTGAAGTGTATCGATTTTATCCGCATAGTCTTCTAGTTTTGGATACTGAGTTTTTCCAAAAGGGATTTCTTCTTCTAAAAAATTTTTAGATACTACACATTGCATACGGTTATTATTTTCTAAAATTGTTTTTTTTAGCTCATTTAAATTATTATAAAATTCATAATAAACTACAGATATTGGACTATGATAATTTTTTTCTTCTTTGAAAAGAACGAAATGATTTTTTTGAAAACGAACTTTGTCCATACTAAAAATAGATAGATAATATTTATAATTATCTGTATACTTATAATTTTTTGTAATATATTCAGATATAAATGATTTTTTTAAAATTAAATGAACATCGTAATTATGCGGTATAAATATTTTTCCTACATTTCTACATCCCCTTCCTGAATAAGTTAATATATCTCTATTTAAAGAAATTAATTCCTCTTCTGTTTCAGTTCCTTGTAATACAGCGACAGAAGTTCTATTTTTTCTTAGCAAAAGAGGATATTTTCTAAAATAATATTCAAAATAACGGGCTGTGTTATTGTTTCCAGTAGCTATTACATAATCAAATTTTTCACGAAAAATGTTATTTGTAAATTTTATTTTATTTTTTAATGTGGGTTTTTCATTTATTATTATTTTACATAAAAATGGAAGTAGTAAATTATCTTCTTCAGATAATTTAATTATGATCTTATGTCCTGATAAAATAACGCATAAAAAATCATGAAATCCTACCATTGGTACATTTCCTGGCATAATAACAAGAATTTTTTTAGGTTTTTTCTTTGTATTCGTAAAAGAGTATTTACTCATCCAATATTCTAATTTTTCTTTTTGAAGAATTTTTCCCCATTGATCAAAAGTTATTAATAAATCCTCTATTCTAAACCAGTTATTTGCAATAGTTGTCTTTTTAATAATTTTTTGAAAAATAGGAAAAAATTTTTTATAATATTTGGATAAATATTTTTCATATGCATAAAATTCCTTAACTTCTTTAAGAAAATGTCCTAACTTATCAAAAGTTTGAATCATTATTTTTAATTTTTCAAATTCAATGTCCATAAAAATTACAGAAAAATGTATAAATTGTGGTGCCTGTGAACCCGAATGTCCTAATCAAGCAATTTATGAAGGAGGAAAAAAATGGAGAATGTCAGATGGGACTTCTTTAAAGAAAAAAAATAAAATATTGGATCCGAATATATTTCAAGAGCCCAAAAAAAAAGATATATATTTTATTGTTCCAGAAAAATGTACAGAATGTGTAGGGTTTTATGAAGAACCACAATGTGTTATAGTTTGCCCAGTTCAATGTTGTATTCCAGATAAAAAAAATTCTGAGGATAAAGATAAACTTATTAAAAAAAAGAATTTTTTGCATGGAAGTCTTAGTTAATTAATTTATGACACTAGTAGGAGTAGAAAATAGGAATTGGAGCTCCTTATTAAAGGATGAATATCATAAACCTTATTTTATAAAACTATTAAAGATTCTTAGGGTTGAGTATAATCGTTTTATTTGTTTTCCTAAGCAAGAAAATATTTTTTCTTGTTTCAAATATTGTTCTTTTCAAAAATTAAAAGTAGTTATTATAGGACAAGATCCTTACCATAAAAAGGATCAAGCTGATGGTCTTTGTTTTTCTGTTCCTGATGGGGCCCCTTTTCCTCCTTCATTAAAAAATATATTTACAGAAGTGAATAATTGTTTTAATTATAATAAATACCCTATTAGTGGATCTTTAATTCATTGGGCGAAACAAGGAGTCTTATTGTTAAATTCAATATTAACAGTCAGAAAAGACTGTCCCTTATCTCATAAAAATATAGGATGGGAATTTTTTACAGACGTAATAATACGAACTGTTTCTAATAGAAAAAAAAACATAGTTTTTCTTTTATGGGGGAAACATGCTCAAAAAAAAATATCTTTAATTAACTCTTTTCATAATCATTACATTCTAAAAACTTCTCATCCATCTCCTTTTTCTGCTCATATGGGTTTTTTGGGATCTAAACATTTTGAAAAAACCAATACTTTTTTAAAAAAAGTAGGAATAGAAACTATTTTTTGGAGTTAGAGTAGAGTTAAAAGTATTTTCACTTTACATATGTATAGAACGATTTTCAAAATTAAGTAAAGCTGCTTCTTTGAATGCTTCACTGAAAGTGGGATGAGGATGGCAGATTCTATATATATCCTCTGAAGAGGATCTAAATTCCATAGCCACAGATGCTTCCATAATCATATCTGCAGCGTGATCTCCAATTATATGAACTCCTAAAATCTCATCTGTTTTTTTGTGGGAGATCATTTTTAAGAACCCGTCTGTACAGCCACTTGTTCTAGCCCTTCCTAATATTTTCATAGGAAAAATTCCTATATTGCATTCTATTTTATCTTTTTTAATATCATTTTCTGATCTTCCAACACTGGCCACTTCAGGATAAGTATAAATTATTGATGGGATTAAGTCGTAATTTAATTTGTTTGGTTTTTTCCCCGCTATATGTTCTACTACATATAACCCTTCTTCTTCAGCCTTATGGGCTAACATTTTTCCTCCTATAACGTCTCCTATAGCATATATATTGTTAATGGAAGTTTGTAAATCATCGTTTACAGATATAAATCCTTTTTGATTTATTTTTATTTTTATATTTTCTAATCCCATATTTTTTGTATACGGGGTTCTTCCTATTGATAGAAGACAATAATTTCCTATGAAATTAACTTCTTTTCCATTATGATATTTAGCTAAAACAGATATTTCTTCATCATTTTTTTTAAATATACTGGTAACAGATAAAGAAGTCTCTATTTGAATGGATGATTTTTCTAATATTTTTCGTATTTCTTGACTTAAAGAATTATCCATATTTGATATAATTTTATCCATAGTTTCTATGATGATAATTTTACTTCCTAGTCTATTAAAAATAGAACCTAACTCTAATCCAATTATTCCTCCTCCAATTATGATTAATTTTTTTGGAATTTCTTTTAAATTAAGAGCTTCTGTTGAAGAAATAATTCTATTTTCTATATTAAAATTTAATTGGGATAAACATAAAGGTTTAGATCCTGTGGATATTATGCAATATTTAAATTGTATTTTTTTTTCTTTTTCCAAAGATTTTATATCTGTTACAGACAGAATATTTTTGGTTTTAAATGATCCGATTCCTTGATACAAATCAATTTTATTTTTTTTCATTAAATATTTTATTCCATTATTTATATTTTCTACTATTTTGTTTTTTCTATCCATCATTTTTCTGAAATCCATAAATAATTTTTCAAAAAAAATTCCATGTGAAGAATATTTTTTTTTAGCTAGAAAAAAATATTTAGAAGAATCTAAAAGAGATTTAGAAGGTATACAGCCTACATTTAAACATGTTCCACCTAATTTTTGATACTTTTCTATAATAGCTGTCCGGAGTCCCAATTGACTTGCTCTAATAGCGGATATATATCCTCCTGGTCCAGATCCAATAATAACAAGATCATATAAATTCTTCATCATATATAATTTTTAAATTTTGAATAAAAAAAAATAGATAAAGTAAAGTTACATACATAATTTCTATATTCCTATTATATTATTTATATTATGATTATGATATATTACATATTTAATATGTATGCGAAAATAAGCGGAGCGACTATGGTAGCATCTGATTCAATGATAAATTTTGGAGTATCTTTATCTAGTTTTCCCCAAGTAATTTTTTCATTAGGAATAGCCCCAGAATAAGATCCATAACTGGTTGTTGAATCAGAAATTTGACAAAAATAAGACCAAAACGGAGTAGGATTAAATCCTATATCTTGAGATAACATAGGGACCACACAAATAGGAAAATCTCCTGATATACCTCCCCCAATTTGAAAAAAACCTATTTTATGTTTTATGGATTCTTTTTGATACCATTTTGCTAAAAATATCATATATTCAATTCCGCTTTTTACAAGGAAAGGTTGAAATAGTTTTTTCATACAATATGAAGAAAAAATATTTCCTATTGTGCTATCTTCCCATCCTGGAACTATTAGGGGAATATTTTTTTTTGCTGCAGCTAATACCCAACTGTTTTCTGAATCTATATTGTAATAAGGTTCTAAAATATTATCTAATAATAATTGATAAATGTATTCATGAGGAAAATAACGTTCTGATTTTTCTTTAGCTCTTATCCATACTTTTAAAATATGTTTTTGTAATTCTTTAAAAGCTTGTTCTTCTGGAATACAAGTATCTGTTACCCTGTAATAACC
Organism: Blattabacterium cuenoti; assembly: GCF_014251635.1. Classification (NCBI taxonomy): domain Bacteria; kingdom Pseudomonadati; phylum Bacteroidota; class Flavobacteriia; order Flavobacteriales; family Blattabacteriaceae; genus Blattabacterium; species Blattabacterium cuenoti. The sequence goes on along the minus strand of NZ_CP059194.1, from coordinate 497,547 downwards.
TTTTTTTAGAAAATTTTTTTCCTCATCAGGAGTTAAATCTCTGTAATGAGGTATTTTTTTGTAATGAGAATGAGCGATCAAATTTAATATATCTTCTTCCAAATTAGCTCCTGTACAAGAGATAATATGGACTTTATCTTTTCGAATCATTTCAGATAATATTTTTCCTAATTCTGCAGTACTCATTGCTCCTGCTAGTGTAATCATCATTTTTCCATCATTTTGAATATGATATTTATATGCTTTAGCTGCTTCTGATAAAGTTAAAGCATTAAAATGAAGAAAATATTTTTCAATAAAATAAGTAATAGGAGAGTCTTTCATAATTTTTATTATTTTATCTAGCTATCTAGCTATTTGTACAGCTCGAGTTTCTCTAATCACTGTCACTTTAATTTGACCAGGATAAGTCATTTCGTTTTTTATTTTTTCTGTTATATCACAAGATAATTGAAAAGCTTTCTTATCATCGATTTTATCACTTTCAACTAATACACGTAATTCTCTTCCTGCTTGTATCGCAAAAGCTTTATTTACTCCATCAAAACTAAACGCTATATCTTCCAAATTTTTTAGCCTTTTTGAATAAGATTCAAAAGAATTTCTTCTGACTCCAGGACGAGCCCCACTAATAGAATCTGAAACTTGTATTATAGGAGATATTAAGAATTTCATTTCTATTTCATCATGATGTGAGCCTATGGCATTACAAACTTCCATATTTTCTCCATATTTTTCTGCCCATTGCATTCCTAGAATTGCATGAGGGAGTTCTGATTCATTTTCAGGTACTTTTCCTATATCATGTAATAATCCAGCGCGTTTTGCTAATTTTGAATTCAATCCCAATTCAGATGCCAATATTCCTGATAAATGAGAAACTTCACGAGAATGCTGTAAAAGATTTTGTCCATAAGAAGAACGATATTTCATTCTTCCTACCATACGAATTAATTCAGGATGGATTCCATGAATCCCTAAATCTATAATATTTTTTTTTCCTACTTCTATTATTTCTTCTTCAATTTGTTTTTCTGTTTTTGCTACTATTTCTTCAATTCTAGCTGGATGTATACGTCCATCTATAACTAACTTATGAAGAGCTAATCGAGCTATTTCTCTTCGTATAGGATTAAAACAAGATAAAAGAATTGCTTCTGGAGTATCGTCTACAATAATTTCTACTCCTGTAGCTTTTTCTAAAGCTCTTATATTCCTTCCTTCTCGTCCTATGATACGGCCTTTAACATCATCTGATTCTATGTGAAAAACGGAAACAGCATTTTCAACAGCCTGTTCAGTTCCAATTCTTTGAATAGCTTGAATGATAATTTTTTTTGCCTCCATTTTTGCAGTTAGTTGTGATTCTTCTATAATGTTTTGTATATGAGTTTGTGCTTTTGTTTTTGCTTCTCCTTTAAGAATTTCTATTAATTCATTTTTAGCTTCTTCAGAAGAATAATTAGATATTTTTTCAAGTAATTCTACTTGTTGAGTATGCATATTTTCAAATTCTTCTTGTTTCTTTTTAAGAGTTTTATATTTTTTTTCGTAATCATGTATTTGTGTTTCTAAACGATTATTTTTTTTAAAATATATTTCTATTTCTTTAGATAATCTATTTTCTTTTTCTCTTTTTTTATTTTCTATATCAATTATTTTTTTTTCTCTTAAATAAATATCTTTTTCATGTTTAGATTTAAGTTCTATAAATTTTTCTTTTGCTTGAAGCATTTTCTTTTCTTTTATGGATTCTCCTTCTTTTTCTGCATTTTTTATGATATTTTTAGCCTGAAAATTAGCTTTTTCTAATAATTGAATATATTTTTTTAATATAGTTTTTTTCCCAAAAAAATAACATGTAATAATTCCAATCAGAAACCCCATTAGGACCGAAAATCCAACATTTATTTTCATATTCACTCAATTTAAATAAAAATAAAATAGACATTTTAATAACATTATTATTAAAACAACAAATATTTAATAAAATCTATCAAGTTTTTTTTATGAAGACTTTCAAAATATTTTGAATTAATCCCAATATAATATGATAAATATACAAAATTAAAGATGAGATTTTTTATTAAAAAATATTTTTAACAAACAGAATTTGAATACATTATATATTTGTATATATATGTAAAATTTTCAATAGTAGATGACACGAGCATATTTGGATAACGCAGCTTCTACTCCTATAAGAGATGAAGTTGTTAAAGTAATAACTCATACATTAAAATACTCATTAGGGAATCCTTCTTCTGTGCAACATAGTTATGGAAGAGAAGCTCGTTCAATTTTAGAGGAATCTAGAATTTGTATAGCTAAAAATATTAAAGCATCTCCTTCTGAGATTATTTTTACTTCTGGAGGAACTGAAGCTAATAATCTTGTATTAAGGTCTTCAGTTTTAGATTTAGGAATTAGACATATTATAACTTCACAATTAGAACACCCATCTGTCTTACAAACTATTATATATCTATCTGTTAGATACAAAATATCTGTAGATTTTATTTCAATTAATGAAAAAGGAATATTAGATTTTAATAATATGGAAGAAATATTAAAAAAAAATGTATATAAAAAAACACTTGTGAGTTTAATGTACGCCAATAATGAAATTGGAAATTTATTAGAGGTAGATCAAGTAATTTTTTTATGTAAAAAATATAATGCTTATTTTCATTCAGATACCATACAAGTTATAGGTAATATTCCTATTAATATGGAAAAATTAAATTTTGATTTTGCTACTGCAAGTGCACATAAATTTTATGGTCCAAAAGGAATAGGTTTTGTTTTTATAAGAAATAATATTTTAAAAAAAATAAAACCTTTCATTACTGGTGGGGGGCAAGAAAATGGAATTCGTTCAGGTACTGAAAATATACATGGAATTGCTGGATTATCAGAAGCTTTACGTTTATCTTGTTGCAATTTTGCAAGTTATATAAAAAAAATGCAATATTTAAAATCTTATTGTATTTCAGAATTACAAAAAATAATTCCCAATATTATTTTCAATGGGTTATCATCTCATCCTGAAAAAAGCATTCCTTCTATATTAAATTTTTTATATCCAACAAAAAAAGATCATTTATTATATTTTCATTTAGATTTAATGGGGGTTTCTGTTTCTAAAGGAAGTTCTTGCAACAGCAAAAAAAAAAGATCTCACGTAATTCAATCTATTATAACAGATAGATGTTTGTTGAATAAAACAATGCCTATTAGAATTTCTTTTGGAATTTTTAATGAAAAAAAAGATATAGATTTGCTTGTGAAAGCCTTGCAGAAAATTGGAAAATGAAACGATTTATATAAAATATTTCGAATATCTTATTTATATTTACTTATAAATAATAAATTATGAATTTCAATCGGTGAATCGTTACAATTTTTTTCAATCCTCCATTGGAAAGAAAGTGGTCATGGCTACTACAGGAGTTTTTTTAATGATTTTTTTACTGTTGCATTTAAGTGTGAATTTGTTTCTTTTTTCGGGAGAAAAAGCATTTAACGAAGCTGTTTATTTCATGAGAAAAAATATGTTTATTCGAATAATGGAATATGTTCTTGCTTTAGGTTTTATCATTCATATTTTATTAGGAGTTAAACTACATTTAGAAAATAGAAAGATAAAAGGAGAAATTGATTATGCTATGAATACTTATTTAACGACTCCATTTAGTAGTCGTACAATGGTATATACAGGAATTTTAATTTTATGTTTTTTAGTTTTACATCTTATCAATTTTATGATTCCTATGAAGTATTCAAATCATCTAATTTCTGATTATAATATAGTAGTTTCTTTATTCAAAAATCCTTTTTATACATTGATATATGTATTTTCATTTTTTATTTTAGGAATTCATTTAAATCATGGATTTAAATCTTCTTTTCAATCTTTTGGCCTATCTAATAAAAAAAGATTGGCTTGGATACAGAAGTTTGGTTCTTTATATCTATGGTTTATTTGTTCTGGATTTTCTATTATTGCTATTTGGTTTTTTTTTAATGATAGAGTAAGATAATTAACATTTTTTGATGAAAAAGACCTTTAATCTCAATTCAAAAATTCCAGTTAGTCCGTTAACTCATAAATGGGAAGATCATAAATCTACTTTAAAATTAGTCTCTCCAAACAATAGATCCAATATAGAAATCATTGTTGTAGGGACAGGACTTGCTGGGAGCTCAGCTGCCGCTTCTTTATCAGAATTAGGATATAGAGTTAAAGCTTTTTGTTACCAAGATTCTCCAAGAAGAGCGCATTCTGTAGCTGCACAAGGTGGTATTAATGCATCTAAAAATTATAAAGGAGATAATGATTCGATTTATCAACTTTTTTATGATACAATTAAAGGTGGAGATTATAGATCTAGAGAAGCAAATGTTTATCGTTTAGCAGAGATTTCATCTAATATTATAGATCAGTGTGTAGCCCAAGGCGTTCCATTTGCTCGTGATTATGCTGGATATTTAGAAACTAGATCTTTTGGTGGAACAAAAGTGTCTAGAACTTTTTATGCGAAGGGACAAACAGGACAACAGCTTCTATTATCATGCTATTCTTCTATGTCTAGACAAATAGGAATGGGAAGAATCAAGATGTATAACCGTCATGAAATGTTAGATTTAGTTATTGTGGATGGTGTTGCCAAAGGCGTTATTGCAAGAAATCTTATTTCTGGAAAAATAGAAAGACATGCAGCGCATGCTATAGTTATAGCTTCAGGAGGGTATGGTAATATATTTTTTTTATCTACCAATGCAATGGGCTCTAATGCAAGTGCTATATGGAAGGTTCACAAAAGAGGAGGTTTTTTTGCTAATCCTTCTTACACTCAAATACATCCTACTTGCATTCCAGTACATGGAGATTATCAATCTAAATTAACATTAATGTCTGAATCATTGAGAAATGATGGAAGAATATGGGTGCCTAAGAAACTAGAAGATGCTATTTCTATCCGTAATGGGGCTAAAAAGCCTGAGGATATAAGTGAAGATAATAGAGACTATTATCTTGAAAGACGTTATCCTTCATTTGGAAATCTTGTACCAAGAGATGTTGCTTCTAGAGCCGCTAAAGAACGTTGTGATAAAGGATTTGGAATAGAAAATAATGAAACTAAAGAAGGCGTATTTTTAGATTTTAGTTTTTCTATAGAAAAATATGGAAAAGAAAAAGCAAATGAATTTGGGATTAAAAAACCCAGTTCATGGGATAAAAAAAAATTAGGAAAAAAAATAATGGAATCTAAATATGGAAATTTATTTCACATGTATGAAAAAATTACGAATAATAATCCTTATCAAACTCCGATGAAAATTTATCCCGCGGTACATTATACAATGGGAGGCTTGTGGGTTGATTACAATTTAATGTCCTCTATTCCTGGATGTTATGTTTTAGGAGAAGCAAATTTTTCTGACCATGGAGCAAATAGACTTGGAGCTTCCGCATTAATGCAGGGATTAGCTGATGGCTATTTTATTTTACCATATACCATATCAGATTATTTATCTGAATGTATTACAGAAAAAATATCGACAAAACATATAGCTTTTCAGCTATCAGAAAAAAATGTAAGAAATAGAATTAAAAAACTTATTCAAAATCATGGAAACATACCTGTTGATTTTTTTCATAAAAAACTTGGAAATATTATGTGGAAGTATGTAGGAATGAGTAGAAATCATATAGGATTACATAAAGCTATAAAAAAAATACAAGAACTTCGAGATGAATTTTGGAAAAATGTTTTTATTCCCGGAAATATTGATGATGGATTAAACTATGAATTAGAAAAGGCTGGACGTGTAGCAGATTTTTTAGAATTAGGAGAATTAATGGCTATGGATGCTTTGAATAGAAAAGAATCTTGTGGAAGTCATTTTCGTGAAGAATATCAAACAAAAGAAGGGGAAGCCCTTCGTGACGATGTCCATTATAAATATGTTTCTGTATGGGAACATAGTGAAAATCGTCCTATAAGTGAAGAAATTATGCATAAAGAAGATTTAAATTTTACTTTTGTAAAAGTACAGTCACGTTCCTATAAATAAAAATTAATCAAAGATTGTGTATGAAAGAACTTATGAATTTTAAGTTAAAAATATGGAGACAAAAAAATCGTGAGGAAAAGGGTTATTTTAAAACTTATAAAATATATAATATATCTCCTAATAGTTCATTTTTAGAAATGTTAGATCTTTTAAATAATCAGATCGTACACAATAATATACATAATAAGGAAGATTCTTCTCCTATATCATTTGATCATGATTGTCGTGAAGGTATTTGTGGAATGTGCTCTCTATATATTAATGGAAGAGCACATGGGCCAGATAATTTAATTACCACCTGTCAACTTCATATGCGTCATTTTCATGATGGAGAAACTATATATATAGAACCTTGGAGAGCTAGACCTTTTCCTATAATTAAAGATCTTATTGTAGATAGATCTTCTTTTGATAGGATTATTATGTCAGGTGGATATATTTCTGTAAATACGTTTGGAAAAACAATAGATGGAAATATGATTCCAATTCCAAAAGATCAAGCAGATAAAGCTTTTGATGCAGCTACGTGTATTGGTTGTGGAGCATGCGTTGCCGCATGCAAAAATAGATCGGCAATGCTATTTGTGTCATCAAAAGTTTCTCAATTTGCTTTATTACCTCAAGGAAAAATAGAGAGAAAAAAAAGAGTTATGAATATGATAAAAAAAATGGATGAGGAAGGATTTGGTAGTTGTACTAATACTGGAGCATGTGAAGTTGAATGTCCGAAAGGAATATCCACAGAATATATTTCTTTTATGAATCGTGAGTATATTCAATCATTTACTCTTTAATTATTTTTTTAAATATGGAATATTTAGATTTCGAGAAACCAATACAAGAAATTCAGGATCAATATGTTAACTGTGTTCTAATAGAAAAAAATAGTGGAATAAACATGAAAGAAGTTTGTAATCAACTCCAATTCAAACTGGAAAAAACTATTAAGAAGTTACACAGTAATTTGACTCCTTGGCAAAGAGTACAATTATCTAGACATCCAAATAGACCTTATACTTTAGATTACATATATTCTATAACAATAAAAGGCTCTTTTATAGAATTACATGGAGATCGTCATTTTGGTGACGATAAAGCTATTGTAGGAGGTTTTGGAAAAATAGAAGATCATACTTTTATGCTTATCGGAACTCAAAAAGGAAAAAATACTAAAGAAAGACAATATAGAAGATTTGGGATGCCTAATCCAGAAGGATATAGAAAAGCTTTGCGTCTTATGAAATTAGCAGAAAAATTTGAAAAACCTATTGTAACTTTTATTGATACACCAGGAGCTTTTCCTGGAATTGAAGCAGAAACAAGGGGGCAAGGAGAAGCCATTGGTAAAAACATTTATGAAATGATGTGTTTAAAAGTTCCCATTATTGTTTTAATTATAGGAGAGGGAGCTAGTGGGGGGGCTTTAGGGATCGGGATAGGAGACAAGGTTTTAATGATGGAAAATTCCTGGTTTTCCGTCATTTCTCCAGAAAGTTGTTCTACAATACTTTGGGGAAATCGCGATAATAAAGAAAAATCAGCAGAAGCATTGAAACTGACAGCAGAAAATATGCATAAATTAAATCTTATAGATGATGTAATCAAAGAACCTTTAGGAGGTGCTCATTTTTATCCTGATAAAGCTTATAAACTTGTAAAAAAACAAATTATTAAACATTATAATAAATTATCTGAAATTAATATAGAATCTCTGATTCAAAAAAGAAAAAATAAGTATATTTCTATTGGTTTTTTTGATGAATAATAAATCAATTCTATTCTTCTGTTTACTTTATTATATTATATAATGTTTATTTAATTAAAATGATTTTATGAGTAATATTAGACAGGAAGAAACGAATAAATTTCGTTTTGATTCAGTAATAAAAAAAGGAAAAATACCTCCTCAAGCATTAGATTTAGAAGAAGCGATAATAGGAGCTATTATGATTGATAAAAAAGGTTTAGATGAAGTTATTGATATACTTTTTCCTGAAATTTTTTATAAAAAAGAACATCAAGAAATATTTATTGCAATACAAAAATTATATCATGATTCTAAACCTATAGATCTATACACTATTTTAAATGAACTTCGTAGAATTGGAAAATTAGAATCAATAGGAGGAGAATTATATTTAATTGAATTAACACAAAAAGTTATTTCTTCTGCCCATATAGAGTATCATAGTCGTATAATAGTACAAAAATTTATTTTAAGGAAATTAATTAGTATATCTTCTGATATTATTCAAAAGTGTTATGAAGAAAGTACAGATGTTTTTGATCTGTTAGATCACGCTGAATCAAAACTTTTTGAAATTAATCAAAAATATTTAATAGCTAAAAAATATGAAACAACTCAATGTCTTATACAAAAAGCTATTGAAAAAATTAAAAAAACAGAAAAAGAAGGATTAAGTGGGGTTTCTTCTGGGTTTCATAAACTTGATCATATTACTTCTGGATGGCAGAATTCTGATTTAATTATACTAGCTTCTAGACCTGGAATGGGAAAAACTACTTTCATGTTATCTATGGTAAGAAATATAGTCGTAGATCAAAAAATTCCAATTATAATTTTTTCATTAGAAATGTCTTCAATTCAATTAATTACAAAATTAATTTCTTCAGAAACTGGAATTTCTTCAGAAAAAATTAAAAGAGCAAACTTATCTCAATTAGATTGGAAACGTTTGTTATATAAAACAAACAATTTAAAAAATATTCCTTTATTTATAGATGATACTCCTTCTTTATCTATATTTAATTTACGTGCAAAATGTCGTCGTTTAATATCACAACATGGAATAAAATTGATATTTATAGATTATATGCAATTGATGGGAATTAATGATCATGGGGCTAAACTACAAAATAGAGAGCAAGAAATATCAGTTATTTCCAGAAGTCTTAAATCTATTGCTAAAGAACTTGATATTCCAATAATAGCTTTATCTCAACTATCTAGAGCAGTAGAAACAAGAGGAGGAAGTAAACGACCCGTATTATCTGATTTACGGGAATCAGGAGCTATTGAACAAGATGCAGATATAGTTTTATTTATTTACAGACCTGAATATTATGGATTTCAAATTTGGGATTCTGGAGAAGATAATGACTCTTGTATAGGTCAAGCAGAAATCATAATTGCTAAACATAGAAATGGAGGGTTAGATAAATTTCGTTTAAAATTTATAAGTGATCAAGCTCAATTTGTAAACTTAGAAGAAAAAAAATATACTTCATTAGCTTGGGAAGAAGATTATAAAAAAAATGTTCTTGATAAAGAAAATTTTTTTATGCCTCCTACTTTATCCGAATTTAAATCTAATATAGACTTCAATAATGAGAATTATTTGGATGAAGATATTTAGAATAGTAGAATTAAATAAAATTGAATTTTGAATGGTTTTTTTCCAAAAAAACGGTTTGGGAAGATTGTAGAAAAAATAAAACTCTTCGTAGAATAGTTATTATAACACAAACAACAATAATTTTTGGTTTAATTATAGCTTTTTTAACTTTTTCTATAGGATTTGGGTTTAAAGAAATTATAAAAGATAAACTATTAAATGTTAGAGGACAAATTCTTATACAGAAAGATAATTCAACAACAAGCTATCCTTTTTTTTCTGTAAAAAAAAAGAAATTTTTATTGAAAAAGTTTTTCAAATCCAATTTAGTTAAACAAATTCATGGAATTTCTGAGAAAAATGTAATTATTTCTACAAAAAAAAAAATAGATAGATATATATTCAAAGGAATATATGAAGATTATAATCCCGTTTTTTTTCAATATTTCTTAATTACGGAAAATTTATTTAAAAAAAAAATATTGTGTAATCATAATATTTTTTTATCTAGAAAAGTATTTTTATCATTAGGATTAGATCTTGGATCTAAGATTAAAGTAGATTTTCTATTTTTTGATAAAAAAGGAAGTCCTGTTGTTATTTCTAAAAAATTTAAAGTTTCTGGTTTATATGAAACTGGAATTCCAGAATTTGATGATGTATATATTATTGGAAACATAAAATATATTCAACAAATCTACGGATGGAAGAAAGATTTAGTAGAAAAATTTGAAATCTTTGTTTCCTACGAAAATATAAATAAAAAAATTTTTAATAAAATCCCTAAAGGATTTTTAATTAAAACTATCCATAACAAAAATGATATTATAAAATGGATAAATATATTTGACGTAAATATTATTGTTATTAGTCTTATTATTTTTGTATCCGTAACCATTAACATGATTGTATTTATTCTAATTCTTCTTTTAGAAAGAATTAGAACCGTGGGGATTTTAAAAACTTTAGGAGCTGAAAATAAAGTTATACATAAAATATTTTTATTTTATATCATACAAATATTGATCCCTTCATTAATTATAGGAAATAGTATTGGAATCACTTTATTAGTATTGCAAAAAAAATTTCATTTAATATCATTAAATAAAATACAATATTTTGTTGATTTTGTTCCTGTTTCTATCAATATATGTCATATTATCATTATAAACTTATTTGTTATCTTTATTTGTTTTATAACAATATTTTTTCCTTCTTTATTTTTTATTAAAAAAATTACTCCTATAAAAGTTATAGAATTTGAATAAATCAAAAAATTTAATTTTGTATTTTTGTTTGTAAATAAACAAATTCAATTAGTTTTTGACACTTATAAAGTCTTCATCTGGAATAAGAGGAACATTGGGAGGAAAAGTTGGAAATGGTTTTTCTCCTATAGACATAATTCAATTTGCGGGAGGATATGTTTCTTGGATGAAAAAAAGGTATAAAAGTAAGAAAAAATTTGTTCTAATATTGGGTAGAGATGGTAGAGTTTCTTCTGTACTATTTCAACAATTTTTAATCATTACTTTTCAAAGTCTTGGAGTGGATGTTATAAATATTGGTTTATCTACAACTCCTACTGTTGGAATTGCTGTAATGAATGAGAATGCAGATGGAGGTGTAATGTTAACGGCAAGTCATAATCCTAAAAATTGGAATGGATTAAAAATGTTTAATTCTTATGGAGAATTTTTATCTGAAGAAGATTTTGAAAAATTATTTTATATAGCAGAAAAAAAATATTTTAGTTTTTCTTCATATAAAAAATTAGGTAATCTTTTTAAAATCGATAATTATATTCAAAAACATATAGAAAAAATTCTTTCACTGCCTATTATAGATAAAAATATTATTCAAAAATCTAAATTAAAAATTGTTGTAGATGGAATTAATTCTACAGGAGGAATAGCGGTTCCTATTTTATTAAAATACTTGGGCGTTCATGTTATTAAAATGTATTGTGATCCTCATGGAAATTTTGTTCATAATCCTGAGCCAATTGAAAAAAACTTAAGGGAAATCTGTAAAAAAGTTCCGGATATAAAAGCAGATCTAGGAATTTCCGTTGATCCTGATGTAGATCGTGTAGTATTTATCTGCGAAAATGGAGATTTTTTTGGAGAAGAATATACTTTAGTGGCTATATCAGATTACATATTGGAAAATAAATTTGGCCCTATTGTTTCTACTTTATCATCTTCTCATGCATTAAAAGACCTTTCTATCAAAAAAGGAGTTCCTTATTATTCTACTCCTGTTGGAGAAATACATGTTGTAAAAAAAATGAAAGAAGTTCATGCTGTAATTGGAGGAGAAGGAAATGGAGGAATTATTTATCCTGATTTACGTTATGGAAGAGATGCTTTGATTGGAATCGCATTACTTTTAACTCAAATAGCTAAATTAGCTAATATTCCATTATCTGAATTAAAAAAAAGATATTCTAATTATTTTATGTCAAAAAAGAAAATTCAATTTTCTTCTCATGAACGAATTAAAATATTATTAAAGACAATAAAAAAGAAATATAAAGGAAAAAAAATGGATTTTAGTGATGGAATTAAAATTTATTTAAAATATAATGAATGGATACATATCAGAAAATCAAATACCGAAAATATTATTAGAATACACACGGAAAGTACTTCAAGAAAAAAAGCTGATTTTTTATCGAAAAAAATCATATATGAAATGAAAGAATTATGATAAATTATAACAAAATTATGTTACAAAGTATTACAAAATATTATATTAAAAACAATTTCCCTTTGTTTCATTCAGGAGATACAATAACTGTTTTTTTTGAAATTAAAGAAGGAGAAAAAAAAAGAATTCAATCTTTCAAAGGAGTAGTTATCAAAAAACAAGGGAAAGGATTTACTAAAACATTTACTATTCGTAAAATAAGTGCAGGAATAGGAATAGAACGTATATTTATTTTCAATCAACCTAATATACGAAAAATAGAGGTAAATAAAAAAGGAAAAGTTAGAAGATCTAAAATCTACTATTTTAGAACACTAAAAGGGAAAAAGGCAAGAGTAAAAAGCTGAAAAGCGAAAATGTAATTTTTCGCTTTTCAGCTTTTTTATCTATCCTATTATTTTATTTATTCTTATCGTTTTCTTCAGTTGTTATTTTTTCTTTTTCAGATGTATTATTGTTGTGTTCCTCATTATTGTTTTTTGAGGTCTCCTCACTAGTTGTAGGAGGCGTATTTGTGTTCGTGTTAGTAGAATCTGTTTGATTTTCATTATTATTAGCTGTTTTTTCCTCTTCTGTTGTCGTAGAGTTATTTTCATTTTTATTTTTGTTATTGCAACTAATAGTAAATAAAAATATTGCTAACAAGATCGTAGTGACTGTAATTCTTAATTTTTTCATCATAATCGATAGTATTTCAGTTATTACATATTCTGGGCAAATTTATATAAAAATTTGGAATGAAAAAATATATCATTATTTGTAAGAGTACAAATAAATTTTATTTCTTCTTTTTAGTTTGAAAATAAGAATATTATGTTTTATAAAAAACTATAGCAAACGAAATTATATATTTTAAAATAAAAATTATGTCTTTAAATAAAAAGATTTTAAAAGAAGCTCTGACTTTTGATGATGTTTTGCTTGTTCCTTCTTATTCTTCAGTTCTTCCATCAGAAGTCTCTCTTAAAACATCTCTTACCCTTGATATTACTATGAATATTCCTATATTAAGCGCTGCTATGGATACAGTTACGGAATCCTCTTTAGCTATCTCTATAGCCAGAGAAGGAGGTATAGGAATTATACATAAGAACATGAATATAGAAAATCAATCAGAAGAGGTTTATAAAGTAAAAAGAAGTGAAAGTGGAATGATAGATGATCCTATTACTCTTTCCAGAAATTCAACATTAAAATATGCTCAATATCTTATGAAAAAATTTAAAATTTCTGGATTACCTGTTATAGAAAAAGATCATTCATTAGTTGGAATTATTACCAGAAGGGATATAAAATATCGAACAGATTTAGATTCTTTAGTTGAAGAAGTAATGACAAAAGAAAAATTAATTACATCTAATAAAAATATAACTCTAGAAGAAGCTAAAAATATTCTTTTGAAAGAGAGAATAGAAAAATTACCTATTGTAGATGATTTTAATAAATTAGTAGGGTTAATCACGATTAGAGATATTGATAATTTAATTGAACACCCTAATGCTTGTAAAGATTCTAGAGGCCGTTTACGTGTAGGTGCAGCTATTGGGATAGATGCAAAAACTATGGAAAGAGTAGAATCTTTAGTGAAGGTGGGAGCAGATATTATAGCTATAGATTCAGCGCATGGGCATTCTTACAAAATATTACAAACAATAAAATTAATCAGAAATTCTTTTCCTAAAATAACATTATTAACAGGGAATATCGTAACCATGGAAGGCGCAAAAGATTTGATAGACGCTGGTTCCACTGTTTTAAAAGTAGGAATTGGATCTGGATCTATCTGTACTACAAGAGTTATAGCTGGAGTAGGTATGCCTCAAATAACAGCTATTAACGATGTTTATGAATATGCTAAAAAAAGAAATGTTAGCGTTATTTCTGATGGAGGAATCCGATATTCAGGGGATGTAGTAAAAGCTATTGCTGCTGGAGCTAGCTCAGTTATGATTGGAAGTCTATTTGCAGGAACTGATGAAGCTCCAGGAGAAGAAGTTATTTTTCAAGGAAGAAAGTTTAAAACTTATGTAGGGATGGGATCCTTAATCGCTCTTAAAAGAGGAAGTAGAGATCGTTATTTCCAATTTAACGAAAAATCTGTTCCGGAAGGAATAGAAGCTATAGTTCCTTATAAAGGAAAGATGAAAGACGTAATTTATCAAATTTGTGGAGGATTACGTTCTGGGATGGGATACTGCGGGGTTACCACTATTGTAGAGCTTATGAAAACAGCTAAATTTGTAAGAATCACGAATTCAGGATTAAAAGAAAATCACCCGCACAGTGTAAATATTACTAAAGAATCACCTAATTATTTTAATTATAGTAAATAAAAATACCCGGAACGGGATTTGAACCCGTACGATCACTACGATCACAGGATTTTAAGTCCTGTGTGTCTACCAATTCCACCATCCGGGTGTAATTAAAAAAATTAATAAGCGAGAAACGGGATTTGAACCCGCGGCCCCGACCTTGGCAAGGTCGTGCTCTACCAACTGAGCTATTCTCGCAGCTAAAAAAATTTAAATGACTAATTTAAATACACTTTTATATATATAGCAAATTTTAATAATTTAATAAATTTTTAATTTCATGAATTTTTATAGTGGCATTTTTCAGAGATAAAGCATCAATATTTTTTATTTTTTTTAAAGAAAAGACTATTTTATTTAATAAATAAAAAATTTTTTTTTTATTTATTTCCGTTTCATTCTTTTTTGATTTTAATATGTTTAATATTTTTTTTGCTCTTTCAATGATTTCTATAGGCATACCTGATATTTTAGCTACATAAATTCCAAAACTTTGTTCACTCCCTCCAGCTGTCAGTTTCCGCATAAAAATAACATTATCATTTTTTTTTCTCACAGAAATATGATAGTTTTTTATTCTTTTAAAAAAAAAACTCATTTCGTTTAATTCATGATAATGTGTAGCAAATAAGGTTAAAGGACGTAAATTTTTTGTATGTAAAAATTCTATGATAGATTTTGCTATTGAAATGCCATCATGAGTACTTGTCCCTCTTCCTATTTCATCTAGAATAAGAAAACTTCTTTTGGAAAGATTATTTAATATATTTGCTGTTTCGTTCATTTCTACCATAAAAGTAGATTCTCCTAAAGAAATATTATCGGACGCTCCAACTCTACTGAATATTTTATCTGTTAATCCTATTTCCGCATATTCAGCAGGAACAAAACTTCCAATATGAGCCATCAGTATAATAATAGCAGTTTGACGCAAAATAGCAGATTTTCCAGACATGTTGGGTCCTGTGATGATTAAGATTTGTTTATTTAACTTATTTAAAATAATATCATTAGGAATGTATGAGGTTTTATCAATAAATTGTCTTTCAATAACCGGGTGTCGTCCTTTTATTATTGATATTTTGAAGGAATCATTAACTTTTGGTTTTACATAATTATTTTCTAATGCTAAACTAGAAAAAGAGTGTAATACATCTAATTTTGCAATTGTTTTTGCATTTTTTTGTAAAGGGGTGATTTTTTCTAATATCTGATTAACTAGATTGTTAAATATTTCTTTCTCTAAGAAAAATATTTTTTGTTCTGCATTAAAAATCTTTAGTTCGTAATTTTTTAATTCTTCAGTGATATATCGAATAGAATTTGTCAATGTTTGTTTTTGTATCCAGTGGGAGGGGACTTTTTCTTTTTTAGAAATTTTAACTTCAAAAAAATATCCAAAAATATTATTATATCCAATTTTTAAATTATTAATTCCTGTTTTTAATCGCTCTATTGAACAAAATTTTTCTAAATATTCTTTTTGAGAAAAGTACATCATACGAATTTCATCTAATTCCTTAGAAAATCCTTTAATTACAACATTTCCTTTTCCTTTTTCAATTTGATGAGGAGGGTTTTTTTGTATTGTTTTCGAAATTTTTTCACATATAAAATTACAATTCTGAAAAGAGTTTCCAATATTTATAAAAATTTTTGATTTTTGAGATAAAAATTCTTTTTGTATTTCGTTTATGTAAATCAAAGATTTATATAATGTATACATTTCACGTGGCGAAATCTTTCCGATGGCTATTTTAGAAATTATTCTTTCTATATCATAAATATTTTTGAGTTTTATTTTTATAAAAGAGCGTATCGTATTATTGTTGCATAATTCTTGTACTATTTGATGACGTTTTTTTATATAGAATAAATTTTTTATAGGAAAAAGAATCCAATTTTTCAATAATCTTCCCCCCATAGGAGTGAGAGTGTGGTCTAATATGTTAATTAAAGAAACTCCTTCCTTGTTCAAGGGATGAAATATTTCTAAATTACGAAAAGTAAAATCATCTATCCACATGTGTTCTTCTTTTTTTATTCTTCGTATGTTAGAAATATGTTTTATATTAAAATGCAGTGTGTTATGTAAGTATGATAAAACGACTCCACAAGAAATAATTCCTAATTTTAAATCATTTATACCAAATCCTTTTAAAGAGTTCATTTGAAAATGAGATATTAATTTTTCATATGCAAATGAATAATCAAATATCCAATCTTCCATTAAAAAAGTATAATATTTTCCTTTTAATAATTGATCAAAAAATTTTTTTTCCTTTCTTTGAAAAAGAATTTCACTAGGATGAAAATGTTTTAAATATTGTAAAATATTGTTTTTTGTACCTTCTGTTACAAAAAATTCACCAGTAGAAATATCTAAAAAACTTAAACCCAAATTTTGATTTTCTCCTAAGTGAATAGAAGCTAAAAAATTATTTGACTTAGGGGATATAATATTTTCATCTATGGCTATTCCTGGAGTAACAAGTTCTGTCACTCCTCTTTTTACAATATTTTTCCCTTTTTTTGGTTCTTCTAATTGATTACAGATAGCAACACGAAATCCTGAACGTATCAATTTTGGTAAATAGGTACTCAAAGAATGGTAAGGAAAACCAGCTAAGAGTACATGAGATCGCTTAGTTAAAACTATATTTAATGTTTGGGAACATTTAATGGCGTCTTCTCCAAAAGTTTCATAAAAATCTCCAACTTGAAATAATAAAATAGTATCTGGATATTTAGCTTTTATATCATTATATTGCTTTATTAATGGAGTTTCTTCTTTTTTTTTGCAATCAAGGGTTTCGTTTTTATTCATATCAAAATTATTAAAATAGTATTATAGCCTTATGTCAAAAATATTTATAGAGTATAAAAAATTGAATATTAATTATATAACTATTACAATATCTCAATATTGGAAAAAACATAAGATTTTTCAAAATAATTCTAATTTTCATAATCAAAAAAAACCCCTTTCATATATATTATATGAAGGGCCTCCATCTTTAAATGGAAATCCTGGAATTCATCATATTTTAGCTAGAACCATAAAAGACATTTTTTGTAGATATCATGCACTAAAAGGTAAAAATGTTTTTAGAAAGGCAGGGTGGGATGCTCATGGGCTTCCAGTGGAATTAAATGTAGAAAAAAGTATGAAAATTACTAAAAATGATATAGGAACAGGAAAAAAAATGAGTATAAAAGAATATAATAATCTTTGTAAAAAATTTGTCAATATATCGTTAAATAAATGGAAATTATTTACAGAAAAAATAGGATATTCCATAGATTTAGATAATTCTTTTATTACTTATAATGCAAAGTATATGGAAAGTGTATGGTGGGGCATTAAAGAATTATATAATAGAAATCTTATTTATAAAGGTTTTACTATTCAACCTTATTCTCCTGCTGCAGGAACTGGATTAAGTCATCATGAGTTAAATATGCCCGGAACTTATAAAAAAGTAAAACAATTATCTCCATTTTTGAAATTTAAAGCAATTAAAAATACTTTACCTAAAAAATTTAAAAATATTTTAGGAGATATATATTTTATATCATGGACAACTGCTCCTTGGACTATTCCTTCAAATACAGCATTAGCTTTTGGGAATGATATAAACTATGTATTAGTTAAAACTTATAATACATATACTTTTTTAAAAGAAAATATTGTTTTTTCTGAAAAATCTATTCATAAAATATTATTATCAAATCAGTTTTATTCTGTTTCAAGTAACATTGAGTTAGATACTTATAATAATAATGATAGAAAAAATAAGAAAATTCCTTATTTAGTAATAGAAAAATTTAAAGGAAAAGAATTAGTATTCAGTAAATATGAACAATTATTACCTTGGTTTAAACCTTATTATAACGAAGAGAATGCTTTTCAAATTATAGCAGGAAATTTTGTTAATGTTAATGAAGGGACAGGGATTGTTCATATTTCCCCCACATTTGGAATGGATGATTTTATGATAGCTAAAAAATATAATATTCCTCCAATGTTAGTTTTAAATGAAAAAAATACACCTGTTCCTTTAGTTGATTTTCAAGGAAAATTTATTAAAAATTTTCCTCACGGATTCTCTGAAAAATATGTTAAAAATGAATTTAATACGGACCAAAATAATTTTTTTTCAGTAGATGAAAAGATAATCTTTTTATTGGAAAAAGAAGAAAAGATATTTAGAACGGAAAAACATGTTCATTTTTATCCACATTGTTGGAGAACAGAAAAACCAATACTTTATTACCTATTAAATTCATGGTTTATCAAAACTACAGAAATAAAAGATAAAATGATTAGTTTGAATCGAAAAATTCAATGGTATCCTGATTTTACAGGTAAAAAACGTTTTGATTCTTGGCTAAGAAATATAAAAGATTGGAATTTTTCACGTTCTAGGTATTGGGGGACTCCTCTTCCTATTTGGAGAACAGAAAAAGGAGATGAGGAAATTGTAATAGGATCAATTAAAGAATTGTTTTTGGAAATTCAAAAATCTATTAAATATGGTTTTATGTCATATAATGTGTTTGAAGGTTTTGTATTAGATGATATCAGTGATAATAATTATAATAAAATAGATTTGCATAAGCATATTTTGGACGAAATCATATTAGTTTCTCCTAAAGGGAAACCTATGAAAAGGGAATCTGATTTAATTGATGTATGGTTTGATTCTGGAGCCATGCCGTATGCTCAATTTCATTATCCGTTCGAAAATAAAGAATATATAGATAAAAATTTGTTGTTTCCCGCTGATTTTATTTCAGAAGGAATAGATCAAACAAGAGGATGGTTTTTTACCTTACATGCTATTAATAGTTTGTTATTTGATTCTATAGCATATAAAAATGTTGTATCAACAGGATTGGTTTTAGACCAATACGGTCGTAAAATGTCAAAAAGTAAAGGTAATACTATAAATCCTTTTGATTTAATAGAGAACTATGGTCCTGATGCTATACGTTGGTATATTATATGCAATTCTGAGCCTTGGGATAATTTAAAATTTAATAAAAATGATATTCATACTATTATAAATAAATTTTTTGGAACATTGTATAATATCTATTCTTTTTTTGTTTTATATGCTAATATTGATGGCTTTTCTTACAAAGAAAAAGAATGCTTGAGTTCTTACACAAAATTGGATTTTTGGATCCTTTCTGAATTAAATACTCTTATTAAAAAAACAGATAATTATTATGCAAACTATAATCCAACAAAGGCGGCTCGTTTGATTTCTTCTTTTGTTTTAGATCAATTAAGTAATTGGTATATAAGATTATGTAGAAGAAGATTTTGGAAAGAAAAATATACAAAAAATAAAATATCTGCATATCAAATTCTTTATAAATGTTTAATTGTTGTCGCCAAATTAATTTCTCCTATTGCTCCATTCTTTTCTGAAAAATTATATGTGGATTTAAATTCTGTTACTAAAAAAGAAAATTTTAAAAGTATTCATTTAACAAATTTTCCTAGTTATAATTCTAATTTAATCAATCAAGAATTGGAAAATAGTATGCTTTGGATTCAGAAAATAATTACAATGGTTTTTTCTATAAGAAAAAAAAATAAAATCAAGATTCGGCAACCTTTACAAAAATTACTTATTCTTGTCTCTGATGATAAAATGCGTTTTCAATTACAACAGTCATTTGCATTTGCAATTATATTTAGAGAAGCTAATGTAAAAGAAATAGAATTTCCTTCTTCTTATAAAGATCTTGAATCCATCAAACATATTAAACCTAATTACAAATCTTTAGGGCCTAAATTTGGAAAAAAAATTCAGGAAGTTTCTGAACTTATAAAAAAATTTAGTCAAGAAGAAATTAGAGAAATCGAAAAAAAGAAAGAATGCATTTTTTTTCTAAAAAAAGAAAAAATTCTTCTTTCTTTAGAAGATGTTAAAATTAGTACTGAATATATTAAAGGTTGGTCAGTTTTATTTGATTACAAATTTACAATAGCATTAGATTTACGGATTACAGACATTCTTTGGGAAGAAGGATTTATTAGAGAATTAATTAGACATATACAAAAATTGAGAAAAAATCGTAACTATAATGTAGTTGAAAAAATATTTGTATATATAAGCGCCAAAAATAATCACAAATTTCAAAATAAAGTACAAACTATTTTACAAAAAAAAAAAGATTTCATTTGTAGAGAAACTCTTGCTGTAGATATTTTTTTACAAAATAATGTAACAAAATTTGATGATGAAGAAGAAGAAAAAATCTATTTTGAAGAAAAATTCATATTATATATGCAGATTCGAAAAGTAGAAAATACAATAAAATGAAAGGAAAAGTAAAACAAAGATATTCTATGGAAGAAAGAAAAGAGTTTCGTAAACTTATACTTGAAAAATTGAAAAAAGCAAAAAAAGATTTATCAATTTTTAAGGAGTCTTTTTCTAATGATCAAAATAATGGAACAGATGATACTTATCCGACTTTTAAAGCTTTTGATGAAGGATCAGAAACCTTAAGTAAGGAACAGAATGCTCAAATTGTGGAACATTTACAGAAATTTATAAAAAGTTTAAATTTAGCCTTAATTAGAGTAGAGAATGAAGATTATGGAATTTGTCGTATAACCAAAAAATTAATTCCTAAAGAACGTTTGATGGCAGTTCCTCATACTACTTTAAGTATTGAAGGTAAAAGATTAGTAGAAAAAATAAATAAATAAATTTTTTTGAAAAAATTTATTTTAATTATTTTTTCTATTGTATTAATAGATCAAATTTTAAAAATTTATATTAAAACTCATTTTGAATTAGGAGGTGGAATTTCTATCTTTCCTTTTTTCCGAATTCTTTTTGTAGAAAATCCAGGAATGGCTTATGGTATTAATTTTTGGATAGGATATCATGGAAAAATACTATTAAGTATATTCCGATTTTTTTTGGTTTTTCTTATTTCTACTTTTCTTTACATAAATATAAAGAGAGGCACTTCAAAATATTTAACTGTTTCTATCAGTTTAATTTTATCGGGCGCTATGGGGAATTTTTTGGATAGTGCTTTATATGGATTGTTGTTTGATACAGGAACAATTTATCATCAAAAATCTGAAAAATGGATTCCTTATTTTGGAATATCTAAAATAAGTTATGATCCTTTTGATAAAAAAAGGGGAGAAGGATATGCTGCTTTTATGGAAGGATGTGTTGTAGATATGTTTTATTTCCCTATAATAGATACTTATTTACCTCCCTGGATTCCATTTTTTGGAGGTTATAATTTAAAATTTTTTCAACCTATTTTTAATTTATCTGATGTAATGATATCTATTGGAGTCTTTTCATTACTTATATTTAAACGTAAAATTAAAAATGCAAAACTTTTATAAAGTTTATTATTTTTTTGAGAATTATAAAAATCTCTATAGATTTGTATCGCCCTGATTTTCATTATTACGAATACAATTTGAATAGCCGGTGTAGCTCAGTTGGTCAGAGCACGTGATTTGTAATCTCGGGGCCGTGGGTTCGAATCCCTCCACCGGCTTTTGGGGAGATACTCAAGTCTGGTTAACGAGGACAGACTGTAAATCTGTTGGCTTTGCCTTCGCAGGTTCGAATCCTGCTCTCCTCATATATAGCGGAAGTAGCTCAGTTGGTAGAGCATCAGCCTTCCAAGTTGAATGTCGCGGGTTCGAATCCCGTCTTCCGCTCTATGAGAATTATGAGAATAATATTCATGGCCAATGTAGCTCAGTGGGAGAGCACTTCCTTGGTAAGGAAGAGGTCACGGGTTCAATTCCCGCCGTTGGCTTTTTTTAAACTCAATATTTTAATAATTTTATCATGGCAAAAGAAAAATTTAAACGAAACAAACCGCATGTAAATATAGGAACTACAGGTCATGTAGATCATGGTAAAACCACTCTAACTGCTTCGATTACAAAAGTTTTATCAGAAATTGGATTAGCAGAAGAAAAAAGTTTTGACGCAATAGACAATGCTCCGGAAGAAAAAGCAAGA
The DNA here is from genome assembly GCF_014251635.1 of Blattabacterium cuenoti. NCBI lineage: Bacteria > Pseudomonadati > Bacteroidota > Flavobacteriia > Flavobacteriales > Blattabacteriaceae > Blattabacterium > Blattabacterium cuenoti. The sequence continues at coordinate 475,053 of NZ_CP059194.1, read as the reverse complement.
GGAATTACTATTAATACATCTCATGTAGAATATGAAACGGAAAAAAGACATTATGCACATGTTGATTGTCCTGGTCATGCTGATTATGTCAAAAACATGATTACAGGAGCGGCTCAAATGGATGGAGCTATTTTGGTTGTAGCGGCTACAGATGGGCCAATGCCTCAAACTAGAGAACATATATTATTATCTCGTCAAGTAGGAGTTCCAAAAATTGTGGTATTTATGAATAAAGTAGATCAAGTAGATGATCCAGAATTATTAGAATTAGTAGAAATGGAAATTAGAGAATTACTTTCTAAATATGAATATGATGGAGAAAATATCCCTATTATACAAGGATCTGCTTTAGGAGCTTTAAATGGAGAAAAAAAATGGATAGAAAAAATAAAAGATTTAATGAAAGTATTAGATGATTATATTCCTGAACCAGTTCGTGAAATGGATAAACCCTTTTTAATGCCTGTAGAGGATGTTTTTACTATAACAGGAAGAGGAACAGTAGCAACTGGTCGTATTGAAAGTGGAATTATTAATACAGGAGATTTAGTTGATATAATTGGAATGGGAGAAAATAAATTATCATCTACAGTAACAGGAGTTGAAATGTTTAGAAAAATATTAGATAAAGGTCAAGCAGGAGATAATGTAGGTTTATTATTACGCGGAATAGAAAAAAAAGATATAAAAAGAGGAATGGTGGTTGGAAAACCAGGATCTGTAAAACCTCATAAAAAATTTAAAGCAGAAGTGTATATTCTTACAAAAGAAGAGGGCGGAAGACATACTCCTTTTCATAATAAATATCGCCCTCAGTTTTATTTAAGAACAACAGACGTAACAGGAGAAATTCATCTTCCAGATGGAATAGAAATGGTTATGCCTGGGGACAATGTCGCTATGGAAGTAGAATTACATCAACCTATAGCATTAAGTGATAATTTACGTTTTGCTATTCGTGAAGGAGGAAAAACAGTAGGAGCGGGGCAAGTTATTCATATAATGGATTAATTTGGAAACAATATAATATAATAATAATTTGGAAACGGATGTAGCTCAGTTGGTAGAGCGTCGGTCTCCAAAACCGAAGGTCGTAAGTTCGACCCTTACCATCCGTGCATTGATTATTCGTATATAAGATGAAGAAAAATAATTTTTTTTTAGAGATTTATGACGAATTTTTTCATTGTATTACATGGCCTAAATGGATAGATTTACAAGCAAAAACAATGATTGTTTCTTTTTTTTCCATATTTCTATCCATATTTTTATATGGGGTAGATGGTTTTTTTATTTTGTTAATTAAGAAATTATTTTCTTTATAAAATTATATATTAATGAGTGATTTGGAAAGAAAATGGTATGTAATAAAAACCATGAGTGGACAAGAAAACAAGGTAAAATTATATATTGAGAATGAAGTTAGAAATAACGGATTTCAAGAACATATAGGAAAGGTATTAGTTCCTATTGAAAAAGTGATACAAATGAGAAAAGGGAAAAAAATTCATAGAGAAAAGGTTCACTATCCTGGATATGTCATGATAGAAGCGAATTTAGAAGGAGAAGCTGCACATGCAATAAAAAATGTTCCGGGAGTTATAAATTTTTTAAGTGAAGGGAAAGGAGCATCCGCAGTACCTATTCCTATGAGGAAAGAAGAAGTAAATAAAATGTTAGGAAAAATAGATCAACTTTCTGAAAGTTATGAAAATATCAGTGTTCCTTTTATAGTAGGAGAAACAATAAAAGTTACAGATGGACCTTTTACTGGATTTAATGGAACAATTGAAAAAATAAATGAAGAAAAAAGAAAATTAGAATTAGCCGTTTTAATTTTTGGAAGAAAAACTCCATTAGAATTGAACTTTACACAGATAGAAAAAATTTAAGTAAATCATGGTTATAATAAGAAAAAAAACGGTAAAAAAAATTAAAATACAGAAAATTAATGGAGGAAAAGCAAGCCCTGCACCCCCTATTGGCCCTATTTTGGGTAGTGCTGGAGTAAATATTATGGAATTTTGTAAACAATATAATTCTTTGACTCAAAATAAAATAGACAAAATATGTCCTGTTGTAATAACCGTGTATGAAGATAAATCATTTTCTTTTTTTATCAAAAAACCTCCAGTTTCTATTCAATTGTTGAATGTTGTAAAAAAAGAAAAAGGATCTAAAGAATCTAATCGTTATAAAATAGGAAAAATAAGTTTAAATGAAATTAAAATAATAGCGAAAAATAAAATGGAAGATTTGAATTGTTTTTCAATTGAGTCTGCTATATCTATGGTTTCCGGAACTGCTAGATCTATGGGGATAGAAATAGAAATTGATTGTTAAAAAAATTTCATTGTATTTCACAATATGTCAAAAAAATTAACTAAAAATAAAAAGAAAATTCTGGAGAAAATTTCTAATAAGAAATATTCTTTGGAAGATGCAATACTTCTCCTGAAAGAAATTAATTTTGTAAAATTTGATGCATCTATTGATATTTCTATCCATCTTAGAATAGATGTTCGATTACCTAATCAAATGGTAAGAGGGACAGTATCGTTACCTCATGGTACAGGTAAAAATATTTGTGTTTTAGCTTTAGTTCCTAAGGATAAAGAATTAGAAGTTAAAAAAGTGGGAGCTGATTATGTTGGGTTAAATTATATTGAAAAAATTAAGTCTGGATGGACAGATATTGATGTTATTGTAGCCACTCCCTCTGTTATGACTCAATTGAGTACTATAGGAAAAATATTGGGTCCTAAAGGATTAATGCCCAATCCTAAAATGGAAACTGTTTCTGTGAACCCAGAAAAATCTATAAAAGAAATTAAATCTGGAAAAATCACTTTTAAAGCAGATCGTTATGGGATTGTTCATTCTTCTGTAGGAAGAGTTTCATTTTCACATCAATATTTATTAGAAAATATTGGAGAATTTATAAAAACAATTGTTCGAAATAAACCTTCTACATCTAAGGGCTCTTATATAAAAAGTATTTACTTATCTAGCACTATGAGTTATGGTATTCCATTAGATTTAAAAAGTTTCGTGAATACGTGAACAAATGAATAAAGAAAATAAAAAAAAAGAACTATTGAAATTAGTTTATATATTATCTAATAATGAAACAATATATTTGATTGATATATCCAATTTAAATTCTAACCAAGTATCTATTCTTAGAAAAAATTTTCATAAACATAGTATTAAAATGAGAATAGTAAAAAATACTTTGTTGAAAAAAGCTATAAATAAAACAAAAAATCAGAAATTTGATTCTTTTTTTTCTATTTTAAATGGAAATACAACTTTATTATTTTCAAATTTTAATGTTGCAAATATAGCTTCAAAAATTATAAAAGATTTTCATATTCAAGAGCAAACTGATAAACCTTATTTAAAAGTTGCTTATGCTCAAGAATCTTTTTATTTTGGTGGAAATAAAGATTTAAATGTATTGATACATTTGAAATCTAAGGAAGATATTATTATTGAAATTTTCAATACACTTCAATTCTCAATAAAGGATGTTATTTCATCTTTTATGGATTCAACAAAATATAAAATATGCGGTCTTTTAGAAGCCTTATCTTCTAAAAAGTGAAAATATAAGCCTCCTGTTATCTTAGGATAATTTTAAAAAATAAATAATAAAAAATAAAATGATAGAAAAGCTAGCAGAACAATTAGTTAATTTAACCGTAAAACAAGTTAATGAATTAGCTACTCTTTTAAAAAAAAAATATGGAATAGAACCGTCTACTTCAATAAAAGTGGACCCCCCTTTATCTCAAAAAGAAGAAACTCAAACTCATGAAAAAGAAGAAAAAAGTATTTTTAATATAATTTTAAAATCATCTGGAAATTCTAAATTATCTGTAGTAAAATTAGTGAAAGAAATCACTGGAAAAGGCCTTAAGGAATCTAAAGATTTAGTAGATAATGCCCCCAGTGTTCTTAAAGAATCTGTCAATAAAAAAGAAGCGGAAGATTTTAAAAATAAATTTGAAGAAATAGGTGCTGAAGTGGAATTGAAGTAGAAAATTTTACATTTTTTTAAAAATTATCCATTAAATTAAAATTGGTGAGTACAGAAAAAAAAAGAATCACTTTTGCCTCAGTAGCAAAACAAGTGGGATATCCGGATTTTTTAGATATCCAAATCAAATCATTTAAAGAATTTTTTCAATTGGATGCAAAACCGAAAGATAGAAAAAACGAAGGATTATTCAAAGCTTTTACAGAAAATTTTCCTATTTCTGATGCTAGAAATTCTTTTGTTTTAGAATTTAAAGGTTATTCTATAGATTCTCCTAGATATTCAATAGAAGAATGTATAGAAAGAGGTTTAACTTATAGTGTTCCTTTAAAAGCGAAATTAAAATTGTATTGTACTGATCCTGAACATGAAGATTTTGAAACTGTGTATCAAGATGTTTATTTAGGAACATGTCCTTATATGACTCCATCCGGTTCTTTTATTTTTAATGGATCGGAAAGAGTAATTGTATCTCAATTACATCGTTCTCCCGGTGTTTTTTTCGGGCAATCCCATCATGCTAATGGGACCAAACTTTATTCCGCTAGAATTATTCCATTTAAAGGGTCATGGATAGAATTTGCCACAGACATTAATAATGTCATGTATGCCTATATTGATAGGAAAAAAAAATTACCCATGACAACTTTATTACGTGCAATTGGATATGAAAGAGACAAAGATATATTGGAAATATTTGATTTATCTGAGGAAATCAAAATAAAAGGAAACGAAAAAAATATTTTAAATAGAACTTTATCAGCTAGAGTATTAAAAATTTGGCATGAGGATTTTGTTGACGAAGATACAGGAGAGGTTTTATCTGTAGAAAAAAATGAGATTCTCATAGAGAGAAATGTTTTTTTGAAAGAGGAACATATTGATCTTATGATTCATCATGAAATTAAAACTATTTTATTGCATAAAGAAGGAGAAAGAAAAAAAGATTATTCCATTATTTATAATACTTTACAGAAGGATCCAACTAATTCTGAAAAAGAAGCAGTAGAATATATTTATAGACAACTCAGAAATACTGAACCTCCAGATGAGGAGACGGCAAGAGGGGTTATAGATAAACTTTTTTTTTCTGATACTAGATATAGTTTAGGTCCTGTAGGAAGATACCGTTTGAATAAACGTCTTGGCTTAAACATAGATCCTGATTATTTAGTTTTAACCAGAGAAGATATTATTGCAATAGTAGAACATTTAAATGCTCTCTTTAATTCCAAAAGAGAAGTAGATGATATTGATCATTTATCGAATAGACGAGTAAGAACAGTAGGAGAACAACTTTATGCTCAATTCAGTATTGGTTTGTCTAGAATGTCTAGAACTATAAGAGAAAGAATGAATGTTCGTGATAATGAGGTTTTTATGCCAGTGGATCTTATTAATGCTAAAACTTTATCATCTGTAATCAACACTTTTTTTGGAACAAATCAATTATCTCAATTTATGGATCAAACAAACCCTTTATCAGAGATCACTCATAAAAGAAGACTTTCTGCATTGGGGCCTGGCGGATTATCTAGAGAAAGAGCAGGATTTGAGGTAAGAGATGTTAATTATTCTCATTATGGGAGATTGTGTCCAATAGAAACTCCAGAAGGACCTAATATAGGATTAATATCTTCTCTTTCTGTATTTGCAAAGATAAATAATATGGGGTTCGTTGAGACTCCATATCGTATTGTTTACGATCAAAAGGTAGATTTAAAATCTGGAGTAAAATATTTAAGTGCGGAAGAAGAAGAAGGAAAAATTATAGCACAAGCTAATGCTATTGATCAACATGGAAATTTTTTATCTGATAGAATTATAGTTCGTGAAGATGGAGATTTTCCTATAGTAAAACCTAATCAAGTAGATTATATAGATGTAGCGCCGAACCAAATCGCTTCTATATCTGCTTCTTTAATTCCTTTTTTAGAACATGACGATGCAAATAGAGCTTTGATGGGATCTAATATGATGCGTCAAGCTGTCCCATTATTAAAACCTGAATCCCCCATTGTAGGAACTGGATTAGAAGAACAAGTCGCAAGGGATTCTCGTATATTGATTAATGCAGAAAAAAATGGATTTGTCGAATATGTTGATGCAAAAAAAATAATTATCCGTTATGATAGAACAAATAGAGAAGATTTAGTCAGTTTTGATTCTGTAACTAAGGTTTATGATTTGATCAAGTTTAGAAAAACAAATCAAAATACATGCATAAATTTAAAACCTATTGTAAGAAAAAAAATGAGAGTGATTCAGGGTCAAATATTATGTGAGGGCTATGCTACAGAAAATGGAGAATTAGCTTTAGGAAGAAACTTAAAAGCAGCTTTTATTCCGTGTAACGGATATAATTTTGAAGATGCTGTTTTAATTTCCGAAAAAGTGGTAAGTGAAGATTGGTTCACTTCCATACATATAGATGAATATTCTTTAGATGTTCGTGATACAAAATTAGGTATGGAAGAATTAACTAATGATATTCCTAATGTTAGTGAAGAAGCCACTAAAGATCTAGATGAAAATGGAATCATAAGAGTTGGAGCGGAAGTGAAACCTGGTGATATTCTAATTGGAAAAATCACTCCTAAAGGAGAATCTGATCCTACACCAGAAGAAAAATTATTAAGAGCTATTTTTGGAGATAAGGCAGGAAATGTAAAAGATGCTTCTTTAAGAGCTGAACCATCTTTATTTGGAGTTGTTATAGATACAAAACTTTTTACTAGAAGTATAAAAGATAAAGCATCTAGAGTTCAAGATAAAATTAAAATAGCACGTTTAGAAAAGGAATATGAAAAAAAATTTTTAGATATTAAAAATTTATTAATTAAAAAATTACAATCTATTTTAGATGGGAAGTTATGCCATAATTCTATTTTTAATGAAAAAAAACAGGAAATTATAAAAAAAGGAATAAAATTCACCACAAAAATACTTAATAATATACAGAATTATATAGAAATCAACTTTAGCAATTGGACTGATAATATTGAAATTAATAATCTGGTATCAGAAATTTTGCATAATTACAAAATAACGGTAAATGATTTAAATAGTATCTTTAAACATAAAAAATTTTCTATTACTGTTGGAGATGAATTGCCTTCAGGAATTATTAAAATGGCAAAAGTATATATTGCTAAAAAAAGAAAATTAAAGGTAGGTGATAAAATGGCAGGAAGACATGGAAATAAAGGAGTAGTCGCTAGAATATTAAGAGAAGAAGATATGCCTTTTTTAGAAGATGGAAGCCCTGTGGATATTGTTTTGAATCCTTTAGGAGTTCCTTCTAGAATGAATATAGGCCAAATATATGAAACTGTATTGGGGTGGTCTGGACAGAAATTAGATATGAAATTTTCAACACCTATATTTGATGGAGCTACCATAGAAGAAATTTGTAAATATACAGATAAAGCTAAAATTCCGCGTTTTGGTACCAGTTATTTATTCGATGGAGGAACAGGAGAAAGATTCGATCAACCTGCTACTGTAGGAGTAATATATATGTTAAAATTAGGTCATATGGTAGATGATAAAATGCATGCACGTTCAATAGGGCCTTATTCTTTAATTACTCAACAACCTTTAGGGGGGAAAGCTCAATTTGGGGGTCAACGTTTCGGAGAAATGGAAGTTTGGGCTTTGGAAGCTTTTGGAGCTTCTAACATTTTACGTGAAATTTTAACAGTTAAATCAGATGATGTTGCTGGAAGAGCTAAAACTTATGAATCTATAGTAAAAGGGGAACCTATGCCTGAACCTAACAATCCAGAATCTTTTAATGTTCTTTGTTATGAATTAAAAGGATTAGGATTAGATATCCGTTTAGAAGAGTGAATTTTTATTATTCCATATTTTTTTATGATAAAAAAAATGAATAGAAAAAAAAACAATAAATTTAATAAAATAACTATTCGATTAGCTTCTCCAGAAGTTATACTTAAGGAATCACATGGAGAAGTATTAAAGCCAGAAACAATCAATTATAGAACACATAAACCAGAAAGAGATGGACTCTTTTGTGAACGAATTTTTGGTCCCGTGAAAGATTATGAGTGTGCCTGTGGTAAATATAAAAGAATTCGTTATAAAGGGATTATTTGTGATAGATGTGGAGTAGAAGTTACCGAAAAAAAAGTCAGAAGAGAACGTATGGGACATATAAGTCTTGTAGTCCCTGTTGTTCATATATGGTGTTTTCGATCTTCTCCTAATAAGATTGGATATTTATTAGGTTTACCTTCTAAAAAACTTGAAATGATTATTTATTATGAACGATATGTTGTTGTTCAAGTAGGTTTAGGGTTACGTTCAGATGGATCTTCTTTTCAAAAAGGAGATTTTCTTATTGAAGAAGAATATTTACAAGTTTTAAATAAACTTCCAAAAGGAAATCAGTTACTAGAAGATTCTGATACAAATAAGTTTATTGCTAAAATGGGAGCGGAATGTATAGAGGATCTTTTAAATAGAGTCGATTTGGATTCTCTATCTGTAGAACTAAGAAATCAAGCTCATAATGAAACTTCTAAACAAAGACGTATTGAAGCCTTGAAACGTTTACAGGTTGTTGAATCTTTTAAGGAAGGAAAAAAAAATGGAGGAAATCCATCTTGGATGATTATTCATGTATTGGCTGTTATTCCCCCTGAATTACGACCTTTGGTTCCTTTGGATGGAGGACGTTATGCTGCTTCTGATATGACTGATTTATACCGTCGTGTCCTTATAAGAAATAATCGTTTAAAAAGACTTATAGAAATTAAAGCGCCCGAAGTAATTTTACGAAATGAAAAAAGAATGCTGCAAGAAGCAGTAGATTCCCTTTTTGATAATTCAAGAAAAGTTTCTGCTGTAAAATCAGAAGCTAATCGTCCTTTAAAATCTTTATCTGATGCGTTAAAAGGGAAACAAGGGCGTTTTAGACAGAATCTTCTTGGAAAAAGAGTAGATTATTCTGCTCGATCTGTTATTGTAGTAGGCCCGCATTTAAAATTGCATGAATGCGGATTACCTAAAGATATGGCTGCAGAACTTTATAAACCTTTTATTATACGGAAATTAATTGAAAGGGGGATAGTAAAAACAGTAAAATCTTCAAAAAAAATTATTGATAAAAGAGATCCCATGATATGGGACATTTTAGAAAATGTTTTAAAAGGGCATCCTATATTATTAAACCGGGCTCCTACTTTGCACAGGTTGGGAATTCAAGCTTTCCAACCTAAATTAATAGAGGGAAAAGCAATTCAATTACATCCTTTAGTTTGTGCGGCTTTTAATGCAGATTTTGATGGGGATCAAATGGCAGTTCATTTACCGTTATCTCATGGAGCTATATTAGAGGCTCAACTTTTAATGTTAGCTTCTCAAAATATATTAAATCCTGCTAATGGTTCTCCTATTACAGTTCCTTCCCAAGATATGGTATTAGGATTATATTATATGACTAAACCTTTACTATCAGATTCCAAAAGAAAAGTTAAAGGGGAGGGACTGATTTTTTATTCTTCAGAAGAAGTGGAAATAGCATATAATCAAAGTATAGTAGATTTGCATGCTTTGATTAAAGTTAAAGTTAATCTTCGTGAAAAAGAAAAATTTTTTAATAAAATAATAGAAACGACTGTAGGAAGAGTGTTATTTAATCAAGTAGTCCCTAAAAAAGTCGGATTTATTAATGAATCTCTTACAAAAAAATCTCTTAGAGAAATTATAGGTAAAATATTATATCTTACAGATGTACCTACTACTGCTAATTTTTTAGATGATATTAAAGAATTAGGTTTTTATAATGCATTTAAAGGTGGATTATCTTTTGGATTAGGAGATATTATTATTCCTGATAACAAGAGAAAGATGGTAGATCATGCAATAAAACAAGTAGATAATGTAAAAATGAATTATAACATGGGATTAATCACGAATAATGAACGTTATAATCAAGTTATTGATATATGGACAAATACCAACGCTATGCTTACGGAAAAAGTAATGAAATACATGCGTGAAGATAGACAAGGATTTAATCCCGTGTATATGATGCTAGATTCTGGAGCAAGAGGTTCTAAAGAGCAAATACGTCAGCTGTCAGGAATGCGGGGTTTAATGGCTAAACCTCAAAAAGCAGGATCCTCTGGAGGGGAAATTATTGAAAATCCCATTTTATCCAATTTTAGAGAAGGACTTTCTATTTTAGAATATTTTATATCTACTCATGGAGCCAGAAAAGGATTAGCAGATACTGCATTAAAAACTGCAGATGCTGGATATCTTACGAGACGTTTAGTAGATGCTGCTCAAGATGTTATTATAAAAATAGAAGATTGTAAAACTTTACGTGGATTAGAAATTTCTGCATTGAAAAAAAATGAAGAGATCGTTGAAACTTTATTTGATAGAATTTTAGGACGTATATCTTTAAATGATATTTATAGAAAAAATCAATTAATGGTTTCTGCAGGTGATATGATTGATGAAAAAACAGCAGAGTTAATTGATAAATCTGGGATTGAACTTGTGGAAGTTAGATCTCCTTTAACTTGTGAAGCAAAAATGGGAATCTGCTCTAAATGTTACGGGCGTAATTTATCTACAGGAGAAATAGTTCAAAAAGGAGAAGCTGTAGGAGTTATTGCGGCACAATCAATTGGAGAGCCAGGCACTCAGTTAACTTTACGTACTTTTCATGTTGGAGGTACGGCAGGAAATATTACAGAGTCTTCACAAATAAAAGCGAAATATGATGGAATTGTAGAATTTGAAGACTTAAAATTTGTAAATACAAAACAGAATTCTGATCCTATGATGAAAGGAATAGTCGTTTCTAGATCTACAGAAATGAAACTTTTCAATTTAAAAAAATCATCTGTCTTAATGGTGAATAATATTCCTTATGGAGCTTCTTTATATGTAAAACATGGAGATCAATTGAAAGCCGGAGATATGATTTGCAAATGGGATCTATATAATGCAGTTATTGTTGCAGAATTTACTGGTGTAATATCTTATCAACATTTGGAGCAAGGCGTTACTTTTCAAGTAGAAATAGACGAACAAACTGGATTTAAAGAAAAAGTAATAACGGAAGTTAGAAACAAAAATTTAATACCAACGTTAAAAATTATTAATGAAAAAAATGAAGAATTAAAAGTGTATAATTTACCGGTAGGGGCTCATTTAATGGTAGATGATGAAGAAAAAATAAATATAGGAAAGATATTAGTAAAGGTTCCAAGAAGAACTGCTAAATCAGGTGATATCACAGGAGGGTTACCTCGTCTATCTGAATTGTTTGAAGCACGTAATCCATCTAATCCTGCGGTAGTATCAGAGATGGATGGAATAGTAAGTCATGGAAAAATAAAAAGAGGGAATAGAGAGATTATTGTAGAATCTAAAACAGGAGAAATTAGAAAATATCTTGTAAAATTATCTAATCAAATACTTGTGCAGGAAAATGATTACGTAAAAGCAGGAATGCCTTTATCAGATGGAGCAGTTACTCCTAATGATATTTTAAATATAAGGGGCCCTAGAGCTGTTCAAGAATATTTAGTAAAAGAGATACAGGAGGTATATCGTTTACAAGGAGTAAAAATTAATGATAAACATTTTGAAGTTATTGTTTTACAAATGATGAGAAAAGTAGAAGTTATAGATGTAGGAGACACTAAATTTTTGGAAGGAAACATAGAATATAAAGACGATTTTATAGAAGAAAATGACAGAATATCTCAAATGAAAGTAGTTGAAGATTCCGGGGATTCTGAAATATTTAAAAATGGAGATATTATTAGTTACAGGGATTTCAGAAATGAAAATACAGTTTTAAAATATAAAAATAAAAAATTAATAAAAACCAGAAGCGCAATTCCTGCTACAGCAAGACCTATATTACAAGGGATCACAAGAGCTGCGTTACAAACTAAATCTTTTATATCTGCCGCTTCATTTCAAGAAACAACAAAAGTTTTAAGTGAGGCAGCTATAAGTAGCAAAATTGATTATTTACATGGATTAAAGGAAAATGTAATTGTAGGGCATAAAATTCCTGCAGGAACTGGATTGAGAGAATATGAAAATCTTTTTCCAGATATATTATCTTAAATTTATTTGACTAGAGTTTTTTTCTTTTCCATTTATTTTTTATAGATACTGTTTGATTGAATATAATTTGATTTTTATCATTTGTAATATCACTATCCACATAAAAATAACCAACTCGTTGAAATTGAAAATGATCTCCTTTTTTTGCTTTTTTTAAGTAAGGTTCCGCATAACCCATAATTTTATCTTCTGATTTAGGATTAATATGTTTATCAAAATCTATATCTGGATTTCTTTTTAGAAAAAGAGGGTTATATAAATTAACTTTTATGGGAAAAGAATGTTTTATCGACACCCAGTGTAAAGTACTTTTTACTCTTCCTTTTTTTTCAATTTTGCTCTTTTTTCCAGATTGACTTTTTGGGTCATAGGTACAATGTATTTCCTTTATTTTTCCTTTATAATTTTTGATTATAGAATTTGCTTTTATGATATAAGCGTTTTTAAGTCTTACTTCTTTTCCAATACAAAGACGAAAAAAATTTTTTTCTTCTTTTTCTAAAAAATCATCTTTTTCAATATATATAAACTTGGAAAAAGGAACCTTTCTATTTCCAAAACTAGAATCTTCTGGATTATTTTCTGCTTCTATCCATTCAGTCGTATTTAAGTAATTATCAATAATTAATTTAATTGGATGTAATACTACCATAACTCTGGAAGCTATTTTGTTTAAATGTTCTCTAATCCAAAATTCTAAAAAAGATATATCTATAATATTGTTCCTTTTTGTAATTCCTATTTTATGAATAAAATTTTTTAAAGCAACAGAAGTGTATCCTTTACGGCGTAATCCAGATATTGTTAAAATACGTGGATCATCCCAAGATTGAATAATTTTTTTTTCAATTAAATATTGAATTTTTCTTTTACTGGTTATAGTATGACTTAAATTTAATCTTGAAAATTCTATTTGTTTTGGTCTGATTTTATCTTTTTTTTCAGTATAAATTTGATCTAAATACCAATTATATAACGGGCGTCTATTTTCAAATTCCAAGGAACATAAAGAATGAGATATTTGTTCTATATAATCACATAAACCATGTGTCCAATCATAAGTAGGATAAATACACCATTTGTATCCAGTTCTATGATGTTTTTTTCGCAAAATTCTATACATAATTGGATCTCGCATATTCATATTTGAAGAACTCATATTAATTTTAGCTCTTAGAACACAAGATCCTTCTTTAAAAAATCCGTTTTTCATTTTTTCGAATAGTAACAGATTTTCTTCTATAGACCTATTTCTATAGTGGCTATCAATTCCAATTTCAAAAGGATTTTTTCTTTGAAATTGGATGATGTTTTTAGGTTGATCATCTACATAAGCTTTGTTTTTTTTAATTAATTCTGTAGCCCATTCATAAAGTTTATGAAAATAATCTGAAGCATAACTTTCATTGTCCCAATGAAAACCTAAAAAAATAATATCTTTTTTTATAGAATCTATAAAATTTCTGTCTTCTCCTATAGGGTTAGTATCATCAAATCTTAAATTGATTGGAGATTTATATTTTTTGCTTAATTCAAAATTCAAACATATAGCTTTGACATGCCCAATATGAAGAAACCCATTAGGTTCAGGAGGAAAACGGAATCTAATTTTTTTTACAGGAAATCCATTTTTTATATCTTCCTCTATAATTTTTTCAATAAAATGTAAATATGATTCTATTTCCGAAAAATAATTTGAAGTCAATTTTACTACGAATATAATTAATTTTTTGAAAAAAATATATTTTTGCTATGTTATTTTTAATAGTTGGAACTTGAATTATAGAGAAACAGTTCAATGGATTTTTAAACGTCTTCCAATCTATCAAAAAACAGGATTGAGATCATATAATCCAGGGTTACAAAGAATACAAAATTTTTGTTCTTATTTAGGAAATCCTCAAGATTTTTTTAAAAGTATACATGTAGGTGGAACAAATGGAAAAGGATCTACAGTACATATGTTATCTTCTATTTTACAAGAAGAAAAATATAGAATAGGATTGTTCACTTCACCTCATTTAATAGATTTTAGAGAAAGAATAACCTGTAATGGCATTTTGATTGAAGAAGATTTTATTGTAGATTTTATAAATAAAAATAAAAAATTTATAGAAAAAGAAAATATTTCATTTTTTGAAATGAATACAGCTTTAGCTTTTCAATATTTTAAAGAAAAAAAAGTAAATATAGCAATTATAGAAGTAGGGATGGGAGGACGATTTGATTCTACCAATTTGATAAATCCGGAAATATCTGTTATTACAAATATTAGCATAGATCATACAGAAACTCTTGGAAATCATCTATTACAAATCGCTTCGGAAAAAGCTGGAATTATAAAAAAAAATGTATCAGTGATAATAGGAATAGGAAGAAAAATATCGAAAGATGTCCGATTTTTTTTTCTTCAAGAAGCTTTCAAAAAAAATGCTCCAATTTATTTTTCTATAAAAAATAGAAAGGATTCTAAATATAAAATGCCTTTTAAAGCAGATTATCAGAATTTAAATCGAAGTGTAGTATTAAAAATAATAAGTATTTTACATTATAGAAAAAATATCACAGTATCTAATCAATCAATAAAAAAAGGATTAAAAAATGTGATAAAAAATACTAATTTCAAAGGTCGATGGCACATCCTGCAACAAAAAAATCCAAAAATCATTTGTGATATAGCTCATAATGAAGAAGGGATATATATGATTTGTGAACAATTAAAAAAAGAATCATATGAAAGATTACACCTAGTTTTAGGTTTTGTAAAAGAAAAAAAAGTAGACCAGTTATTAAAATATTTTTCCATTGAATCTTTTTATTATTTTTGTCAACCTAATATAGATAGAAAATATTCTATTCATGATTTAACAATATTAGTTGATAAATTATTTAAGAATCGTGATAAAATAAATTTTTTCCCTTCTGTGAAAAAGGCTTTTTTATCTGCTAAAAAGAAAGCAAATAAAAATGATTTGATTTTAATAAGTGGAAGTACATTTGTTGTATCTGAGGTCTTGTTATATTATAAGAGTTTTTTTTCTTACATTTGATTAAATAATATAAAAAAAATAGGGGCAATTAGCTCAGTTTGGTTTAGAGCATCTGTTTTACAAGCAGGGGGTCACTGGTTCGAATCCAGTATTGCCCACTATTCTTAATATAAAATTTAATATCTTTTCTTTTTCTTTTGGATCAAACCATATGATTGAGGTGTCTTTTTTGTACCATGTTAATTGTCTTTTTGCGTATTTTCTAGTGTTTATTTTTATTTTTTCTATACTATTATTCAAATCTTTTTTTCCTTTATAAAAAAATTCAAATATCTCTTTATATCCTATTGTTTGCAAACTATTTAAATTTCTATAATGATAATAGAGCTTCGCTTCATCTAATAAACCTATTTTCATCATATCATTTACTCTATTATTTATTCTAGAATAGATTTCATATCTTGGCATTTTTAATCCTATTTTTAAAATTAAAAAATCTCTTTTCTTTTTTTTTTTGTAAAAAAAAGAAGGGCTTTTTCCTGTAGATTGAACGATTTCTAAATATCGAATCAATCGTCTGGGATTATTAATATCTATTGATTCACCTGATTTTTTGAATTTTATAAATTCCTTTTGTAAAAAAGAAATTCCTTTTTTTTGAAAATAATAAATTAAATGATTTCTGATATCAAGACGAATTTCAGGAAATTCAGATAATCCTTCTGTTGCTGCTTTTTCATATAAACTAGATCCTCCTACCATAATCAATATAGTATGTTTAGTGAATAATTCATCAATTTTTCTTAAAAAATCTATTTCAAATAATTTAGCATTGTAAATATGATGAATACTTAAATGTCCGATAAAATGATGAGAAATACGAGATAACTCTTCTGGGGTCGGGGTAGAGGTTCCTATTTTTAGTTCCTTATAAAATTGTCTAGAATCACAAGATAAAATTTCAGTTTTTAGTTTTTCAGCTAAAAATAAGGAAAGAAAAGTTTTCCCTACACAAGTAGGACCTAAAATAGAAATGAGAAATTTTTGATTCAATTTGTGATTGAAGAATGTTTAGATAATTTACTATACATCCAATAATCGGCTAAAACTAAAGCGCTCATAGATTCTACAATAGGTATAGCACGAGGTAAAACACAGGGATCATGTCTTCCTTTTCCTTCCATAAGGATAAAATTTCCATGTTTATCTATAGTTTTTTGTTTTTGCATTATTGTAGCAATAGGTTTTAACGCTATTCTAAAATAAATATCCATTCCATTCGAAATCCCTCCTTGTATTCCTCCGGATAAATTTGTTTTAGTTGTTCCATCTTTTTTAAATAAATCATTATGTTGAGAACCAGTTAGTTTAGTTCCACTAAATCCACTTCCGTATTCAAATCCTTTAACCGCATTAATTGAAAGCATAGCTTTTCCTAGCTCAGCATGTAATTTATCAAAAACAGGTTCTCCAATTCCTATTGGAATATTTTTTATTACACAAGTAATGATACCTCCTATTGTATCTCCTTTATTTTTTATTTTTTTAATTTCATATATCATTTTTTCCGCAGTATCTGGATCAGGGCATCTTATGGGATTATTTTCTATTGATTTCCTTGATAAATCTAATTCTTGATAAGATTTATTTATAGATATATCCCCCACAGAAGAAACATAAGATGTGATCTTAATATCTTTTATTAATTGTTTAGCAATAGCACCAGCTACTACTCTACATGTAGTTTCTCTTGCAGAAGAACGTCCTCCTCCTCTGTAATCTCTTATTCCATATTTTTTTTCATATGTTAAATCTGAATGTGATGGACGATAAACTTCTTTAATATGATTATAATCATCCGATTTATGATCTTTGTTATAAATAATAAAACCAATAGGAGTTCCGGTGGTTTTGTTCTCAAAAATTCCAGATAAAAAGTTAACTTTATCGGGCTCATTTCTTTGAGAAACTATAGAAGATTGTCCAGGTTTCCTTCTATTTAATTCATATTGAATTTCCTTCAAATTTAATTCTATTCCTGATGGACATCCATCAATAATTCCACCTAATGCTGTTCCATGGCTTTCTCCAAAAGTACTAACTCTAAATAAATTTCCAAAAATATTCCCTGCCATAACGAAAAAAAGTTTTAGTTTTTAATTTCTATTGAAAGTGGTCTTCCTAGATGATTTATTCTACTCATTCCTATTAATATTTTATTTCTATAACGCTTTTCTACTTCAAATAATGAAAAATTTGATAATATTTCTATATTACCAATATTAATATGTGAATTATTAACTGCTTGGTTAATTAAATTTATCAATCCTAATTTTGTTAAATTATCTTTAAATCCTATATTTAAAAAAAGTTTAGAAAAAGATTCTTTTTTTAATTTTTTTGTTTTCGAAAAAGTTCTTTTTTTATTAAACAAGTAATTATAGTTATTCTTATACTTATAAGAGTAAGATACCGGATTTAAATCTTTAGAGTTTTTATAATAATTTATAAAATGATTAAATTTAATCCAGGAAAAACGTTTTATCAATTCTTTTTTATCAAATAATTCTAAATTTTTTTGTATTTCAGGAATAAATTTTTTCATTAATTTTTCATCTACAACTGCTTTTTTTACTTTTTCTATAAAACAGAATAGTTGTTTTTCGCATATTTCTTCTCCAGTAGGAACCATAAAACGGTCAAAACTTTTTCCAATTTTTTTTTCAAATTCTTTTAAATTTCTGATTTCTTTAGTTTGAATAATACAAACAGAAATTCCTGTATTTCCAGCCCTTCCAGTACGTCCACTTCTATGGACATAAATTTCACTTTCTTTTGGAAGATTATAATTTATAACATGAGTGATATTATGAACATCTAATCCACGAGCGGCAACATCTGTTGCTACAAGAAATTGTAAATTTTTGTTTCTAAATCTATTCATAACAGATTCACGTTGTGTTTGTGAAAGATCTCCATATAAAGCATCAGCATTATAACCATCTTTGATTAAAAATTCGGCTATTTCTTTAGTTTCTTTTTTAGTGCTACAAAATATAATACCATAAATATCAGGATTTATATCCACAATTCTTTTCAAAGCTAAATATTTTTTATTCAAACTTTCTATCATATAGTAAACGTGTTTAACGTCATCAGAAACTATATTCTTTTTTCCTGTGACAATTTCTATAGGATCTATTAAATATTTATGAGCTATTACGTTTATATATTTAGACATTGTTGCCGAAAATAAAAGACTTTGTCTTTTATTTGGTAATTTTTCTATTATATAATCTAATTCATCTTTAAATCCCATATTTAGCATTTCATCTGCTTCATCAAGTACTAAATATTGAATTTCACTAAAGTATAATTTTTTTCTCTTGATTAGATCTATAATTCTTCCCGGAGTTCCTACTATAATATGAGTTTTATTTTTTAAAGATTTTATTTGAGAATTGATATTAGCTCCTCCATACAAAGAAACTATTTTTATAAATAATGAAAATTTTGAAAATGTACAAAGATCACGTGTGATTTGTATACACAATTCTCTTGTAGGACATAAAATTAAAGCTTGAGGAAAAGTAGATTTAAAATTTATTTTTTGAATGATTGGAAGTCCAAAAGCGGCTGTTTTCCCTGTTCCGGTTTGGGCCAATGCTATAATATCTTTTTTTGAAGATAATAAAAAAGGGATCACTTTCTCTTGTATCGGAGTTGGATATTTAAACCCTATATCTTCTATAGCTTTAATTATATTATCGTTAAAAAAATTGTATTCTTGAAATGTTTTCATATTTTATAACAAAAATGGTAAAATTGAAATTTTTTTCATATGTTGCACAACAAATATAGATATTTAAATACGAACTATAATAAATATTATATTTGAATATTAAAGGTTTATTGCATTTTTTTTTATAAGTTCTTTAGTTATTATTTGATATCTTATAAAAAGTAATATAGCTGATATAGTTAATCCAAATCCTAATCCGATCCATACTCCTATTCCTCCCATTTTAATAGATAAAAACCATGCTGTAGGTATAGCAATGATACAATAAGAAAAAAAACTAATCCACATGGGGATATGAACGTCTTGCATCCCTCTTAATGCCCCTAGGATCATTCCTTGTAATCCATCAGATAATTGAAAAAAACTAGCAACAACAATCATTTTTTCAGCAATTTGAATTACTTCAAGATCATTTTTTATATATATATAAGGGATATAACTTCGCAATAAAAAGAAGGAAAAACTACAAATTAACATAAAAATAATCCCCATAAAAAAAATGGATCTCCCAATCCTTATTAACTCTAAATAATTTTTTAGAGCAAATTGGTTTCCTATTCTAATTGTAGCAGCTACAGAAAAACCTGTGCTAAGAAGAAAAGTAGAAGATACTAAACTAATAACTATTTGATGAGCAGCTAAAACTTTAATTCCACATCTTCCTGATATAAAAGAAGAAATGGCAAAAGCACTCATTTCAAATAACATATGTAATCCAGAAGGAACTCCTATTTTCAATATTTTTATAATATATTTTTTATTTATAAAAAAATATTTTAATTGACTATAATAATTATGTACCTTTTTATATTTATATAATAAAATAAAAATACCTATAAGCATAGTAGTGCGGGATATTAAAGTAGCATAAGCTACCCCAACAATACCTAATTTTGGAATACCACATATTCCGTGAAGAAATATATAATTTAATGTTATGTTAATAAAGGCAGATATCCAAGTTATAATGAAACTAGGAAAGACTAAAGATAACCCTTCTGAAAATTTTCTAAAAACTTCGAATATCATCCAAGGGATAAAAGAAATTGATATTATTTTCAAAAAATACATGGTTTCATTTAATATTTCTTTAGGCTGACCTAAATAAGGAAAAATATAACAGAATACATGTATTAATGCATACATAAATACAGATAAAAAGAAATTTATAACTAATCCATGATGGAAAATAATCGCTCCCTTTTTATATTCTTGTTTTGCATCTATGGATGCGATTAAAGAAGAAATAGCTGTAGATATTCCAAATCCAAAAATAATCATAATAAAAAAAACCGCATTAGCTAATGAAACTGAAGCCAAAGCTTTTTTCCCTAAAAAACCTATCATTACATTATCAGATAACCCTACACATATTACACCTAATTGAGTCAAAAACACAGGAACAGCTAGCAAAAAATTTTTTTTAATATGTTTTAAATATATTATGTTTTTTTTTTTGATAAAATTCCCATTTTATTTTTCTTTCGAAGATTTAGCTTTTTGTTCTTATAAAAGGGAGCTTAACCGTTTTAATAGGGACTTTTTTCTTTCTTATAAAAAGAAATGCAGAATTTATTTTTTTATGATTTATTAAAAAATATCCTAATCCAATACTTTTTTTTAGAACTGGAGAGTAAACACCGGAAGTTACATAACCAATAGTTGTATCTTTTTCATCTATTAATAAATGTCCTTGTCTTGGAATTTTATTTTTTTCCTCTACAAGAAAGGATATAAACCTTTTATAATTTCCTTCTTTTTTTTGTTTTTGTAATATTTTTTTTGCTATAAATTCCTTTTCAAATTTAATCACCCAAGATAAATTAGCTTCTATAGGAGTTATTTCTTCGGAAATATCTTGTCCATATAAACGATATCCCATTTCTAATCTTAATGAATTTCTACTTGCGATTCCACAAGGAATTATTTTATCTTTATTGACTTCTAAAATATCATTCCATATTTTTTCTGCATTTTTATTAGAAACATAAATTTCTATTCCTTTAGATCCTGTATATCCTGTACGAGAAATTAATACATCTTTTACTCCTGAAAATTCTCCTATTTCAAAATGATAAAAAGAAATTTTATTTAATGGAATATTCGTTAATTTTTGTGTATAATATAAAGACAATGGCCCTTGAATAGCTAAAAGAGAATATTCTAGAGAAGTATCTATTAATTTTGTATCGAAATATTCATATTTTTTTATATGATCATTTATCCATTTTTTATTTTTTTCAATATTAACCGCATTAACTATAAGTAAAAATTTTTTTTCCGATATTTTATAAATAACTAAATCGTCTATAATCCCTCCTTTATCATTAATTAAGCAAGTATATTGAGCTTGTCCAATTTTTATTTTAGATAGGTCATTTGTGGTCAAATATTGAATGAGATCTACAGAATGTTTCCCTTTTAAAATAAATTTTCCCATATGACTTACATCAAAAATTCCAGCATGATTTCTTACATACATATGTTCCGTTAAAGAAGAACTATATTGAAGAGGCATGTAAAATCCAGAATAATTAATTATTTTAGCTCCTAAACGAACGTGATTCTCATATAAAATTGTCTTTCTAATAATATTTTTAAAATTTTCCATCATATTCAACAAAATTATTTTTCGTTTCGTACAAAGTTACTTTTAAATTTAAGTTAGTAGATATTTTTTTATTTATTTGATTCCACATGAAAATGACAATATTCTCTATAGTAGGATTGATTGATGTAAATTCTTTAATATCTAAATTAATATTTTTATGATCAAAAAGTATTTCTATTTCATCATAAAGAATATGTTTTAATTTCTGTAAATTGAAGACAAAACCTGTTTCAGAATCTATCTCTCCTGTAATACTTACAATATATTCGTAATTATGTCCGTGATAGTTTAAATGTGCACATTTTCCAAAAATTTCAATATTTTTTTGATAAGTCCAATGACTGTTGTAAAGTCTATGAGCTGCACTAAAATACCCTTTTCGACTTATAGTAGCTATCATAACATTTTAATTTATTTAAATAATTTTTAACAATAATTTTTAACCATATGGTATAAGAATCTGGATAAATATGAATGTTTTCAATTAATTCATTTAATGAAATCCATTTCCAATTATCCACTTCTTTAAAATTTATAATTGGAGATTTTTCATAATATCCTATAAAAACATGATCTAATTCATTTTCTATTAAACCATTACTTAAAAATTCATGGTAAGTAAAACTAAATCTTTGTTCTAGAAAACAATCAAAACCCATTTCTTCTATTAAACAACGATGTGCAGCTTTTAAAACAGACTCATTTTTTTTAGGATGACTGCAACAAGTATTAGTCCAAAGTAAAGAAGAATGATATTTTTTTGAAGATCTTTTTTGCAACATTAAATCGTTTTTTGGATTAAAAATAAAAACAGAAACCGCGCTATGTAGTAATCCTTCCATATGAATTTTTTCTTTTTCCTCAAATCCTACAATCTTATTTTTTATTCCTATCAAAGGAATAAGATCTTTATCATATCGTTTTTTTCTTTTCATATTTATTTACTAATTTTTAGATTTGATTTTTTGAAAAAATAATATAATGTAAATTAGTTGCATAATAAATTTTTTTTCATTCATTTTTTTATTATTATGTATGTTATGAGAAAAAAAATTCAAAAATTATTAAATGAATTAAATGATTTACAAAAAAATACATTAATAAACAAAATGCAAATTCAATTTATTTCTTTATCTCCTAAATTAGATACACTAATAGCAAAAATGCCTATAAATCATGATATTTTTCAACCTTTTGGTTATCTACATGGAGGAGCTACTATGATTTTAGCGGAAAGTGTTGGAAGTTCTATTTCTTTTATAAATATTAAAAATGAAAAAAAAGATAATTTTAATGTTTTTGGTATTGAGATTTCTGCAAATCATGTTAGATCCATAAAAAAAGGAATTTTATTTGCTAAAGCCCAAATTTTTCATAAAGGAAATACTTTACATTTTATTCAAGTTCATGTTTACGATGAAAAAAAAAATATTATTAGTTTTTGTAAACTAACTAATGTTATAATAATTCTCAAAAAATAAATATGTCAAAAAAGATTAGTATTTTTTCTTTATATAAAAAAATTATAAAAAATTATTATAATCATAATAATTTTGTTATTTTTAGAAAACCTTACGATAATAAAGTATTTTTTTATTCACACTATGATTCTGCAGTAGGGGTAGAAAAATTTTTCCTAATTAAAAATTTTAATCAAAATCATACCATAAAAATATACCCCAAAAAAATTTATTACGCATACATACAAAAATTTTATAAAAAAAAAAAGATAACATTTTTTCTTGGGATGAAAATTCTTCGTTTTTAACATATTCTTGCGAATATGAAAATTTAATAAGAAAAGCTGTTAAAAATATAGAAAAAGGATTTTTTGAAAAAGTTGTTTTATCTAGATCGATAAAAATTCCTTTTCGGAATTTTTACTTTAAAAATACATTTATAAAATTGATTTATACTTATTCCAATGCTTTGATTAGTCTTTGGTACGATTTTCATCATGGATTTTGGATGGGGTGTACTCCAGAATTACTAATGAAATCTCGTAACAAAAGATTAAAAATCTCAGCTTTAGCAGGAACTATTTGGGAGTTTAATAAATGGACTAAAAAAGAAATAAAAGAACATCAAATTGTAATAAAATACATTTTTGACTTATTAAAGTTATATAAAGGCTCTATCCATATAGAAAATACTAAAATTATAAAAATAGGCCATTTACAACATTTAGAAACTCCAATTTCTTTTTCTTTTTATGATGAACCTGATTATTATGAAATATTAGATCGTTTGCATCCAACTCCTTCTATATGCGGTTATCCAAAAAAAAAATCTTTAGATTTTATTCATAAAAATGAGGACTATAAAAGGAGTTTTTATACAGGATATATTGGAATCGTTAATCAAAACAACATGGAATTATACCTTAATTTAAGATGTGTAAAAATAAAAGAAAGAGAAATGATTTTATACGCTGGAAGCGGAATTACTATAGATAGTAATGTTCATCAAGAATACGTAGAAACAGAAAATAAAATAAAAAATATTCTTTCTCAACTTATTTTTAAATAATTTTTTTTCTATGAAATGGCCTGATTATTAGACGGACACTTTTGTTATAATGAAAGTATTGAATAATCCAGTTTGTTAAAGCTATTGCTCGATTTCTAAATCCTACTAAACTAACTAAATGAACAAACATCCAAACAATCCATGCTAAGAACCCTCTCAATTTTAAATAAGGAAAATCACATACTGCTTTATTTCGGCCTATGGTAGCCATAGAACCTAAATTTTTGTAAATAAAAGGTTTCATGTTTGGATTTTTTTTATCTAAAAAACAATTTAAATTTTTAGCTAAATAATTTCCTTGTTGTATAGCGGGTTGAGCTGTCATAGGGTGACCATTAGGATAATGTTTGTTTGCATTCATATAGGCCACATCTCCAATTGCAAAAACATTTTTATATCTTATGGCTTTAAGATAATT
The DNA here is from genome assembly GCF_014251635.1 of Blattabacterium cuenoti. NCBI lineage: Bacteria > Pseudomonadati > Bacteroidota > Flavobacteriia > Flavobacteriales > Blattabacteriaceae > Blattabacterium > Blattabacterium cuenoti. Next base: position 450,537 of record NZ_CP059194.1, on the reverse strand, counting down.
ATCCACTAAAATTCTATTTCCTTTTATATCTTCTTTTAAAAAACCTTTTATAATAGCTCCTTTTACTCCTGCGGCCCATATTACGTTAGAAGATTCTATTTTTTTATTTTTTTCTATAAGTACTATTTCTCCATTATAATCTTTAACCAAACAATTTAACCAAATAATAACACCTAATTCTTTTAAATTTTTGTAAGCTTGTTTAGCTGATTTTTCAGACATTCCATCTAATAATCTAGAAGTAGCTTGTAATAAGTGAATATTCATATATCGTACATCTAAATCGGGATAATCATGTGGTAATACGTATCTTTTCATTTCAGCTAAAGCTCCAGCTAATTCTACTCCAGTAGGCCCTCCTCCTACAATGACAAAAGTCATAAGTCTTTCTTTTTCCTTATTATTTTTTGTTAATAAAGCGGATTCAAAATCTTGTAAAATAAGACTTCTTAAATTTAAAGCTTCTGGAATAGATTTCATGGGTAAAGCGAAAGATTCTATATTTTTATTACCAAAATAATTGGTAACAGATCCTGTTGCCATTATTAAATAATCATAGAATAAATCTCCTATATTTGTATATATCTTTTGTTTTTTTGTATCGATATAATGAACAAGTGCTAATCTAAAAGAAAAGTTTTTTGTTTTTTTTATAATATTTCTAATGGAATGCGCTATAGAATCTGGTTCTAAACCTGCTGTGGCGACTTGATACAATAAAGGCTGAAAAGTATGATAATTATTTTTATCTATAAGAACTACTTGAAATTTATCTCTTCTTAATTTTTTTGCAACTTGTAATCCAGCAAATCCAGCACCAATAATAACGACTCTTTTTAGATTATTTACTTTTGGTATATTCATAGTCAAAAGTTTGACATATAAGCTAATTTATATATATTTTCATTTTAATTGATAAATTAATAATTTTGTTCAAAAATAGATTTTTATGACTTATTATTTCATTGTAGGAACTACTTTTTTGGTAAGTGTTATTGTGAATACAATATTAAAAAATAAATTTAGAGATTATTCTCAGCTTTACTTACACTCTCATATGAGTGGAAAAGAAATAGCAGAAAAAATGTTAACAGACCATGGGATATATGATGTTAATGTCCTTTCTGTAGAAGGAGAATTAACCGATCATTATAATCCTATAAATAAGACAATTAATTTAAGTGATAAAGTTTACAATGATAGGAGTGCAGCTTCAGTTGCAGTAGCCGCTCATGAATGCGGTCACGCTTTGCAACATAGATTGGGTTATAATTTATTGAAATTACGAAATCATTTAGTTCCTATTTTAAATTTTACTTCTAAATTTATTAATATAGCGATAATGTCTGGATTAACTATTTTTTATAGTTCAGGAGGAAAAGATTCTTTGATTCTAAAATTAGGAATAGGATTATTTTTTTTAGTTGTAATTTTTTCTTTTATTACATTACCTATAGAATTTGACGCAAGTAATAGAGCCTTAACTTGGCTCAGAAATAAAAATGTGGTAAATTATCAAGAATATCACAAAGCAAGAGAATCATTAAATTGGGCTGCTATGACTTATGTGGTTTCTGCTTTAGGAAGTTTAGCTCAATTGATATATTTCTTATCTATTTTCACTGGTAAAAAAGATGAACATCTTTGATTTTTTTTTTCTTTTTTTTGGTGTTTCGTGGATTTGGACGAAGATTTCCATAAGTTTTATTTCTTATTTTTCCTCTTCTAGTTTTTTTATCTCCTTTACCCATATTTATTTAGTTTTTTTTTCAGTTAGTTTTTCTAACTGTTTATGTATTTTATTTGCCTCTTTTTTCAAAAAACATATAGATAAATAGTTTTTAATTATGAAATTGGATTTTTTTTCTCTTTTTTTATCAGATATTTGATTTTTTAAACGGTCCATAATTTGATCTTCATTTAAATTATCTCTTTTTATTACTCTTTCGATTATATTTTTTTTTGGGGAAGTTATAGTTATAATAAAATCACATTCTTTATAATTTTCACTTTCAAATAAAATAGCGGATTCTTTTATTACATATATATGTTGTTTGTGCATATACATCCATTGTTTAAAATCAAGCGACACCCATGGATGAACTATCTTGCATAATAATTTTAAAGCCATAGGGTTTTTAAATACAATTTTAGATAAAAAAGTTTTATTTATTTTATTTTTCTTATAAGAATCTTTCCCAAAAAATTTTATAATATTTTGTTTTATAATCCCTATTTGATTCATCAATATTTTTCCTTTTTGATCTGAACAATAAACAGGAATTCCCTTTTTTTTTAAAAAAGATGAAAATAAACTTTTACCAGATCCCATTTTTCCCGTTATTCCTATCAATTTTATTTTTCTATTCCCTATTTTTTTTATCATAATCTATTATAATATTATTATAACGTAATTGGGTTAATTCTTTTGAAATTGTATTTTTTTCAAGTTTTATTTTTCCTGTAATAGTTTCCAGTATACAAAAATGATCTGTAATATCTATAATTTTTCCATGTATTCCTGAGTTTGTCACTATATAATTCCCCTTTTTTAAATTTTCTTGAAATTTTTTTTCAATTTTTTGCTTTTTTATTTGGGGGCGTATCATAAAAAAATAAAATATAATGAAAATCAACACAAACATCCAAATGGTGTTTGCAATAGAATTTTGTTGTAATGAAAAAAACATAAATATTATAATATTTTAGTAAGTATCCTTAAACATGACATGTTACATGAGTCCTTTTCCTATTTTGAATATTTTATTTTCTTTATACAAAAATTTAAATATTTGATCTAATATACCATTAATAAAAATTTTACTTTTTTCCATACAAAATATTTTAGTAATTTCTATATATTCATTCATAGTTGCTTTAGGAGGTATATTTGGAAAATATAAAAATTCGCAAATAGCCATTTGCAATATAATTAAATCTATAACGGCTATTCTTTTTATATCCCAATTATTTGATATATCATTAATTAAATTATTAAATTCTTCTTTGTGAAAAATTGTATTTCGATACAAATCAATAATAAATTTTTTATTTTCATTGTTTTTATAAACATTATATAATTTAAAATTTTTAGGAGTGGAATGATTGATAAATTGTAAAGTTTTACACACCATAGTATGAGCGATATATAAATCTTCTTCTCCATTAAAATAATATAAATCTTCTATGTATCCTATTAATTTTTTATTGGGAATAACAAAATTTTTATAATATTTTATTATAAATCTTTTTTCTTCTTCAAAAGAAGAACATGGTTCTTTAAAAAAGAGTTTTTTACAAAAATTTGATTTTTGCATTTCTTGAAATAAGATAAAAATATATTCTTCTTGTTGGTTCCATAAAATTTTTACTGAATCTCTTTTTATTGTAGAGCGATATTCTTCTATTAAATATTTATTTTTAGATAGTATTTTTATTACTGAATTGTATGCAAATTTCCGTATAATATCTGTTTTATTTTTATTATTATTGTATAAGTTTTTTTTTATTTTTAAAGCTTTTTCTCTAATTTTTAGAATTAAATAAAGAAGAAAAATATACATATGATGCAACGATTCAATACTTTGAAGCATATTTTCTTCAACTTTATTTGAATCCATTTTAGATAAATGTTGAGCATATAAAAATTGTAAACTTCTTATTCTGAAGTGTCGTCTAATTGACATTTTTTGTTATAATCATGTTGATTTTCTATGCACGACAAAATTTTTCGTACAATTATATAAATAAAAAATCAAACTTAAAAAGTTTGTATTTTTGCGTGTTATATGGGTGGTTTATTTGCTTTTAGCAAAAGATATTGTCAAAGATACAAATTACGTTTGTGTATAGGGTTTTTATTAATTTTAATATCAAATATTTTAACCTTACTTCCTATTCCTTATATAGGAAAATCTGTTAATACGATCAAGAATCTGTTTTCAAATTTTTCAAATACATCAAATTCTCTTTCTCTATCTTTAAAAAAAGATATTTGTATTTATACTAGTATTATATTGATAGTTCCAATTATAGGTGGTTTTGTGAAATATCATATGCGACAATGTATAATTACTACATCTAGAATGATAGAATTTGATATAAAAAATGAAATTTTCTCACATTATCAAAAATTAAGTTTGTCTTTCTATAAAAAAAATTCTACAGGAGATTTAATGAACCGTCTTACTGAGGATGTTTCTTTTATAAGACAATATATAGGTCCTGGAATAATGTATTTTTTAAATCTTATAATTCTTTTCTTTATGGTTTTTATGCAAATGTTAAGAATTAATAAAATATTGACTTTTTATGTAATTTTACCTATTCCTATTCTTTTTATTTCTATTTATTATATAAGTGTTTATATCACCAATAAAAGCGAAGAGGTTCAAAGTTTTCAATCTCTTATTTGTTCTTTTATACAAGAAACTTTTTCAGGAATTCATGTTATTAAATCATTTGTATCAGAATCTTTCTTTCAAGAAAAACATAGGAAAATTATATTAAAATATCAAAAGAAAAACACAGAATTAGCTAAAATTGATACTCTATTGTCTTCTGTTATTATATTTTTCATAGGAACTTGTCATTTATTAATTCTTTTTTTTGGTGGAAAAAAATATTTTGAAGGAGAAATAAAAGAAATAGGAACTATTGCTGAATTTTTCACATATATCAATGTTTTAATTTTTCCTTTTATCATATTAGGATGGGTTGTTTCTATTTCAGAAAGAGCTAAAGTATCGCAGATTCGTATTAGTGAATTTTTGAAAGAAAAACCTGAAATATTGAATAATAATTTGATAAAAACAAAAATTTTTGGAAAAGTTCAATTTAAAAATGTAAGTTTTTTTTATTGTAATAATAACAGTAAAAATAATATAAAAGAAAGAAATAAAAATGATACACTTACAGTTAATAAAATATCATTTACTTTAATGAGAGGAAAAACTTTAATTTTAACAGGAGAAACGGGGTCAGGAAAAACAACTATAGGGAGATTAATTTCACGTTTATATGATCCGTATCAAGGAGAGATATTAGTAGACAATTTATCTTTAAAAAATCATAATTTGTATAATTTTAGGAATAACATTGGGTATGTTCCTCAAGAATCTTTTCTTTTTTCAGATTCTATTTATAACAATATAGCTTTAGGAAGTGTATATAAAGTAACTCCATATGAAGTACATGATGCGGCTAGAATAGCTATGATAGAAAGTGATATTTTAAATTTTAAAAACGGCTATGAAACCATTATAGGAGAAAGAGGAATTACTTTATCAGGTGGACAAAAGCAAAGAATATGTATAGCTAGGGCTATCATAAGAAATCCAAAAATTATTATATTTGATGATAGTTTTTCTGCCATAGATCAAAAAACTAGAAAATCAATCATTCATTATGTTAAAGAAGAGATGAAATATAGTACTATTATTATTATAACTCATGATATTTCTTATATTTCTGATTTCGATTTGTTTATTGTTTTGAAGAACGGTAAAATATCAAAAATTGAAAATCATGATATCTTTTAGTAAAAATTAATTTTAAATAATTATAATAAATAGTAAAAAAAATAGTATGGACCATTTTTTTTGTTTAGATTTGCTTAATTAGGATTATAATATTTTTTGAAATGGACGAAAAAGAAAATATCAAAGAAAGAAATGAAATTTGTTCACGAACTTTAAAAACTGGTAGTCGCACTTATTTTTTTGATGCGAGAGAAACTAGAGCTGGTGATTATTATTTGACTATAACTGAAAGTAAGAAAAATTTTACTGAAACAGGAGAAATAACTTATAAAAAACACAAAATTTATTTGTATAAAGAAGATTTTTCCAAATTTCAAAGTATACTTGATGATATGATACGATTTATTATTAATGAAAAGGGAAGAGAAGTTATTTCGGAACGTCATCAAAAAGATTTTAAAAATCACACTACATATAATCAAGAAATGAAGGATGTACAACAAAAAAAGACATCAGAAATAAAAAATTTTACAAATATCAATTTTGAAGATATTTAATATAATGTAAAAAATGATTATCAGATTAGTATGGTCGTTAAGTTTATAATTTTATTTCTTTTCTAAAGATTTCAATTGTTTACTAACTATAAATATAAAGCGATTATGAATAAAATAAGGTGATTATTTTTATTTATCATGGGAATATATGGAAAATTATATAAGTATAATGAATGATATTAATACTTTCATATTTGATGTAGATGGAGTATTGACAGATTGCACTTTGAATTTATTTCCAGATGGGAATATGGTTCGACAAATGTTTGCTAAAGATGGATATGCAATGCAATTGGCAAAAAAAAAAGGATATAATTTATGTATTATAACAAGGGGATCCGATTTAATGGTTTTTAAACGTTTGAGAGGATTAAATATTCGTTATATTTATCAAGGAGTAGATAATAAAAAAAAATATTTAGATGAATATTGCAATATTTTGAATATTACTAAAAAAAAAGTCCTTTACATGGGAGATGATATACCTGATATAGAAATAATGAAATCTGTAGCTCTTCCTTGCTCTCCAATAGATGCGGTTCAAGAAGTTAAAGATGTATCTAAGTATATTTCTCCAAAAAAAGGTGGAAGAGGATGCGTAAGAGATGTTATTGAACAAACTCTGAAAATTCAGAAAAACTGGTTTTAAAAATATGAAAAAAAATAGTGCCTAATCAAGACACTATTTTTTTTTGATTCATATGATTACATCATTCCACCCATTCCTCCTCCACCAGCTCCTGGCATTGGAGGGGCAACGTTAGATTCATCTTTCTTTATTTCTGTAACAACACATTCAGTAGTTAATAACATTCCCGAAACAGAAGCCGCGTTTTCCAATGCGACTCTAGCTACTTTAGTTGGGTCTATAATTCCTTCCACTATCATATTTTTGTATTCACCAATCTTAGCATCATATCCAAAATCCCCTTTTCCTTCTGCCACTTTAGCCACTACTACAGACCCCTCTCCTCCTGCATTAGCTACAATTTGACGTAAAGGTTCTTCTAGAGATCTTCTAACTATTTGTATTCCAGTGTCTTGGTCTGAATTATCTCCTGTGGTATCATCTAAAGATTTTATAGCACGAACCAAAGCTACTCCACCTCCTGCAACTATTCCTTCTTCTACCGCAGCTCTAGTAGCATTTAAAGCGTCATCTACACGATCTTTTTTTTCCTTCATTTCAACCTCAGAAGCCGCTCCTACATAAAGCACGGCTACACCTCCAGCTAATTTTGCAAGACGTTCTTGTAACTTTTCTTTATCATAATCTGATGTTGTAGATTCTATTTGAGCTTTAATTTGATCTACACGTGCTCTTATATCTTTTTTATTTCCCCCTCCATTTACTATAGTAGTATTATCTTTATCTATAATTACTCTTTCTGCTTTCCCTAACATATGTAATTTCACATCCTCCAACTTACTTCCTATTTCTTCAGAAATAACAGTTCCTCCTGTTAGGATCGCAATATCTTCTAACATAGCTTTTCTTCTATCTCCAAATCCAGGAGCTTTAATAGCCGCTACTTTCAAAGTTCCTCGTATTTTATTTACTACTAATGTAGCTAATGCTTCACCTTCTACTTCTTCAGAAATAATTAATAGAGGTTTTCCGGATTGAGCTACAGGTTCCAATATAGGCAACAAATCTTTCATTGCTGCTATTTTTTTATCAGATAATAAAATTTGAGGTTGATCAAATTCTGTTATCATTTTCTCAGTATTTGTAACAAAATAGGGAGACTGATATCCTCTATCAAATTGCATTCCTTCTACTACATCTACAGATGTATCTGTTCCTTTCGCTTCTTCAACGGTAATAACCCCTTCTTTCCCTACTTTTTCAAAAGCATCAGCTATCAAAGCCCCAGTTTTTTCATCATTATTTGCAGAAATAGAAGCTACTTGTTTTATTTTCTCTGTATTTCCTCCAACTTCTCTAGATTGCCTTTTAAGATCTAAAATTACCACTTCTAAAGCTTTATCTATTCCTCTTTTTAAATCCATAGGGTTAGCTCCAGCTGCTACATTTTTTAACCCTTCTCTAACAATAGCTTGAGCTAACACAGTAGCGGTTGTAGTCCCATCTCCAGCAACATCATTAGTTTTAGAAGCTACCTCTTTCACCATTTGAGCTCCAAGATTCTCTATAGAATCTTCTAATTCTATTTCTTTAGCAACAGTAACTCCATCTTTAGTAACTTGAGGCCCTCCAAAGGATTTTTGCAGCACAACATTACGACCTTTTGGTCCTAAAGTTACCTTCACAGCATTTGCTAACGCATCTACTCCTTTTTTTAGTTTATCTCTCGCTTCAATATCAAATTTAATATCTTTTGCCATAATTTTTTAAATTTTAATGAATTTGTCTTATTGAATAATTGAATAAATTATATGAATCATATGATAGCTATAACATCAGATTCTCGCATAATGAGATATTCTTCTCCTTCCCATTTCAATTCTGTTCCAGAATATTTTCCATATAAAACTCTATCCCCTTTTTTTAGATTCATAGGTTCATCTTTCTTCCCTTTCCCTACTGCTATTATAGTCCCTTTTTGTGGTTTTTCTTTTGCTGTATCAGGAATAATAATACCTGAAGCGGTTTTTGTCTCAGCAGGATCAGGTTGCACAAGAACACGATCTGCTAAAGGTTTAATATTTACTTCCACCATATTATAAATAATTTTAAGGTTAACAGTTCTAAATTATTCAAAAGAGCCAAAAACATGCCAAATGAAAAAAATTGAAATTTTTTTCATTTAATTGATATTAAATGTCATTATGACATACTTATTCAATGTTTTGATTTCAGTAGAAAATTGAAAAATAGAGTTAAAAAAAATATAATAATGGATAAAAACCAAGTGATATTATCCAAAAATGTATTTGTTCTCTTAATTCCAAAAAATCTAAAATTTTTCTCCATAAAAGACTGATGAATACTTTCTTTTTTAGGATTTTGTATCAAAATAACCAATATAAGTAAAAGACATGTTATAATAATAAAAAAACCAAATGTAATTATGGGGACATTTTCCATTTATATATACTTTTATACTTACCCTACTCTATTATCTAAAAATTCTATTATCTTTATCTAGATCTACCAATTATCATTATCATTAGAATCATGAAATATTTTATGACACACTTGAATTGTTAATTTTTTTATAATCTTATCAATAATTTCTTTAGAAAAAAGGTTTTTTTTATTGTTGAAAAATACTTCAGATGCAACAAAAGATTCTTCCCAATTTTTTTCTGGTTCAGTGTTATCTGTGTAACATATTTTTGCTGTTACTTTAATTTTTTTCAACGGATAATTTTCCAATGGTATAATTGCGTAATTTAAAAACACACCTTCTAATACAACATCTCCATTTTTTAATACTAAATTGGAAGGATTATGTTTCATTATATAATTTTCAATGCTTTTTTTTAAATCAAAGGAAATGGATCTCCTAGGTATATTGACACTTTCTGAAAACTCCCCTATCTCTATTGTTTTTTTTGTATTAAAAAATGATGAAATAGATGAATGATAACAACTAATTGTCATAAAAAATATGAAAATAAAAATAAAAAAAAATTTTTTATAAACCATACTGTTTAATTTTTCTGTATAATGTTCTTTCTGAAATTCCTAATTCTTTTGCTGCTTTTCTTCTTTTTCCATTATTTTTTTTTAAAGCTTTTTGGATAAACTCAATTTCTTTTCTTTGTAAAGAAAAAGAAGATAATTCATTTTTAGATAAATCTTCTTCTACTTCTTCATAATCTGAATCTTCTAATTGAAAAATAGAATCATCTCTATTATGAATTATCTTTCCAAAAACTTTATCCATAAGATGTTGATTTTTTTCAATAAATCTAGCATTGGAATTATTTTTAATTAATTGAAATGTAATATTTTTTAAATCATTCAAATTTTTTTTCATGTCAAATAGAATTTTATAAAGAAAATCTCTTTCTCTATCACGAAAAGATGTTTCTATTACATTATTAGAAAAAGATATCGATGGAATATTTTCTGGAATATATTCTTTTAATTTTTCTATAGAAATTTCACGTTGAGTTTCTACTACAGAAATTTGTTCTATAAGATTTTTTAATTGTCTGATATTACCAGGCCAAGAATAATCTTCTAAATATTTTAAAGATTCTTCAGAAAACGTTACTGGAGGCATATGATATTTTTCTGCAAAATCATTAGAAAATTTTTTAAATAAGAATTTGATATCATTTTTACGGAAACGTAAAGGAGGAACATTGATCTGAACTGTATTTAAACGATAAAATAAATCTTCTCTAAATTTTCCTTTTTGTATGGATTCTACCATATTCAAATTAGTAGCAGCAACAATACGTATATTTGTTTTTTGAATTTTAGAGGATCCTACTTTAATAAACTCTCCAGATTCCAATATTCTAAGAAGACGAACCTGCGTAGGTAAAGGTAATTCCCCTACTTCATCTAAAAATATAGTTCCTCCATTTGCTCCTTCAAAATAACCTTTACGCATACTCGTAGCCCCTGTAAAAGACCCCTTTTCATGCCCAAAAAGTTCACTATCAATAGTTCCTTCTGGGATAGCACCACAATTCACAGCAATATAAGCATGATGTTTTCTAGAAGAATATTGATGAATAATTTTTGGGATAAACTCTTTCCCTACTCCACTTTCTCCAAGAACCAATACTGAAATGTCAGTAGGAGCGACTTGTATTGCTTTTTCTAAAGCTCTATGCAAAGCATAATCATATCCAATGATACCAAATTTTTGTTTTATATTTTGGATAAAGATAGGTTCCATGTTTTTATTTTTTTTTACATCACTAGAAAAGTTTTCCTATTAAAGTGGCGGATGTAGTATCTGTGATTTCTACATGAACCATATCTCCTATATTTAGGTTTTTTTTAGGAAAGACTATAACTAGATTTTGCGTATTTCTTCCATACCAATATTGATTATTTTTTTTTGATTCTCCTTCTATTAAAACTTCTTCTATTTTACCTAAATGTTCTTTCATTCTATAAAATGAATGATCTCTTTGTAAATCAATAATTTCTCTTAATCGTCTTTTTTTAACATCTTTAGGTACATTATCTTTAAATTTTCTATATGCATAAGTTCCAGGTCTGGGAGAATAAGAAAACATATATCCATAATTATATTTAATTTCATTCATTAAACTTATAGTTTCTTTATGATCTTCTTCATTTTCATTACAAAATCCACTAATAATATCATGAGAAATAGAACATTCAGGAATAATATTTTTAATTTTTTTAACTAAAGAAAGATATTTTTCCCGTGTATATTTTCTGTTCATCAATCTTAGTATTTTATTGCTTCCAGATTGAACAGGTAAATGAATATGTTTGCAAATATTCCTATGTTTAGAAATTACTTCTAGGACTTTGTCAGACATATCATGAGGATTAGATGTAGAAAATCTAATTCTTATAAAAGGAATTTCCTCTGCTAAAAGATCTAAAAGATGAGAAAAATCTACGATATTTTTTTGATTCTTAATCATATCTTTTTTTATCCATAAATAAGAATCCACATTTTGTCCTAAAAGAGTTATTTCTTTATATCCATTATGATATAAACGTTTACATTCCTGTATTATGGAATATGGATCGCTACTTCTTTCTCTCCCTCTGGTAAAAGGGACGATACAAAATGTACACATATTATTACAACCTCTTGTTATGCTTAAAAAAGTTGTTATTTTTTTATTATTTTTTTTTACATTTACAATACTTATATCCGCATAAGTTTCATTTTTTTTAACTGCATGAGAATATTGCTTTCCCATTATAGAATAATGAATAAAATTAGGTATTTCCCTATAAGAATCTGGATTCACAAAAAAATCTACCATTTTTTCTTGCAAAAAAAGATCTTTAATTTGTTTTGAAAAACATCCTATAATTCCAATACAAATTTTTTTTTCCTTTTTAAGAAACTTTAATTGTTCCAATCTTTTTTTTATTGTTAATTCTGCTTTTTCTCTAATAGAACAAGCGTTTAACAGTATAATATTTGCTTTTTCTAAGTTTTCAGATAAAAAAAAATCATTATCCAATAAAATAGAAGTAATAATATCACTATCTGATATATTCATTTGACAACCATAATTTTCGATATAAAAACTTTTGTTTTTCATATTTTTTAATATATACACAATCAAAAATACACAATGTCATTATGACATGAATAAATTAAGAAACTATTTCTTATATATTCTTATATATGAAGGATTTTTTTTGCTAAAAAAATCATATTTTTTTCTCCGGTCGATTTTTCTTTAACATTAGAAAGTTTTACCACTGATATCCATTTTTCATCTGGAAGAGCTTTGACCATTTTTATGACAATGTTCATGGAAGGAAAACCTACATCATTAGTAAAATTAGTTCCTATTCCAAAACAAGTATTTATTTTTTTTTTACAAAAAGAAGAAATATAAGCCACTTTGCATGGATTAAGATTATCAGAGAATATGATTTTTTTTCTTACAGGATTTATTTTAAATTTTTTATAATGTTTTATAGTTTCTTTAGCAAAAAAAATAGGATCTCCACTGTCATGTCTTACTCCTTTAAAAATGTTTGAAAGTTTTTTATTAAAGTTTTTAAAAAAAATTGGGGAAGTATATGTATCAGATAAAGCTATTCCTAAATTATTTCCATAAATATTCAACCAATTTTCCATAGCGATCCGGTCTGCTATATTTAATCCGTATTTTGCTGCATGAAACATGACCCATTCATGTCCTTGGGTCCCTATTGGTTTTATTGAAAAAATATGAGAAAAGTGTAGATTACTGCTTCCCATGAAAAGAGGGGCTCCTTCCTCTGTTAATGTTTTTAAAACTAATTTATGTACTTTATAAGAATATCTTCTCCTTGTCCCATATTCTCCAATTTTAACTTGTAATTTTTTATATTTTTTTAATTTTTCCTTTGTTATACTTGTGATTTTTTTTTCCGATATTTTTTTAGCTCCTGTTAGTTTATAATATAATTCAGATATAATGGCCATTAAAGGCACTTCCCATAATATAGTGCGGCTCCATAACCCTTCTATATGCATTTGTATATTTTTTCCTTTTTGAAAAATATTTACTTCTTTTGGGTTGTATTGGTATTTATTTAAAAAATCTAAATAAGAAGAATCTAAATAAGGACAATATTTTTCTAAAAAAACCCTCTCCTCATTTGAAAGTTTTAAATAAGCCATTTTATTTAAATTTTCTTTTAAAATTTTAGCAAAATTCTTAGGAAAAGAGTGTTTTCCTCTGTTTATAAATTCATATTTGGCTTTTGCTAATGGAAATAATTTTATTACAGCATTCTGCATTGTAAATTTATAAAAATCATTGTCCAATAATGATGATACAATAGAAAAATTATTCATTAAAGGTATTCTTTATAATTATTGAAAAAAATTTTCCAATATTAAAATAAAATTTTATTCTTAAGTTTTTTTATTTATTTATAAATGACAAAATAAATCATTATTTTAACTGCTTTTAGATCAAGTAATATATTTTTCTTTTTTAGAAAAAATATTTCTCTAAATTTGCTTTTAAAACAATTTATTATTTTTAATATGGACAATACGAAACTATACGTTGGTAATTTATCTTATGATATGACAGAACAAGAATTGAAAAAATATTTTGAATCTGTGGGAGAAGTCACTCATGCCAAAATAATTTTTGATGAATCTACATCAAGCAAAAGGAGTAAAGGTTTTGGATTTATAGAAATGTCTAATGAAGAAAACGCTAGACAAGCTATAGAAAAATTAAATGGAACAGAGTTTATGGGCAGAAATATTATTGTATCTGCAGCTAGACCAAGAACAAAGAAAGATTATTAGTCATTATTATGTGCGCTTACATCTGTTTTTTTAATTATTTATATATAATAAAAATAAATAAATCAACATGAAATAATAACAATATTTATCATATCATATATATAAAATGTAGTAAACTAATCTATGAAAAAATTATATGGAACAGGTGTAGCGTTAGTTACTCCTTTTAAAAAGGATGGAAAAATTGACTTCAATGGACTAGAAAAACTTGTAAAATATGTAGTAGACAATAATGTAGATTATTTAGTTGCATTGGGAACAACAGCTGAAACAGCTACCCTAAAAAAGGAAGAGAGATGGGATGTAGTAAAATGTATTCAAAATACTAATTATAAACAACTTCCTTTAATATTAGGAATAGGAGGGAACAACACAGAAGAAGTTATAAAAAAAATAAATAGCATAAAAAACTTATCGGATTTTTATGCTATTCTTTCAGTTTCTCCTTATTATAATAGACCTTCTCAAGAGGGGATTTATCAACACTTCAAATCTATTGTTAGTTATACAGAGGCAGATATTATTCTTTATAATGTACCCAAAAGAACAGGATCTAATATTAACCCAGATACTGTTTTACGTTTAGCTTTTGATTTCAAAAATATAATAGGGATAAAAGAAGCTTCAGGAAATGTTTTACAATCTTATAAAATATTGGATAAAAAACCAGAAAATTTTAGTGTAATATCAGGGGACGATTTTATAACTTTACCTGTTATATTAGGAGGAGGTGAAGGGGTTATTTCCGTAGTTGCTCAAGGGCTTCCTAAAAAAATTTCTAATATGATATCCTTGGCAAGGAATAATAATGTAAAAAAAGCTTTTTCTATTTTTTACAATATTATTAAAATAATAGACCTTATTTACGAAGAAGGAAATCCTACAGGGATCAAAACTTTTTTAGATATAATAGGAATATGTGATTCATATGTGAGATTGCCATTATTAATTGGAACTCCATCTTTAAGAGAAAAAATGTTATTTTCATTAAAAAATATTAAATAATAAGTAAATAAGTAATTGAAAAATATGTTCAGTGAAAAAATACAAAAAGGATTAATAAAACAGTTAAATAGAGAATTAGAATCTTCTCAATTGTATTTATCTATGGCATCTTGGGTTGATAGAAAAGGTTACGAAGGAATATGTGAATTCCTATATGATCATTCAAATGAAGAAAGAATTCATATGTTAAAGTTCATTAGATATATTAATAAAAGAGGAGGAAACGTTATTTTCCATGATTTTTTACATGTAAATATAACATACACATCTTTAAAAGAGTTATTTTTAAAATTATTTGAACATGAAAAGAAAATATCTAAGGAAATAAATTTTTTAGTAGAAATTTCTTTACAAGAAAAAGATTATTTTACATATAATTTCTTGCAATGGTATGTTGAAGAACAGATTGAGGAAGAAGCTTTAAGTAAAATGATTTTAGATAAAATAGAATTAATAGGAGAAGATAAAGGAGGATTGTATTTATTTGATAAAGACATGAAAAATTCTCACAAAAATAAGAAATTTTGATTAGAATTATTTTTATTGTATCAATATTAAGTTTAGTTTTTGAAGGGTGCTCTATATTACCGGAAAAAAAATCTGTTTTTTCAGAAGAGGATACTTTATTTGAACAGGGGAAACGTTATTATTTATCATCTTTAAATTTTGACTTAGATCAAACGAAGACCGATATTGCAATTAGTAAATTTAATCAATTTATTAAAAAATATCCTGATAGTTCAAAAATTAAAGAAGCCTATAGGATACTTAATAACTTGTTGAAAAAAATTGAAAAAAAAAACTATTGCATTGCTAATTCTTATTTTTTAATGAATAGATATCAAGCTTCTTTGATTTACTTTAAAGATCTTATTAATGATTTTCCAGAAAGTTGTTTTAAAGAGAAAATTATGTATAAAATTTGTGTTTCTCAATATAAACTTTCTAAAAAAAAAGATTTTGTAAGATCATATAATGAATACATGAAAAATTTTCCATATTCTTATAATGCAAAAAAATTAAAGATTTTGTACAAAAAGTTAAAATGATTGTAACTTGTTATTCTTATGAATTTTTTAAGAGATATTGATGCTCCAATAAATACAGAAACTATAGATCGCGTTCAGCTAGAAAAAAAATCTGGAAAAAACATATATGAAACTATATGCATTTTAGAAAAAATAAGTCAAAAAATCAATAATAGAATCAAAGAAGATTTGTATTCTAAATTAGAAGAATTCAGTATTCTGAATAAGAATAATTTAGAAGAAATTTTCGAAAATAAAGAACAAATAGAATTATCTAGATTTTATGAAAAACTACCAAAATCCACATCTATTTCTATTCAATATTTATTAGACGGAAAAATAAAAATTTAATTATTTTATTTTTTTCTTAAAATCTTTTAGAAATTTTTCCAATCCTATATCTGTTAAGGGGTGATTTAATAAAGAATAAACAACACTTATAGGAGAAGTAATAGCATGTATTCCTATTTTAGAACATTCTATGATATGTAAAGGATTACGGATAGAAGCTCCTAATATTTTTGTTTTAAAATGATAGTTTTCATATACATTTTTTATTTCTCTTATTAAGTTTAATCCGTTATAAGATAGATCATCTAATCTACCAATAAATGGAGAAACATAATTCGCGCCAGCTTTTGCCGCTAAAAGAGCTTGTCCTGTAGAAAAAATAAGAGTACAATTAGTTTTAATTTTTTTGTTAGAAAAATATTTAATAGCTCGGATTCCATTTTTTGTTATGGGTATTTTCACTACAATTCTTGGGTGTAGAAGAGAAAGTTTTTCTCCTTCTTGAATCATGTTATCATAATCAGTGCTGATAACTTCTGCACTCACATTTTCTTCATTTTTTAAACGTTCACATATAGATATATAATGTTTCTGAATTTCTTTTTGATTGGAAACAGATTCATTTGATATCAAAGATGGATTTGTTGTAACTCCATCTAACATGCCTAATGATCTTGCCTCATCAATTTCTTTTAAGTTAGCTGTATCTATAAAAAACTTCATACAAACAAATTTATAATATTTTAAGTAAAAAATAGGAATTTTATTGTTTTTATAGATTAATATTAAATAGAAAAATCCGTAAATTTATTTAAATGTTTTATTTATATTGTGATTATGCATTTTGATGTTATTGTTTTAGGAAGTGGCCCTGGTGGTTATGTTGCTTCCATACGCGCAGCACAACTTGGAATGAAAACAGCTGTAGTGGAAAAAGATTCTATTGGAGGCGTTTGTTTAAATTGGGGATGTATTCCTACTAAATCACTTTTGAATAGCGTAAAAATTTTACAATCCATAAAAAAAAATGGGGAATTATTTGGTATAAAAAATAAAGATATTGAAATAGATTATCCTAAAATTATTTCTAAAAGTAGAAAAATCGTTGATCAAATAAGAAAAGGAGTTTCATTTTTAATGAAAAAAAATGGTATTCATGTTATTTATGGAAATGCCCGCTTAAAAAAAAATAAAAAAATAGAAATTTTTAAAAACGATGAAAGCATTGCAGAATATTCTGGTTCACATATTATTATTGCTACTGGTGCAATTCCTAAAATTGATGCAAAATTTCAATATAATAGGAAAGAAATTATAACATATAAAGAGGCTCTATCCTTATCTTCATTACCAAAAAAAATGATAATCATAGGTTCTGGTTCTATAGGATTGGAATTTGCTTATTTTTATCATTCTATGGGGACAAAAGTCACTGTTATAGAAATATGTCCTAAATTATTTCCTAATGGAGATGATGATATATCTGATTATTTAAAATATTCTTTTGATAAAATAGGAATTGAAAGTTATGTATCTTCCAGCATAAATCAAATTACTTATAATAATAATAATTGTGAAGTTATTGTTGGTATTAAAACAACATCATTAGAAAATATTGTGTTAAAAGCAGATACGGTACTATACGCTATAGGAGTTGTTCCCAATATTAAACATATTGGACTAGAAGAAATAGGAATTCAAACAGAAAAAGGATTTATAGTTGTAGATGGAAATTATAGTACGAATATAGATGGATATTATGCTATTGGAGATGTAATTAAAACTCCTTCTTTAGCTCATGTTGCATCGCATGAGGCAATAAATTGCGTTGAAAATATAAAAGGTTTAAATTGTCAAGAAATAAATTATAATAATGTTCCGAAATGTGTTTATTCACTTCCTGAAATAGCTTCAATAGGTTATACAGAAAAAGAGTCGAAAGAAAAAGGATTTCAAATAAAAATAGGAAAATTCCCTTTTAGCGCTTTAGGTAGGTCTATTTCTGATGAGAATACTGACGGTTTTGTAAAAGTAATTTTTGACGATAAATATGATGAATGGTTAGGATGCCATATGATAGGAAATCATGTGACGGATTTAATTTCAGAAGTAGCAGTTGCCAGAAAATTAGAGGCAACCAGCTATGAAATTTTGGGTAGTATCCATCCTCATCCTTCATTAAGTGAATCTATTATAGAATCTGTAGCTAACGCTTATGGTAAAGCTATTCATTTATAAATAAGTTTCTCAATTAAGAAATACACTACTTCTTCTATATTTCCACACAAATATTGTTTTGTTGTGGACTAAGTTAGTCCGTATAGGTATATATAGATAAATATCTATATATCTACTGCTACTACTGTATTTTCTTTACATGAAATTCATAATTTTTATTGTTTTATGTTATGATACATATTATATTGTTTGGCCCACCGGGTTGTGGAAAAGGAACTCAAGCTAAAATCATATCAAATAAATTTGGTTTCATACACCTATCTACTGGAATGATATTTAGAGATCATATAAAAAGAAAAACTAATCTAGGAAAAATCGCTAGTTGTTATATAAATAAAGGAATATTAGTTCCTGATATAATTACTACAAACATGTTAAACATAGAAATTCAAAAACATTTTAAGGCTAAAGGAATTATCTATGATGGATATCCTAGAACTAGGAATCAAATTTTTTCTTTAGAAAAAGTATTAAAAAAATTTTGTTTGGGAAAAATAAATATAATTTTTTATTTTTTTATTCAAAAAAATTTGATAATAAATAGATTATTAAAAAGAGGAGAAATAAGTCACCGTAACGATGACACCGATATTATTACAGTTCAAAGAAGAATAAAAGAATATGATAAAGAAACTTCTATAATATGGAATAACAATCATAAATGGGAAAATAGTATAATAAAATTAAATGCTTCTTTGTCTGTGGAAAAAATTTCTGTTTTTATAGAAGAAAAAATCATAAATTTATTATTTTAATAATTAATGGAAAATTCTTTTGTTGATTATATAAAAATTTATTGTAAAAGTGGTGATGGAGGATCTGGATGCATTCATTTTTATAGAGATAAATATATAACTAGAGGCGGACCTGATGGAGGAACAGGAGGGAAAGGTGGAGATATTATTCTTAAAGGGAATTCACAGCTTCATACCTTTTTACATTTGAGATATCATAAACATTGGATAGCAAAGTCAGGATCCCCTGGAAAAGGAAACAACATAACTGGAGCGAATGGAAAGGATTTATTAATAGAAGTTCCTATAGGAACTGTAGTAAAAGATGAAAATAAAAATATAATATTGGAAATAACCAAAAATTTTCAGAAAAAAATTTTATTCGAAGGAGGGAAAGGGGGAAAAGGAAACGTTTTTTTTAAAAATTCAGTTTATCAAACTCCTTATTATGCACAACCGGGAGTTAAAACAAAAGGAAACTGGATTTTTTTAGAATTAAAAATCCTAGCTGATGTAGGGTTTATAGGTTTTCCTAATACTGGAAAATCAACTTTACTTTCTGTAATTACAAAAGCAAAACCCAAAATAGGAAATTTTCCCTTTACTACTAAAGCTCCACACATAGGCGTGGTATATGTAGATTTTAATTCTTTTTTAGCAGCTGATATCCCTGGAATTATTGATAAAGCTTCCGAAGGAAAAGGTTTAGGACATTATTTCCTAAGACATATAGAACGAAATTCTGTTCTATTATTTTTGATTTCTTCAGACACAAAAAATAAAAAAAAAGAATATTTTATTTTGTTAAATGAGTTGAAAAAATTCAATTTAAATCTTTTAAATAAAAAACGTTTATTAGCAATATCTAAATCGGATTTGATCAACGATGAGAAAAAGAATAAAATAAAAGAAGATTTTTTAAAATTAAAAGAAAACGTTGTTTTTATCTCCTCTTTCACAAAAAAAGGATTACCAGAATTAGTAGAAAAATTATGGAAACTAATTAAATTATAGATTAAGAGTAAGATAATTTTTGTTTCACAATATCTTGATCTATATTTAATGTAGATTGAATATTTTCTATTTCAAACATATAATCTAAAAATATTTTTTCACAAAATGTTCTTAATCCTCTAGCACCTAACCCCAACTGAAAGGTTTTATCCGCTATAATATTTAATGCTTCATCCGTAATATTCAAAGAAATATGGTCTATATCAAATAATTTTTGATATTGTTTTATTAAAGCATTTTTTGGTTCTACTAAAATTTTTTTTAACATATTTCTGTTTAGTGGATTTAAATAAGTAACAATAGGGAATCTTCCTATAATTTCAGGAATTAATCCAAACTTTTTTAAATCTTCAGTGAAGATATTTTTTAGATAATTTTTTTCATCATTTTTTTTTCTTTTTTCTTGAGTTATAAACCCTATAGACATTTTTTCT
This sequence comes from Blattabacterium cuenoti, assembly GCF_014251635.1. NCBI lineage: Bacteria > Pseudomonadati > Bacteroidota > Flavobacteriia > Flavobacteriales > Blattabacteriaceae > Blattabacterium > Blattabacterium cuenoti. The sequence continues at coordinate 429,846 of NZ_CP059194.1, read as the reverse complement.
ATTCTATTAGAAATAATTTTTTCTATACCATCAAAAGTGCCTCCAGCTATAAATAATATATTCTCAGTATTTATCTGTATCATTTTTTGGTCTGGATGTTTTCTCCCTCCTTGTGGAGGGACATTAATTACGGATCCTTCCAATATTTTGAGTAGTGCTTGTTGTACACCTTCCCCAGAGACGTCTCTAGTAATAGAAGGATTATTTCTTTTTCTAGAAATTTTATCTATTTCATCTAGAAAAATGATTCCTTTTTCAGCAGAATTTACATCATAATTAACAGATTGTAATAGTTTAGTTAAAATAGATTCTACATCTTCCCCTACATACCCAGCTTCAGTCAAAGTCGTTGCATCGGCTATAGCAAAAGGGACTCTCAAAAGTTTTGAGATGCTTTTTGCTAATAAAGTTTTTCCTGTTCCTGTTTTTCCTATCAATAATACGTTAGATTTCTCTATTTCTATGTTTTTATAATTGTGATTTTCATTATTCTTTTGAATGCGTTTATAATGATTATAAACTGCAACGGATATAATTTTTTTTGCTTCATTTTGTCCTATAACATATTTATCTAAAAAAGACTTGATTTCTTTGGGTTTTTTTATTTTTATTAATAATTCATTATTATTATTATTATGTTTAACAGTAAATTTTTTGTGAATTATGGAATAAGTTTTTTCTATGCATATATTACAAATATGTCCATTTATTCCTGATATAAGAAAAGTGATTTCATTTTTATTTTTTCCACAAAAATTACATTTTAACAAATCTTCCATAAACATAAAAGATAAAGATAAACTAGATTCCTATTCTATTCTATCTATTTTGAATTATTGAATAAGGAGCAAGCTTGACTACATCACACCGCTACTACCTTATTACCTTTGCTGTGTTCCCACCCTGGAGGATTTATAGGGAGCTGATTGTGTAGGACTTGCTCCAAGTATTGGTAAATATAAAAAAAAAATCATAAATTCTTATTCAAAACATGAGAATTTCTCTATTAATCTATTAAATTTATTTTTTATTAATTTAGATAGAATGGAGAGCTTTTATTAATTCTTAGTGATTTATAAAGAATTAATAAGAATTTAATTTTGTTGTTTTGTTTTATTTTATTTTTGATGGAAACAAAATATATTTTTGTTACGGGAGGAGTAACCTCTTCTTTAGGAAAAGGAATTGTTTCAGCTTCACTGGGAATGTTATTAAAAGCTAGAGGATATAAAGTTTCTATATTAAAATTAGATCCTTATTTTAATATAGATCCAGGGACTTTAAATCCTTATGAACATGGGGAGTGTTTTGTTACTAAAGATGGAGCAGAAACAGATTTAGATTTAGGGCATTATGAACGATTTTTAAATCAACCTACAACCAAAGAAAATAATGTAACATCGGGATTAATATATAAAACTGTGATAGATAATGAAAGAAAAGGAAATTATCTAGGAAAAACAGTACAAGTTATACCTCATATTACCAATGAGATTAAAAGACGGATTAAAATTATTGGAGATTCCAAAATTTATGACATTATTATAACTGAAATAGGAGGTACTGTAGGTGATATAGAAAGTTTACCTTATATTGAATCAGTACGTCAGTTAAAGTGGGAATTAGGAAGATTTAATGGATTAGTTATTCATTTGACATTACTTCCTATAGTAGTTACTGGTGAAATTAAAACAAAACCTACACAACATTCTGTTAGAAATTTAATGGAAAACGGAATACAAGCAGACATTATAGTGTGTAGAACAGAAAAACATATATCCGATAATATTAGAGAAAAATTAGCATTGTTTTGCAATGTAAAACCAAAGCATGTTATTGAATCAATAGATACTAAAACTATATATGAAATTCCTTATTTGTTACACTTACAAAATTTTGATGAAGAAGTATTGAATCATTTGAACTTATCTACTATTACTATTCCGGATTTAAAAAAATGGAAAATTTTTATCAAAAAATATAAAAATCCAAAATATGAAATTAAGATAGCATTAGTAGGAAAATATGTTGCTTTACATGATTCTTACAAATCAATTACAGAAGCTTTAATTCATGCTGGGACAGAAAATGAAACTTATGTTGATATAAAATGGATTTATTCAGAAATGATTAAAGAAAAAAATATAAAAAAATATTTTAAAGGAATTTCAGGAATTTTAGTTGCTCCAGGGTTTGGAAATAGAGGGATAGAAGGAAAAATACTTGCAGCAAAATATGCGAGAGAAAATAAAATTCCATTTTTTGGAATATGTTTAGGTATGCAAATCGCTGTAATAGAATTTGCAAGAAATGTATTAGGATTAAAAAAAGCAGAAAGTTATGAAACTAATCCTAATACATCTCATCCAGTAATAAGTTTAATGGATAAGCAAAAAAAATTAACTCATACTGGAGGAACAATGCGTTTAGGAAATTGGAAATGTTCTCTTACAAAAGGATCTAAAATATTTTCTATTTATGGAGGAAAAAAAGAGATTTTTGAAAGACATCGTCATAGATATGAATTTAATAATAATTATTTAGAATATTTTTCCAATGCTGGAATGAAGGCTGTTGGAGTAAATCCGGATACAGGTTTAGTCGAAGCATTAGAATTAGAAAACCATATTTTTTTCTTGGGAGTTCAATATCATCCAGAATATCAAAGTACAGTAACGAACCCACATCCTCTGTTTATTAATTTTATACAAGTATCTATAGCTTATCAGAATTCTTCTTATATATGAAGGATAAAAATTTAGATTATAGTTCTATAACCGGGTTAATTCTTATATTGTTTGTTTTAATAATTTTTACTTATCTTAACAACAATACCAATAATAGTAATTCTAGAAAATTTAATTCTAAAGAGTTTTTTACAAAAAAAGAAACTTTTCTCACAGAGAAAAGAAAAAAAAATCATTTTTATCTATTAGAAAACAATGTTTTAAAACTTAAAATTTCTAGTTTAGGAGGGGCTATTAATGAAGTACTTTTAAAAAAGTATAAAGGATACGATTCTTTATTATCATATCATGATCAAAGTCTTTATTTAATAAAAAATTCTAGTTTATTATACAGATTATCTTTTTTTAATGAAAAAGGATTAAATATTGATACAAATGCATTGTATTTTAAACCTTTTTCATTAAAAATGAATAAGATATCTGGAATTAAAACTCTTATTATGAGAGCGAAAAATCCTTATGGAAAAGGATTTTTAGATTACATATATACAATAGGAGAAAAAGATCAATATGATGTAGGTTTTTCTATTAGAACTAATAATTTTTTTTCTTTTAATGAAACAGGAAAAGAATCTGGATGTTATCTAAGTTTAGAGCAAAAAATTTTATCCATAGAAAAGGATAGAGATTGGGAAAATTCTTATACTCAAGTATATTATTCTGTTTCTAATGAAAATTTAAATAGTTCCGCTTCTATAAAATATTTATCTGAAAAAAAAACAGAAGATAGAAATATATATGGAGTAAATTGGATTGCTCATAAACAACAATTTTTTTCTTTCATATTTATTCCAAAAAAAATATTAAAAAATGTTTTTGTAAAATCTGAAAATTTTTCTTCAGGATCTTTCTTAAAAAAAATTCAGTTGAAAACATTTATAAATACAATAAAAAATGAAGAATTTCATTTTTCTTTTCGCTTGTATTTTGGCCCTTTGGATTTAAATTTATTAAATAAATATCATAATGGATTTGAGGGGATCATTCCATTTGGATGGGGTTTTCTCAAGTGGATCAATAAATATTTTTTTTTAACCGTTTTTCAATTTTTGGAAAAAACAAATTTAAATTATGGTGTTATTATTATTTTAATGACTGTAGTTGTGAAACTTATATTATTTCCAATGACTTATAAACAATACAAATTAAGCGCCATGATGAAATTGATTCGTCCAGAAATCGAAAAATTAAATAATAAATATAAAGAAGATGTGTTCAAAAAACAAAGAGCGATAATGGAATTATATCATAATGTAGGGATTAATCCAATGTCTGGTTGTATTTCTACATTATTTCAGGTTCCTATTTTTTATTCCTTATTTAAATTTTTTCCTACCATAATTAATTTGAGAGGAAAATCTTTTTTATGGGTAGAGGACTTAACTTCATATGATTCAATCTTAAAATTACCTTTTTTTATTCCTTTTTACGGAAATCACGTAAGTTTACTAACTTTATTGTATTCTTTAGCATTACTCGTTTATACAAAACTGAGTAATGATGGAAGAAAAGATTTTTCTCAAAGTGAAAATGATTCTTCTATTCCTGACATGAATTTTCTATTGTATTTGATGCCTATTGTTATGTTATTTTTTATAAATAGTTATGCTTCTGCTTTATCTTTATATTATTTTACATCTAATATAATTAACATTGGATTTTTCTTTTTTATTAAAGAATTAATGTTAAATGAAAAAAAAATTTCTCTCAAACTTCAAGAAAAAAAAGTTATAAAACGTAATTACTGGAAAAATATAATAAAAAAAATATCAAACAAGAAATATAAAAATACTACATAAGAAATTCTATTTCTTTATGATAAAAAAAATAGAGTTTTTTATTAAATTCAATCACTAAAGATCCTTGATCCGTTATAGATCGTATTATTCCTGAAATATAATTATTTGTTTTATAAATATAAAAATAAGAGATTTTGTCTTTTAAATATAGATGATTAATATAATATTCTCGTATAAATTGTTCCCCGTAAATCGTAAAAAGAAGGTATTCTTTTTGAATAAAAAATATAATTTTATAAAAAAGATAATCTAAATCAAAATTCAGATTGAAAATCTTTTTTAAAGAAGAAGCTCCCCATTCTTTTTGAAATTCTTCTTGATAAACATTTATACCTATACCAATGATAATAGTATGAATTCTTTGTGAAAAAATACTATTTTCTATTAAAATTCCGCCTATTTTTTTATTGTCTATAATAATATCATTAGGCCATTTGATCCAAATTTTTTCTTTATTTTTTTGATTATAACATGTAGATAAGGTTTTATGTATAGCATTACTTATAATAATGTTTATGACGTATATTTTTTTTATATATTGAACAGGTTTAAAAACAATGCTAAAAGTTAGATTCTTTTCTTTTTCTGAATGCCATAAATTTTGATTCATTCCTATTCCTTCGGTTTGATTCATTGTCCAAATTACGATCCAATTGTGTTTTTCATGAAGATATTTTCTAGCATATTGATTTGTAGAATTAATTTCTTTTAATGTAATTAGATTTATAGGCCAAATAAATTTTTTCAAAATGTTTTAAATTTAACTTCTTTAAAGAGAGTGAAAACCTTATTTTTGTTTTTTGAAATAAATTAAATAAAAGAAATACTTGCTTATTTATAAAAGAAATAATTTTTGTTTTGTTATTAGATAGGATTATAGAAGGGATTCAAATGGTTAAAGGAAAAGATATATCTATTATAAATTTAAAAAATAATAAAAATTTTATTTGTGATTATTTTGTTATTTGTAATGGAGATTCTCATAATCAAGTATATGCTATTTTTCAATCTGTAGAGAATATAACGGTTGAAAAATTACAGGAAAAACCTTGGCGTGTAGAAGGTTTGAAAAATAAAGAATGGATTTTGGTGGATTATGTTTCTATTGTTGTTCATATTTTTCAAAAACAATTAAGATTCTATTACGATATAGAAAATCTTTGGAATCATAATTCATAATGTTACTAAGATTTTTATTTAAAATTAAGTAATGAAGAAACCTATATGATAGACAAAAAAATAAAAAGTAAAAACAACTTTTTTTGGGTATATGCAGTCATATTTGCTATATTTTTGGGAATATTTTTTTTTAAATCTTCTTTTTCTAATCCTAGAAAAATAGATCAGGATACTTTTTTTGATATTCTTTCTAGAGGAGAAATTCAAAAGATTATAGTAAAACATAGAGAAATAGTATATGTTTATTTAAAAAAAGAATTTTTGCCATTTAATAATAACCCCACTAAAAATATTATTAAAAATAATGAAAATGATAAGAGATTTATAACGCAACCATTACAATATGAGTTTGAAATAGGAGATTTACAATTTTTTCAAAAAAAATTTGAGGAATATAAGAAAAAATATAATTTAAGTACTATTATTGATTTTAAAAATCAGCAAGAATATACTATTACTAAATTTTTCTTTGATTATGGTATATTTTTTATATTATTAATTATTTTTTGGATTTTTTTATTTAGGAGAATAGGATCTACTAGTGGAGGACCTGGAGGGCAAATATTTAATATAGGAAAATCTAGAGCTAAGTTATTTGATGAAAATGATAATGTAAAAATAACGTTTAAAGACGTTGCCGGTTTAGAAGGAGCTAAAGAAGAAGTTCAAGAAATTGTAGAATTTTTAAAAAGTCCTCAAAAATATACCAAACTTGGAGGAAAAATTCCTAAAGGAGCTTTGTTGATAGGAGCACCAGGAACAGGAAAAACTTTATTAGCAAAAGCTGTAGCAGGGGAAGCAAAAGTTCCATTTTTTTCTTTATCAGGATCAGATTTTGTAGAAATGTTTGTAGGAGTAGGTGCTTCCAGAGTAAGGGACTTATTTGAAAAAGCGAAGGAAAAATCTCCATGTATAATATTCATAGATGAGATAGATGCAATAGGAAGAGCTCGTGGAAAAAGTAATATAGCTGGATCTAATGATGAAAGAGAAAATACTTTAAATCAACTTTTAACAGAAATGGATGGATTTGGAACTCATACTAATGTTATAGTATTAGCTGCTACTAATAGATCCGATATTTTAGATAAAGCTTTACTTCGTCCTGGTCGTTTTGATCGAACTATATTAGTAGATCCACCTGAATTAAATGAAAGGAAAGAAATATTTCGTGTACATCTTAAAAGATTGGTATTATCTAATAATGTAGATGTAGGTTTTTTAGCAAGACAAACTCCAGGATTTAGTGGAGCAGATATCGCTAATGTTTGTAATGAGTCAGCTCTTATTGCAGCAAGAAAAGATAGATCTCAAATAGAAAATCAAGATTTTCTTGATGCAATAGACCGTATTATTGGAGGTTTAGAAAAAAAGAATAAAATAATAAAACCAAATGAAAAAAAAAGAATTGCTTATCATGAGGCAGGACATGCTACAATAAGCTGGTTGTTAGAACATGCTGCGCCTTTAGTAAAGGTAACCATAGTTCCAAGGGGAAGATCTTTGGGATCAGCATGGTATCTTCCGGAGGAAAGACAATTAACGACTCCAGAACAAATGAAAGATGAAATCTGTGCATTGTTAGCGGGAAGATCGGCGGAAGAAATTATTTTCAGTAGTATTTCTACTGGAGCTTTAAACGACTTAGAAAGAGTGACAAAACAAGCTCAATCTATGGTGGCTATTTTTGGATTAAATGACAAAATTGGAAACATTTCTTACTATGATTCTACAGGACAAAATGAATTTTCTTTTTCTAAACCTTATAGTGAAAAAACGGCTCAAATTATAGATGAAGAAATATCTAAAATTATAACAGAGCAATATCAAAGAGCTAAAAGTATACTTAAAAATAATGAAAAAAAATTATCTATATTGGCTAATGAATTATTGGAAAAAGAAGTTATCTTTAGAGAAGATTTAAAGAAAATATTTGGAGAAAGACCTTATCCTGATGAAATCGGAGATATGTTAAATTCTGTTTAGTAACATTTCTTCTTGAAATATTATAGTTAATATATAATTGAAAAATGAAATGAAAAAAAAAAAATACTTAGATTTTATGATAAGGTTTTTTACTGGTTTGATTTATGTTGTTTCAATTATTTTTTCTATTGAAAAAGGAGAAAAAACTTTTAGAATAGTAATGATGTTACTGTCTTTTCTTTGTTTATTTGAATTTTTATTAATATTAAAAACAAGCATTACTTTAATTAAAATAACATCTTTATTTTTTTTATTTTCTATTTTTATGGATTTTTTTATGGAAAAAGAAAAAGGATTAATTCCCTATGTAATTTGTTTTATTCCTTATTCTATAATTTTTCTTATAATTCAATTATTTTCTAATAAATATTCTCATAAAGAAAAAATAGCACAAGCTAGTCATCTAATTTTTGGATTGGTGTATATTATTATGCCATTTTATTTAGCATCTTATATATATGCTATTATTCATCATGGAAAACAATTAATTTTAGGTGTATTTATCTTAATATGGACAAATGATTCTCTATCCTATTTGATAGGAAAAAAATGGGGAAAAAGAAAAATAGCTATATCTATTTCTCCTAAAAAATCAATAGAAGGAGTTATTGGTGGGATCTTTTTTTGTATAATACTAGGGTTTTTATTATACAAAATATGGGGAAATAAATATTGGTTTATTTTGTCCTTTACTGTTCCTATTTTTTCTACTATTGGAGATCTTGTGGAGTCAACCATTAAAAGATCTTTTAGTGTAAAAAATTCAGGTGTTTGGTTTCCTGGACATGGCGGTTTTTTAGATCGATTAGATAGTTTTATTTTTGTAATTCCTATTATAGCTACCGTAGTAACTAGTCTTGTTTATATTTTTTAATTTTATCAGCGTAACTATGGAACTACGAAAATATTTGATTTTTTTATCGTAAAAATTTTGCAGTCATGATTTCTATTCATAAAGAAGGAATTTTATTTCTGGGATACACATTAGTAATAATATTATTATTATTAATTTTTTCTTTCTTTTTATTATCTAAATTGATTTTTATTTTTTTATCAATTTTTTTTATTGTTATTTATATTTTTCTTATTTTCTTTTTTAGAAATCCAAAAAGAAATTTATTCTGTAGAATTAGTGAAAAAGATTATAACAAAGAAATAATTCTTTCTCCTGCTGATGGAAAAATTTTGAATGTACAAAAAATTTTCGAAAGTGAATTTTTAAAAAAAAACTGTATATGTATTTCTATTTTTATGTCTCCTTTCAATGTACATGTTAATAGATTTCCTGTTTCTGGAAAAATTGTTTATGTAAAACATCATCCTGGAAAATACATAATAGCTTGGCTCCCTAAATCTTCATCACATAATGAACATACAACAACAGTCGTGGAAACTAGTAAGGGAAACAAAATATTATTTCGACAAATAGCTGGTTTTTTAGCTAGACGTATTGTCATTTATGCAAAAAAAAATTCCATCGTAAAAAAAGGAGATGAACTTGGATTTATTAAATTTGGATCAAGAGTTGATGTTTTTTTACCATTAAACTCTATAATTTTAGTGAAAAAGGGAGAAAAAGTTACTGGAGGAGAAAGTACAATTTCTACTATTCCATCATAACATAATACATAATAGGCTCCCTTTATCTATCTTATCAATTCAATTCTTTATTTCACTTCTTCATAATCTACATCTTGTACATTTTCGTTCCCTTTGCTACTTTTTTCTTCATTTTCTTTTTTGTTTGATTGATTATTTTTATTTGTATTTCCTGTGCTATAAATTTCTTGAGAAGCATTAGTCCAAGCCTCGTTCAATTTTTTCATATAATTTTCAATAGAAATGAAATCTTTTTTAGAATGAGCGTTTTTTAACTTTTCTAAGGAATCTTCTATATTTTTTTTATTATTTTCAGATAATTTATTTCCATAATCTTTCAGTTGTTTCTCAGATTGGAAAATCTGATTATCTGCAGCATTTAATTTTTCAATTTCTTTTTTTATTTTATCATCTTTTTGAGCATTTTTTTTTGCCTCTTGTTTCATTTTTTCTATTTCTTCTTGATTTAAACCTGAAGAGGTTTCAATACGTATAGATTGTTCTTTTCCTGTTCCTTTATTTTTTGCAGAAACATTAAGAATTCCATTAGCATCTATATCAAAAGTTACTTCAATTTGAGGAGTCCCCCTAGGTGCAGGAGGTATATCTACTAAGTCAAAACGACCTATTTCTTTATTATCATTGAACATAGATCTTTCGCCTTGTCCTACGCGTATAGTTACTGCCGATTGGTTATCAGATGCGGTAGAAAAAATTTCTGATTTTTTAGTAGGGATTGTGGTATTAGATTCAATAAGTTTAGTAAAGACACCTCCTAATGTCTCAATTCCTAAAGATAAAGGAGTCACATCTAGTAATAACACATTTTGGACATCTCCTGTTAATACTCCTCCTTGTATAGCCGCTCCAATAGCTACGACCTCATCTGGATTAACCCCTTTAGAAGGTTTTTTTCCAAAAAATTTCTCTACTTCTTCTTGTACTTTTGGTATACGAGTAGATCCTCCAACTAAAATTACTTCATCTATGTTTTGAGTAGTTAAATTTGCATCTTTTAATGCTTTAGAACAAGGATTAATAGAACGTTGTATTAATTTTTCTGATAATTGTTCAAATTTTGAACGAATTAGAGTTAAAACTAAATGTTTAGGACCTGATTCCGTTGCTGTGATATAAGGAAGATTTATTTCGGTTTGATTTGAAGAAGATAGCTCTATTTTAGCTTTTTCAGATGCTTCTTTCAAACGCTGTAAAGCCATAGGATCCTTTCTAAGATCTAATCCTTCTTTTGATTTAAATTCATTTGCTAAATAATTAATAATAACTTGATCAAAATCATCCCCTCCTAAATGAGTATCACCATTAGTAGATAAAACTTCAAAAACTCCATCTCCTAATTCTAGGATAGAAACATCAAAAGTCCCTCCTCCTAAATCGTATACCACAATTTTTTTATTTTGATTACTTTTATCTAATCCATAAGCTAAAGCCGCTGCAGTCGGCTCATTTATAATTCTTTCTACTTTTAATCCTGCAATTTCTCCAGCTTCTTTAGTTGCTTGTCTTTGAGCATCGTTAAAATAAGCGGGGACTGTAATTACGGCTCTGTTAACTTCTTCTCCTAGATAATCTTCAGCTGTTTTTTTCATTTTTTGTAAAATCATCGCAGATATTTCCTGTGGAGCGTACAATCTTTTTTCTATATCAACACGAGGAGTATTGTTTCCTCCTTTTATAATTTTATAAGGTATATGTTTCAATTCCTCTGTGACTTCTGAGTACATTCTCCCCATAAATCTTTTGATTGAAAAAATGGTTTTTTGTGGATTAGTTACTGCTTGTCTTTTAGCCGGATCTCCTATTTTTCTTTCTCCTCCTTCTACAAAAGCAACTATAGATGGAGTAGTTCTTTTTCCTTCTGAATTAGGGATAACAACAGGATCGTTGATTTCCATAACGGAAACACAAGAATTTGTTGTACCTAAATCTATGCCTATAATTTTACTCATTTTTATTACGTTTTTTCATATGTTAATTTCATTCAATAGCACTCCAATCATTATGCCACAATGAACTCAACGAAAATAAAACCTTAATAAATAAAGGGAGTATGCGGTCTGACAATAAAAAACTTTTATGCAAAAAGTTTTTATGACAAAAAGTCATTCGTTAACATTAAAAATTTTTAAAATTTCTTATATTAATGAAATAAAATAAAAGAATATGGATTTTTTAAGTTTTAAGACAATTTCAGCTAAAAAAAGTTCTGTAATAAAATTAAAATCTTGGATCATAATAGATGCTACTAATCAAATTTTAGGAAGATTATCTACAAAAATTGCTTGTATTATAATGGGGAAACATAAACCTTTTTTTTCGCCACATATAAATTGTGGAGATTATGTTATCGTAATCAATTCTAATAAAATTAAACTTACTGGAAAAAAATGGAAAGATAAAAAATATATTCATCATAGCGGTTACCCTGGTGGAAGAAAAATAATTTACATTAAAGATTTATTGAATAAAGATTCAAGGAATATAATATATAAATCAGTCAAAGGAATGTTACCTAAAAGTCGTTTAGGACGATTGATTCTAAAAAATTTATATGTTTATCCAAAATCTGAACATAAACATAAAGCGCAAAAACCTGTCTTATTGAAATAAAAATAATTATGATACATACTATAGGAAGAAGAAAAAGATCCCTTGCACGTATCTATTTAAAAATAGGAAACGGATTAATAACTGTAAATTCTAAGAAATTAAATCAATATTTTCCAAAATATCTTCATCAAAAAATACTGTATCCTATTGAAATAATCAAAAAACTGAGTCAGTTTGATATAAATATTAAAGTTTTTGGAGGGGGGTTTAATGGACAAGCAGAAGCAATTCGTCTCGCAATATCTCGCGCGCTTTGTCAGTTCGATATAAAAAATAGAAGTAAACTAAAATATGAAGGCCTATTAACTCGTGATTCTAGAGAAGTAGAAAGGAAAAAATTTGGGCAAAAAAAAGCTAGAAAAAAGTACCAATTTTCGAAACGTTAGAAAAAAATTAAATTATAAAAATATAATGAAAATCAATACTCAGGATTTATTGAAAGCTGGTGTTCATTTTGGACATATTGCACGAAAATGGAATCCTAATATGCGTCCTTTCATTTTTATGAAAAAAGGAGGAATTCATATCATAGATTTATCAAAAACAATTTCAAAATTAGAGGAAGCTTGTGATGGTTTAAAAAGAATAACAAAAAATGGAAAAAAAATATTACTGGTAGGAACCAAAGCTCAAGCTAGAGAAAAAGTTTTTTATTATGCAAAAAACATAAATATGCCCTGCATAACGGAAAGATGGTTGGGGGGATTGCTCACAAATTTCACAACAATTCGTAAGTCTGTGAAAAAAATGAACAATATAGAAAAAATGAAAAAAAATGGGACTTTTGACACTTTATCTAAAAAAGAAAGATTGTTAATTGATAGATTATACGCAAAATTATATAAAAATTTAGGAAGTATTTCAAATATGAATCATGTACCAGGAGGTATTTTTTTGGTAGATCCAAATAAAGAAAAAATAGCTTTAACTGAGGCAAATAAATTAAAAATACCTGTTTTTGCTATGGTAGATACTAACACAGATCCTAATGAAATTCAATACCCTATTCCTTCTAATGACGACTCTTCTAAATCCATAGATATTATTTTGAAATTTGTATCAGAAGCAATTCGAGATGGAGTTTCGATCAATAGAAATGAACGTGAAGATAAAAATTTTGTAAACAAAAAATTATGAAAATTTCTGTACAAAAAATTAATGAACTTAGAAAAATAACAAGAATTGGAATTATGGATTGTAAAAATGCGTTAGTTCATTCTAATGGAAATATTGATAAAGCTATTCGTTTTTTAAGAAAAAAAGGAGAAAAAGTAGCAATTAATCGTTCTTTATATCAAATGAAAGATGGCGCTGTTATTGCTTCCGTTAATTTTAATTATTGTATCGGAACAATTATAGGAATTAGCTGTGAAACTGATTTTTTATCCAAGAACTCGGAATTTTTGGAGTTTTTATCCGAACTTTCAAAACAATCATTATTATTCAATAATAAAATAGATTTTTTGTGTAGTTCATATAATGAATATGGAAGCATACAGGAAATGATTGTAAATAAGATGGGTGTTGTAGGAGAAAAATTAGAATTAAAAATTTTTGAAAAAGTAGATTCTCCATTTATAATGAATTATACTCACAATACAAACAAAATCGCAACATTAGTTGGCTTTTCCGATAAAATAAATAACATATCTGTAGCTAAGGATATAGCAATGCATATAGCCGCTATGAATCCTGTAGCTATTAATGAAAAAGAGATTCCCAATTCATTAATGAATGAAGAAACTGAAATAATTGAAGATCAAGTTCAAAAAGAAAATAAAAGTAAATCCAATTCTATAAAAAAAAGAATAATTCAAGGCCGAATTAACAAATTTATATTAGAAAATACCCTACTTAATCAAAAATTTATAAAAGACAGCAAAATAACTGTTCAAGAATATTTGAATAAATATGATAAAAATTTAAAAATAAATATCTTTAAAAGAGTAAGTATTTAATACTATAATAATAAGATTCGATGAGAAAATTGATATTAATTATTTTAGACGGTTGGGGTCTTTCTTCTCCCAAAAATTATTATTCTTCTGCAATAGAACAAGCTTTTACTCCATTTATTGATTTTTGTTCTAAAAATTATCCTTATAGTAAATTAAAAGCATCAGGATGTTATGTTGGATTACCTAAAGGACAAATGGGAAATTCTGAAGTGGGGCATATTAATTTAGGAGCTGGACGTAAGATTTCTCAAAGTTTAGAAAAAATTAATATTTCTATAAAGAATAATTTATTGATAAAAAAAATAGATGTTTTTTTTGATGAGATCTCTATTTCTAAAAAAAGAATTCATTTTATTGGATTATTATCTGATGGAGGGGTACATTCACACATGAATCATCTTTTTTATTTACTTAAAATAGCTCATGAAAAAAAAATAAAGAATGTTTTTATACATGTTTTTACAGATGGTAGAGACTCTTCTCCAAAAAAGAGTATTTTTTATATAAAAAAACTTTTAAATGTTGCTGAACAATACGTTGGGAAATTATCTTCTGTTATCGGAAGGTACTATTCAATGGATCGTGATCATAAATGGGAGAGAACTAAAAAAGCATATGATGCAATGGTTCATTCAAAAGGAATCTATACTAAAAATATTATTCTATCTATAGAAAAACTATACGATAAAGGAATTACGGATGAGTTTTTATCTCCTTTAATAATTGTTGATGAAAATGAAGTTCCTGTTTCAAAAATAAAGGATGGAGACGTTGTTTTCTGTTTTAATTTTCGTCCTGATCGTTCTAGACAAATTACAGAGCTTCTTACGGGTAATAATGTTCTTTTTTCAGACATGAAAAAATTAAATTTACTTTATTACATAACTATGACTTGTTTTAATCCTAAATATAAAGGAATTCATGTGCTTTTTGAAAAAGAATATTTATTAGATACTTTGGGGGAAATTTTAGAAAAAGAAGGAAAACAACAAATACGTATAGCTGAAACTGAAAAATATCCACATGTTACTTTTTTTTTCTCGGGAGGAAGAGAAACTCCTTTTAATAGAGAAATTAGAATTTTATGTGAATCTCCTAAAATTCCTACTTATGATTTAAAACCTGAAATGAGTGCAAAAAATATTGTGAAAAAAATTATTCCTGAATTAAAAAGGAAACAATCGGATTTTATTTGTCTAAATTTTGCGAATCCAGATATGGTAGGACATACTGGTAAAATGAAAGAAACAATAAAAGCATGTGAATTTGTTGATATATGTGTAAAACATTGTTCTGAAGAAGCTATAAAAAACTCATATACAGTTATTATTGTAGGAGATCATGGAAATGCAGATTATATGATCAATTTAGATGGAACCCCTCATACCGCTCATACTACATCTTTAGTTCCTTTTATTCTTTTAGATAAAAACATAAAAAAACGAGATCTCTTTTTAAAAGAAGAAGGAGTCCTATCAGATGTAGCTCCTACTATTCTACAGTTAATGGGGCTCCCTATTCCTAAAATCATGAGTGGGACTTCTATGATCATAAAATATTTTTAAAAAATAATTGCATTTTGATACAATTAAAAACTATTGAAGAAATAATCTTAATCAAAAAAAGTGCATTTTTAGCTTCTAAAACATTAGGAATGCTGGCTAAAAAAGTAAAACCAGGAGTTAATACTCTTTATTTAGATAAACTTGCAGAAAATTTCATTCGTGATCATGGTGGAAAACCGGCTTTTTTAGGATTATACAATTTTCCAAATACTTTGTGCGTTTCTCCAAACAATCAAGTTGTACATGGAATCCCTAATCAAGACCCCTTATGTGAAGGGGATATATTATCTATAGATTGTGGAGTTTATATGAATGGATTTTACGGAGAACATGCTTATACTTTCGAAGTGGGAAAAGTATCTCGTGATACAAAAAAATTTTTAAATTGTTCTAAAAAATCTCTTTACATTGGAATATCCAATTGTAAATGGAAAAATAGTATTGGAGATATAGGTTATTCGATACAATCTTATATTGAAAAAAACGGTTATAATGTAGTAAAAGACCTTGTAGGTCATGGATTGGGAAAAAATATGCATGAAGATCCTAAAATACCAAATTTTGGGAAAAAAGGAAAAGGAGTTAAATTAAAAGAAGGATTAGTTCTTTCGATAGAACCAATGGTAAATATTGGTTCATCTAAAATTCTTTTTCATAAAGATGGATGGACAATAACTACTCTAGATAATAAAATTTCTGCTCATTATGAACATAATGTGGCTATTGTAGATGGATTGCCCTGTTTACTTTCCACTTTTCGTTATATTTATAAAGAACTTAATATTAATTCATTAGAAGAAGAACCTTTTCAAAATCAGAAAATTGATATTGATGATCTTTAATGTGATTTAATTTTTTTAATTACTAAGTTTTGTAATTTATTATTAAATAGCATAATTTGCATTTTAAATACAGGATATGCCTACTATACAGCAGTTAATTAGAAAAGGACGGACTTCTGTTTCTAAAAAACGGAAATCTGTGGCTTTAGAATTTTGTCCTCAAAAAAGAGGAGTTTGTACCAGAGTTTATACTACTACACCAAAAAAACCCAACTCCGCTATGCGAAAAGTAGCTCGTGTTCGTTTTACAAATGGAAGAGAAGTAATTAGTTATATTACAGGAGAAGGACATAATCTTCAAGAACATTCAATCGTATTAGTTAAAGGGGGAAGAGTAAAAGATTTACCAGGAGTAAAATATAAAATAGTGCGGGGGGCTAGAGATACAGCCGGAGTTAATGGAAGAAAAAAAAGTAGAAGTAAGTATGGAGCTAAAGTAGCTAAAAAAGATTAAACTATTAATGAGAAAAGTAAAAAAAAAAGAAAAAGTATATTTTCCAGATCCTAAATTTCATGACCCTTTAGTAACACGTTTTGTTAATCATTTAATGAAGAATGGGAAAAAAAATATAGCATATAACATATTTTATAATGCTATCGAAAAAATCGAGGTGATCAAGAAAAAAGAAGAAAAATCTGCATTAGAAATATGGAAAGAAGGACTAAAAAATGTAACGCCTCATGTAGAAGTTAGAAGTCGTCGTATGGGGGGATCCAATATTCAAGTTCCTGTTCCTATTTCTTCTAACAGTAAAATAACAAAAGCAATGAAATTGTTGATATCTTGTGCTTCTATTAGAAATGAAAAAACAATGGCGAACAAATTAGCATATGAAATATGGGATGCTTTTCAGGAACAAGGTGAAGCTGTAAAAAGAAAAGAAAACATTCATAAAATGGCAGAAGCTAATAAAGCTTTTTCGCATTTTAGATTTTAGTTATCTATGGCAAAAGATTTAAAATATACAAGAAATATAGGAATTGCAGCACATATTGATGCGGGAAAAACTACTACTACAGAAAGAATTCTATTTTACACAGGTATTAATCACAAAATAGGAGAAGTTCATGATGGGGCGGCAACTATGGATTGGATGCAACAAGAGCAAGAACGAGGGATAACTATTACTTCTGCCGCTACATGTTGTGAATGGATATATAATAAAAAGAAATATCAAATTAATATTATAGATACCCCTGGACATGTAGATTTTACTGTGGAAGTAGAAAGATCTATGAGGGTTTTAGATGGAATGGTTGTTTTATTTAGTGCAGTAGATGGAGTTGAACCTCAATCTGAAACTGTGTGGAGACAAGCAGATAAATATGAGATCCCTAGAATTGCTTTTGTAAATAAAATGGATCGTCAAGGTGCCGATTTTTTTAATGTTTGTTCTCAAATAAGAAAAATTTTAGGAGCGAATTCAGTTCCTTTACAAATACCTATTGATATTGGAGATAATTTTAAGGGAGTTATAGATTTAATATCTAATCAAGCTATTATATGGGATGAAAAAAATTATGGAATGACATATAAGAAAATTCCTATACCAGAGAATATGAAAAATATAGTTGATGATTATAAAAATCAACTCCTAGAAACATTATCTGAACATGATGATGTAATAATGGAAAAATTTTTGTACGGAAATTATTCTTCTATATCACAAGAAGATATTATTTTTTCTTTACGAGAAAATACTATTAAAATGAAAGTCATTCCTATCTTATGTGGGTCTTCTTTCAAAAATAAAGGAGTTCAAGCCATATTGGATGCTATATGTAGATATTTACCTTCTCCATTGGAAGTTAAAGATATAGTGGGCATCAATCCTACTAATCAAAAAAAAGAAAAAAGAAAACCTAGTGAAAATGAACCTTTTTCTGCTTTGGCTTTTAAAATAGCAAGCGATCCTTTTGTTGGACGATTAGCTTTTTTTAGGGTTTATTCTGGAAAAATAGAATCAGGCTCTTATAGTTTTAATGCTAGATCAGGAAATAAAGAACGTATTTCTAGAATATATCAAATGCACGCAAATAAACAAAATCCAGTAGATCAAATTGGGGCTGGAGATATAGCAGCTGTAGTCGGCTTTAAAGATATTAAAACCGGTGATACTTTATGTGATGAAAAATACCCCATTTTATTGGAAAAAATATTGTTTCCTGATCCAGTCATTGGATTAGCAGTTGAGCCTAAATATAAATCGGATATAGATAAAATGAGTTTTGCTTTATCAAAGTTAATGGAAGAAGACCCTACTTTTCAAGTAAGAACGGATAATTATACAGGTCAAACTATTATTTCCGGTATGGGAGAACTTCATTTAGAAATAATTGTGGATAGAATGAAACGAGAATTTAAAGTTGAAGTGAATCAGGGTAGGCCTCAAGTAGAATATAAGGAAGCTCTAACAAATTTAGTAGAACATAGAGAAATTTATAAAAAACAAACAGGAGGTAGAGGGAAATATGCGGATATCTTATTCAGATTAGAACCTGGAAATATAGGGGAATCCGGTTTAGTTTTCATTAATAAAATAAAAGGAGGAAATATACCAAAAGAATATATTCCTTCTATAGAAAAAGGATTTAAAGAAATGATGAAAAATGGTCCTTTATCTGGATATGAAATAGATAGTGCTAAGGTTACTGTTTTAGATGGATCTTATCATTCTGTTGATTCTGATCAACTATCTTTCGAATTGGCAGGTAAATTAGGTTTTAGAGAAGCGGCTAAAAAAGCTAAACCTGTTTTATTAGAACCAATAATGAAATTGGAAGTTTTAATTCCAGAAGAAAATATGGGAGATATAATAGGAGACTTAAATCGAAGAAGAGGAATAGTCCAAAATATGGATAGTAAAAATAATATAAAAGTAATTCAAGCTTTAGTCCCATTATCAGAAATGTTTGGATATGTAACGGTATTACGAACTCTTTCTTCCGGTAGAGGAACTTCTGTTATGGAATTTTCTCATTATGATACAGTTCCTGAAAATGTAATAGATAATATAATTATGGAAAATAAAAATAAAAAATAAAATAATAGTAGAAAAAAAATTAATATACTATGGGTCATGATATAAAAATTAAATTAAAATCTTATGATTATAATTTATTAGATAAATCGGCCGAAAGAATTGTAAATTCAGTGCTTCCTACAGGAGTTGTATTGAACGGACCAGTTCCTTTGCCTACTGAGAAAAAAATATTCACAGTATTACGTTCTCCTCATGTAAATAAAAAATCAAGAGAGCAATTTTTTCTCCCTACTCATAAAAGACTTTTACAAATTCATAATGCTTCATCTAAAACAGTAGATGCATTAATGAAATTGGAATTACCCAGTGGAGTGGAAGCAGAAATAAAAGTATAAAATATGGTTGGATTAATAGGAAAAAATATAGGAATGACTAGTATATTTTTGGAAAATGGAGAAAATGTTCCATGTACGATTGTGAAAGTGGGACCTTGCTATATTGTTCAGATCAAAACAATAGAAAATGATGGTTATTTTTCTATTCAATTAGGAATAGATAATCAGAAAATTAAAAAAACTAATAAATCTTTATTTAATCATTTTAAAAAAGCAGGGTTATCTCCAAAAAAAAAATTATTGGAATTTAAAACAAATAAAGTGTCTGATTTTATTTTAGGGAGTTCGATAAATATCGATCTTTTTAAAGAAGGAGAGTTAGTAAATGTAAAAGGGGTTTCTAAGGGGAAAGGTTTTCAAGGTGTAGTTAAGAGACATAATTTTTCAGGGGTAGGAGAAAAAACTCATGGACAACACAATCGTTTAAGAGCTCCAGGATCAATAGGAGCTGGATCAGATCCATCGCGTGTTTTTAAAGGAAAAAAAATGGCTGGAAGAATGGGAAAAAAAAGTGTAACTATTAAAAATCTAAAAATATTAAAAATAAATCCCGATTACAATATCATCATTTTAAAAGGGGCAGTCCCAGGAAATAAAAATTCATATTTAATGATTCAAAAAAAAGAATGGAATTAAAAATTTTAGATATAAAAGGCAATTATACTGATAAAAAAATAGAATTTCGCGATGATGTTTTTTTTAAAAAATCTTATCGTCATTCTATATACTTAGAAATTAAAAGATATTTATTAGCTCAACGTCAGGGAACACATAAGTCTAAAGAAAGAGGAGAATTATCTGGAAGTACTAAAAAATTGCATAGACAAAAAGGAACTGGAGGATCTAGAAAAGGCGATATAAAAAACCCTATTTTTAGAGGTGGAGGTAGAGTATTTGGTCCTAAACCAAGAAAATACATAACAAAATTAAATAAACGTACTAAAAATATAGTCAAAAAATCTATTATAGAACAAAAATTAGTACAAAACAAAATTTTGATTATAGAAGATTTAAAATTAAACGTTCCAAAAACTAAATTTATTTTAAATTTATTGAAATCCTTACAATTAACAGATAAAAAATCATTAATGATAATTGGAGAAATGAATAAAAACTTATATTTGTCTTCTAGAAATTTGAATAATTTTAAATTATTAAGTGTAAGTGAATTAGATTGTTTTTCACTTATCAATTTTTCATATATTATTTTTTCTGAAAATTCTATAAATAAAATTAACCATTTATTATCTATATAATAATATTATGGATCGTATAATTTTAATAAAACCTTTTATCACAGATAAATCTTATAAAGGAGAGAAATGTAGTTTTTATACTTTTTCTGTAAATATAAATTGCAATAAAATTCAAATTAAAAAAGAGATAAAAAAATTATTTGGATTTTCCGTAAAAAATATAAGAACAATGATTTACCCGAGAAAGAATAAATCTAAATATACTAAAAAAGGATTTCTTTATGGAAGGACCAATAAGCTAAAAAAAGCTACTGTTCAATTTTTTGGAAATCAAAAAATTGATTTCTTAAACAAAAAAGAAATCTAATGTCAGTTAAAAAATTAAAACCTACAACACCTGGTCAACGTTTTAGAATTGTAAATTGTTTTGATGAACTTACAAGTTGTAATTCTGAAAAAACTTTAGTAAAAGGTAAAAATAAATCTGGAGGAAGGAATAATGTAGGTCGCATGACTATGCGTTATTTTGGAGGTGGTCATAAAAAAAAATATAGAATAATAGATTTTAAAAGAAGAAAATTTGGAATTTCTGCTGTTATAAAATCTATAGAATATGATCCAAATCGGTCTTCTTTTATTTCTTTACTCCATTATGAGGATGGAGAAAAAAGATATATAGTAACAATGGAAGGATTTAAAATAGGACAAAAAGTGATTTCTGGAAAAAATATTCCTTTTAATATAGGAAATTCTACCTTTTTAAGTGATATTCCATTAGGAACTAATATATCCTGTATAGAACTTATCCCGGGACAAGGCGCTAAAATCGCAAGAAGTGCGGGTTCTTTTGCTCAATTATTTGCAAGAGACGATAAGTATGCAACAATTAAACTTCCATCTGGAGAAGTTAGAATAATAATGGTTACTTGTATGGCAACAATTGGAATTGTTTCTAACCCGGATCATCAATTGGAAACATATGGAAAAGCTGGTAAGAAAAGGCATATAGGAAAAAGACCTAGAACACGAGGAGTTGCTATGAATCCTGTAGATCATCCAATGGGAGGAGGAGAAGGGAAAGCTTCTGGAGGAATACCTAGAAATAGAAGAGGAAAACCCGCCAAAGGATTTAGAACTCGTTCTAAAAAACGATATTCTGACAGATATATTTTGCAAAGAAGAAAAAAATAAAAATCTTAAATAATTATGGCAAGATCTTTGAAAAAAGGACCATATGTTTCTCATCAGTTATATAAAAAAGTCTTAAATAATATTAAATCAGATAAAAAAATTGTAATTAAAACTTGGTCTAGGCCTTCCACAATTTTACCTGATTTTGTAGGACAAACTTTTGCCGTTCATAATGGAAAACAATTTATTAATGTATATATTACGGAAAATATGATTGGTCATAAACTTGGAGAGTTTGCTCCTACTCGTGCTTTTAGAGGTCACGCAGGATCTAAAGGTAAGTTGAAAATTAAAAATTAGTAGAAAATGAAACAGGAAACTAGTATAGTTTCAGCTTCTTTGAATGGAGCTAGAAGTTCTCCTAGAAAAATGAGATTGATCGCAGATTTAATTAGAAATCAAGAAATATATAGAGCTTTAGATTTATTAAATTATAGTAGAAAAAAAAGAGTTTCTTTTCTTTTCAAGAAATTACTTCTTTCTCTACTGTCTAATTGGAAAAAAAAACATAATCAATCTTATTCCGAAAAAAAAGAATATTTGTATATAAAAGAAGTTAGAGTGAATCAAGGAAAAACATTAAAAAGATTACGTCCTGTTCCTCAGGGAAGAGGACATAGAATTAGAAAAAGATCAAGTAATATTACTGTTTTTTTAGATAATAAAAAAGAAACATAATTCTTATGGGACAAAAAACAAATCCAATTGTTAATCGTCTTGGAATTATAACAGGATGGCAGTCTAGTTGGTGTAATAATTATAGAGATAGAATACAAGAAGATTTCAAAGTAAGAAGATATATAGAAGCTAGACTTCCAAAAGGAATAGTTTCTCGTATTTTTATAGAAAGAACTTTAAAATTTATCACAATTACGATTAGAACATCAAGACCGGCTCTTGTTATAGGAAAAAGAGGAGATGAAGTAGATACAGTAAGAAAAGAATTAAAAAAACTTACTAAAAAAGAAGTTCAAATCAATATTTCTGAAGTTAAACGTCCTGAATTAGATGCCCCATTAGTTGCAAAAGGATTAGTACGACAACTAGAAAATCGAATTTCTTATAAAAAAGCAATTAAATTATCCATTCTTTCTGCTATAAGAATGAATGCTCAAGGGATAAGAGTCCAGATTTCTGGAAGACTTAATGGATCGGAAATGGCAAGATGTGAAACTTATAAAGAAGGGAGAATTTCTCTCGGAACTTTCCGTGCTGATGTTGATTATCATATGGCAGTTGCTCACACTGTTTATGGAAGTATAGGAGTTAAAGTGTGGATAATGAAAGGAGAAATATACGGAAAAAGAGAATTATCTCCATTATTAGAAATTCATAAAAAACAAAGAAGTCATAAACCCTATCATTTTAATAGAAAGAAAAATAAATGAAATTTAGATCTTTATATGTTACAACCGAAAAGAACAAAATATAAAAAAAAACAAAAAGGGAGAATTCGTGGGAAAGCTAAAAAAGGAGTTCTTCTTTCTAGAGGGTTATATGGGATTAAAGCTTTAGAAGGTGCTTGGATTACTGCTAGACAACTAGAGGCAGCAAGAGTTGCTGCTACAAGATATATGAAAAGAGAAGGTCAATTATGGATTAATATTTTTCCAGATAAACCTGCTACAAAAAAACCACAAGAAGTACGTATGGGAAAAGGAAAAGGCCCTGTTGAATTTTGGGTATCTGTCGTTAAACCTGGTAGAATATTATTTGAAATAGACGGAGTAGATATGAATGTGGCTAAAGAAGCATTAAGATTAGCCGCTCAAAAACTTCCTATAAAAATGAAATTTATTTTTTCTAATGAAATAAAATTATGAATAATCTAAATGAAAAAAATTTATCAATTCACGATTTAATAAAACAAATTGATAAAAATCAAAAAAAATACCAGAATATGAAATTTAATCATCATGTTAAAATGCTCAAAAATCCTATGGAAATTAAATTAATTAGAAAAAATATTGCCAGATTGAATACTGAATACAACAAAAAAATAAATGACAAAAAAAGAATATAAATCTGAAAAAAAAATTCGAAATATCCGAAAGCAAAGACAAGGAATAGTTATCAGCGATAAGATGGATAAAACTATTGTTGTGTATGAAATCAAAAAAGTGAAACATAAATATTATGGAAAAAGTGTCACAAAAAATAAAAAATACATGGTTCATGATGACAAAAATATATCTAAAAATGGAGATAAAGTAAGCATTATGGAAATGCGTCCAGTGAGCAAAAGAAAATGTTGGAGGTTAGTTCATGTGTTGGAAAAATAAAATATAATTGATGATGTTACAACAAGAATCTAGGTGTAAAGTATCGGATAACACAGGGGCGAAGGAGGTTTTAATTATTCGAGTTTTAGGTGGAACTAAAAAGAGGTACGCTTCATTAGGAGATACAGTTGTGGTTACTGTGAAAATAGCTATTTCTGGAGGAAATACAGTTAAAAAGGGACAAGTTTGTAAAGCGGTGGTAATTAGAACAAAAAATAGAGCTAGAAGAAAAGACGGATCTTATATAAGTTTCGATGATAATGCTTGTGTATTAATTAATGCTTCTGGAGAAATAATGGGGACAAGAGTTTTTGGTCCAGTAGCAAGAGAACTTAGAGAAAAAGAATATATGAAAATTATTTCTTTAGCACAAGAAGTTTTGTGAAAAATATTTTTATGAAAAGAATAAAAAAAGAAGATAAGGTGTTGGTTTTATCAGGAAATAATAAAGGAACTGAAGGGATAATTGTAAAAGTTTTTTCTAAAAAAGATAAAGCCATTATACGTGGAATAAATATGATTAAAAGACACACCAAACCTACGCCAAGAAAACCTAAAGGTGGAATTGTAGAAAAAGAAGCCCCCATACATTTATCTAATTTAAAAAAATTGAATAAAAACGAAAATGAGTTACCAATCTAAATTGCAAAAATTCTATAAAAACAAAATAGTTCCTGATTTGATAAAAAAATTTAGATATAGTTCTGTTATGGAAGTTCCTAAATTAAAAAAAATAGTAGTTCATCAAGGGGTTGGTTCATCTATTTTAGATAAAAAAATTATAGATTATTCTATGAACGAGATAACATCTATTACAGGACAAAAAGCTATTTTTTGTTATTCTAAACATGATGAATCTGGATTTAAACTTAGAAAAGGAATGCCTATAGGGGTTAAAGTCACTTTAAGGAGAATGAAAATGTACGAGTTTTTAGAAAGACTTATTGTTGTTTCTTTACCTAGGGTTAGAGATTTTAATGGAGTGAAAGAAAGCAGTTTTGATAATCATGGAAATTATAATATGGGAATTATAGAACAAGTAATTTATCCTGAAATAAATATTGATAAAATTAAAAAAAATATGGGGATGAATATTACATTCGTAACTTCTGCAAAAAAAAATGAGGAAGCTAAAAGTCTTTTATCATTATTTGGAATCCCTTTTAAAAAAAAATAAAAATGGCTAAGGAATCTGTTAAAGCTAGACAAAAAAAAAGAGAAAAAATGGTCTTAAAATATGCAAGTAAAAGAAAAGCTTTGAAAAAGGCGGGAAATTATGAATTATTACAAAAATTGCCTAAAGATGCTTCTCCAGTTCGTTTGAGAAATAGATGTTCTATTAGTGGTAGATGTAGAGGCTATATGCGTCAGTTTGGAGTTTCTCGTATTGTTTTTAGAAATTTAGTTTCTCAAGGACTTATTCCTGGAGTAAAAAAAGCAAGTTGGTAGTAAAAAAATTTATATGGATGTAATTGCAGATTTTTTAACTAGAATTCGAAATTCTAGTTTAGCAAAACATAAACTTATCGAAGTTCCATATTCTAAAATAAAAAAAGAAATTGTTTGTGTTTTATTAGAAAGTGGATATATTTTAGGTTATAAAATAGAAAAAAACGAAAAAGTAATTAAAATAGCCTTGAAGTATTATAAAGAAAAAATTTCTGTTATTCATAAAATTATTAGAATTAGCAAACCAGGACTAAGAAAATATTGTAAATATAAAAATATTCCTAGAGTATTAAATGGATTAGGGATTGCTATAATTTCTACTTCTAGTGGAATTATTACAGATAAGCAGGCAAGAAAGAAAAAAGTAGGAGGAGAAATATTATGTTATGTATATTGATGTATATTGATAAAATAATTAATAATAAATGTCTAGAATTGGAAAAAAACCTATTCTCATTCCTAAAGATGTAAACTTACAAATTATTAATAACGAAATATTCGTCAAAGGATTTTTAGGAAATTTAAGTAAAAAAATTCCAAAAGGATTTCAATTTAATTTGAATCAAAATCAGTTACTGATTATTAGAGATGAGGAAAATAAAAAATCTAAATCTTTACATGGATTATATCATGTTTTAATTAAAAATATGATTATAGGAGTTTCAAAAGGTTTTCAAAAAAAATTGGAATTAATAGGAGTTGGATATAGAGTTTCTTATAGTGGGGATATTTTAGATTTGAATTTAGGCTTTTCTCATAATATCATGATGCAACTTCCTGAAGAAATTAATGTAGAAATTCAATCTGAAAAAGGTAAAAATCCTATTATTATTTTGAAATCTTATGACAAACAGTTATTAGGAATAATTGCTGCAAAAATTAGGTCTTTCAGGGTTCCAGAGCCTTATAAAGGAAAAGGAATAAGATATTTTGGAGAAAAAGTTATAAGAAAAGCAGGAAAATCAGCTTAAACAATTTTACAATAATGAAAAATAAAAAATTCAAAAAGATTTTTGGAGATCCAAATAGACCCAGAATATCTGTTTGTAGAAGCAATAAAGAAATATATGCACAAATAATAGATGATTTATCCGGAAAAACTTTAGTTTCATCATCCTCAATAGAAAAAGAATTCCATAAATATAAAAAAAATAAAACAGAATTGGCTTATGAAGTTGGTAAGTTATTGGGAAACAGAGCAAAAAAATTGAAAATAAAAAAATTAGTATTTGATAAAGGAAAATATTTATATCATGGAAGAATTAGATCTTTGGCCGAGGGAATTAGAGAAATGGGATTAGAATTTTAAAAAATATGCCTGAAAAAAAAACAAAACATACAGGATTAGAGTTAAAAGAAAAATTAGTTGGAGTGACAAGAGTCTGTAAAGTTACTAAAGGGAGAAGATATTTCAGTTTTAGCGCTATTGTTATTAAAGGAAATGAAAACGGAGTAGTAGGTTATGGTTTTGGTAAATCGAAAGAAGCTCCTGATGCTATTCATAAGGCCGGAGAACAAGCGAAAAGAAATCTTTGTAAAGTATGTGTCTCTAATGGAACCATACCTCATGAACAAGAAGCTAAATATGGAGGAGCCCGTATTCTTATTAAGCCAGCTTCTGACGGAACAGGAATTATTGCAGGTGGGCCACTAAGAGCTGTTCTTGAAGCCGCTGGATTGAGGAATGTTTTATCCAAATCTAAAGGTTCCTCAAATCATCATAATGTTATAAAAGCTACGATAAAAGCACTAAGCAATATAAGAGACGTTTATATCATAGCAAAACAGAGAGGAATTACTATAAAAGAAGTATACGATGGATAGAAATTATTTAAATATTGGTTATTTACATCCAAATAATGGATCTAAAAAAGAAAAATTAAGATTAGGAAGAGGACAAGGTTCAGGAAAAGGGGGAACTTGTGGAAGAGGACATAAAGGAGCAAAATCTCGATCTGGTTTTTCTAAAAAAAAAGGATTTGAAGGGGGACAAATGCCTCTTCAAAGAAGAATACCTAAATTTGGATTTACTAGAAACGTTAAGGTAAAAAAAATTATTGGAATCAATTTGGATACGATTCAAAATCGTATTAAAAAAATTAAAAAACAAGAAAAAAATATTCTCAATAAAGAATTTTTTATAAAAAATAATTTAGCTAGAAAAAATGATTTTATAAAAATTTTAGGAAGGGGGGAGCTCCATCTTCCATTAAAAATACACGCCTATCAATTTAGCAAAAAAGCTTTACTTTCTATAAAAAAAGCTGGCGGAGAAGCTGTATTTATGTGAATGAAATATTATGGATAATTTAATAACATCTTTTTATAATATTTGGAATGTAAAAGAATTACGTAAAAAAATAATAATAACTTTAGGTTTATTATTAGTATACCGTTTTGGGGCTTATATCCCTCTTCCAGGGATCAATCCTTTAGGAATTAGCGATTTTTTAGAAAAGTTAAATTCAGGTTCTAAGGGGTTAATGCAAATTTTATCCTCTTTTACAGGAGGAGCTTTTAATCGTGCATCGGTTTTAGCTTTGGGTATAATGCCTTATATATCCGCGTCTATTATAATACAATTGATGTGCATAATTATTCCTTATTTACAGAGACTTCAAAGAGATGGAGAGAGTGGACGAAAACAAATTAGTATCATTACTAGATGGTTGACTGTAGGAATATGTTTGATTCAAGCTCCTGTGTATCTTATTTCTTTAACACATCAATTTATTCCTTTTTATTCTTCCAAAACTGCTTATTTAATTGATTTAAATACTTTTTATGGGAAAAGCATGTTTTGGGTTATAGGAATAATGATTTTAACTTCAGGAACTTTATTTACCATGTGGTTAGGGGATAAAATAACAGATAAAGGGATAGGTAATGGGATTTCCTTAATTATTATGTCTGGAATAATAGCACGTTTTCCGGATGCTATTAACAAAGAAATTTTTAGCAAATTAGAAGCAGGTAATGGAGGGTTAATAGTTTTATTTTTTGAATTTTTATTATGGTTATTGGTTATTTTATTTTCTGTCATCATTATTCAAGCTATTAGAAAAATTCCAGTGCAATACGTTTCTCATTACAAATCATTAGGATTGGATTCTCAGTTAATTCATCAAAAACATCAGTATATTCCACTGAAAATGACAGCAGCTGGTGTAATGCCTATTATATTTTCTCAAGCTATTATGTTATTTCCATTAACTTTTTCTGATTATGTAAAAAACATTAAGATTAAGAATTTTTTTTATCTTTTTCAAGATATTTATGGATTATGGTATAATTTAACTATTTTCATATTAGTTATAATTTTCACTTTTTTTTATACAGCTATTGCAATTCCAGTAAATCAAATGGCTGATGATTTAAAAAGAAATGGAGGACATATACCTAGAATTAAACCTGGAAAAGAAACGGCTGAATATATAGATTATATTTTATCAAAAATAACATTACCTGGAGCTGTTTTGTTAGCGGTAATAGCTATACTTCCATCTATAGTTTTTCGTATGGGATTTACTCAAAATTTTGCATTATTTTATGGAGGTACTTCATTATTAATTGTGGTAGGAGTAATTTTAGATATTTCACAACAGGTTAATATATATCTATTAAATTATCATTATGATGGATTAATGATGATGAAATATCGAAGCAATAGATATGCTGAATAAAATAATAATTTTTTGTGTATATTATGTGTCTTAATTTAAGTTATTATAAAAACAAATTTATATTATATATATGGCTAAACAAAAGCATATTGAAGTTGATGGGACTATTATTGAATCATCTCCAAATGCAATGTTTCGTGTTGAGTTAGAAAATGGATGTATTGTTAAAGCTCATATATCAGGAAAAATGAGAATGCATTACATAAAAATATTACCAGGAGATAAAGTGAGATTAGAAATGTCTTCCTATGACTTAGAAAGAGGAAGGATAACTTATAGATATTAAGTCAAATTTTATTATGTCATGAAAATAAGAGCATCTTTAAAAAAAAGAACTGAAAATTGTAAAATAGTTAGGAGAAAGGGACGCTTACGTATTATTAATAAAAAAAATCCTAGGTTTAAACAAAAACAAGGTTAGACCTTTATTTTATGTCTGTAAGAATTTCAGGAGTGGACCTTCCGAGATCTAAAAGAGGAATTATTGGTCTTACTTATTTATATGGAATAGGTAAAAGTCTATCGAGAAAAATACTCTATTCTATTGGAATTAATGAAAATAAAAAAGTAGAGAATTGGTCTGATGATGAAATCAGTAAAATTAGAAAGTACATATCTGATTATATAAAAATTGAAGGAGAATTAAGATCTGAAATACAATTTCATATTAAACGATTAATGGATATCGGTTGTTATGTTGGAACTAGACATAGAAAAGGTTTACCATTAAGAGGTCAAAAAACAAAAAACAATTGTAGAACTAGAAAAGGAAGAAAAAAAACTGTAGCGAATAAGAAGAAAGTCACAAAATAAATATGGTAAAATCATCATCTGGTAAAAAAAGATCTGTGGTAGTAGACCCTGTAGGAGAGGCTCATATTCAAGCTACTTTTAATAATATTATTATAACCTTAACAAACAAAAAAGGTGATGTAATTGCATGGTCTTCTGCTGGAAAAATGAATTTTAAAGGATCTAAAAAAAATACTCCATATGCAGCTCAAATAGTAGCAGAAAATGTAGCAAAGGAAGGTTTAAATGCTGGAATAAAGAAAGTAGAAGTTAAAGTTAAAGGCCCCGGAGCTGGTAGGGACGCTGCTATACGAGCATTGAGTAATTCAGGAATTGTAGTTACAGTTATCAAGGATATTACTCCATTACCTCATAATGGCTGTCGCCCTCCTAAAAGAAGGAGAGTTTGACATTTAAGATCAAAAAACTATGGCAAAATATATAGGACCTAAAACTAAAATTTCTAGAAGATTTGGAGAATGTATTTATGGAGAAGATAAGTATTTTGAAAGAAAAAAATATCCATCTGGTCAGCATGGAAGTAACCGTCGTAGAGGAAAACGTTCAGAATATTTTATTCAATTAATAGAAAAACAAAAGGCGAGATATACTTATGGGATATTAGAACGGCAATTTGAAAGCTTATTTTTTGAAGCAGCAAGAAAAAAAGGGATAACTGGAGAATTATTATTACAAGCATGTGAAAGTCGTTTGGACAATATAGTTTTTAGATTAAAATTTGCTCCATCTCGATCTTCTGCACGTCAAATTGTTTCTCATAGACATATTATCGTTAATAATAAAGTGGTTAATATTCCATCTTTCAGATTAAAACCAGGAGATAAAATAGAAATAAAGGAAAAATCTAAAAAACATCCTGTAATATTAAATTCTATACATAAAAAAACAGGTCCATTGGTAGAATGGTTGATTTTGGATGAAAAAAATATGTTTGGTATATTTAGAATGATCCCAAAAAGGACACAAATACCTGAAAATATTAAAGAACAATTAATTGTTGAATTATATTCAAAATAAAATAGTAGTAAATCAATTGTATGGCTATTCTAAATTTTGTAAAACCTGATAGAATTGCAATATCCGAGTTTTCGGAGTATAAAGGTATTTTTCATTTGAAACCTTTAGAGCCTGGATATGGAATTACTTTGGGAAATGCATTAAGAAGAGTTTTATTAGGCTCGTTGAGAGGATTTGCAGTAACTTCTATTAGAATTAAAGGAGTTAAATATGAATTTTCTATTATAGAAGGAGTAGTTGAAGATGTAACTGAAATAATTTTAAATTTCAAAAAAATCCGTTTTAAACAAAAAATATCAGGAACTTGTAAAGAAACAGTTAACGCTTATATAAATCATGGAAAACAAGTTACAGGGAAAATTTTAAATAATTTTATTTCTGGATTTCAGATTTTAAATGATGATTTGGTTATTTGTAATAAAGATGAATTAGTCCCTTTAGAAATAAGTTTTACAATAGAAGAAGGTAGAGGGTATGTTCCTGCAGAAGAAAATAAAAAAAATAATGATGTTTCAATTGAAACTATTCCTATAGACTCTATTTATACTCCTATTAAAAATGTAAAATACACAATAGAAAATTGTCGTGTAGGGCAAAAAACTGATTTTGAAAATCTTTCATTAGAAATTAAAACAGATGGCTCCATTTGTCCTAAACTAGCTTTAATGGAAGCTTCAAAAATATTGATTCAATATTTTTCTATTTTTTCTTACGAAAAAATAGGCAAAAAAAAACAAGAAGAAATTAATAAAGACAAAAAATATGATGAAGAATTTATACGAATGCGAACATTGTTAATGTCCAAATTAAACGATATGGATCTATCTGTTCGTACAAAAAATTGCTTAAAATCAGCTTCTATAACTACCATAGCGGATTTAGTAATTTGTAGCAGGAGTAATATGTTGAAAATGAGAAATTTTGGTAAAAAATCTTTAGATGAGTTAGAAAGTAAAATGAAGGAAAAAGGATTATATTTTGGAATGAATATAGAAGAATTTCAATTGAAATAGTAAAGAATCATAGATAAAATTACTGATGGATCATAGAAATAAGAATAATCATTTAGGAAGAAAATATGGACATCGTCAATCTCTTCTTTCTAATATGGCTTCTTCCCTTATAAAAAAGAAAAGGGTTTTTACTACTTTAGCCAAAGCTAAGGCTTTAAGAAAATATGTAGAACCTATTATTACAAAATCGAAAGTTAATACTACTCATTCGAAAAGGAATATTTTTTCGTATTTAAGAGATAAAATTGCAGTGTCAGAATTATTTAAGGATACTTTTGAAAAAGTACGTGAACGTCCTGGTGGATATACTAGAATAATAAAAACTGGATTTCGTTTAGGAGATCAAGCGCCTCTTTCTCTTATAGAACTAGTGGATTTTAATGAAATTTATACTTATAAAAAAAAAATTAGACCTGTAAGACGTAGCAGAAAAAAAATAAAAAAAAGTGAACAATGAGTAAAATTAAACATATTCAAGCTAGACAAATATTAGATTCTAGAGGAAACCCTACTGTAGAAGTAGATGTTATAACAGAAAATAATATACTAGGACGTGCTTCTATTCCATCTGGAGCATCAAAAGGAAAACATGAAGCTTTTGAATTACGTGATAATCAAGAAAGTATTTTTTTTGGGAAAGGAGTTTTAAAAGCAATTCAAAATATAAATGATATTATTGCTCCTGAATTGATTGGAAAATCAGTTTTAGATCAAATTTGCGTTGATCAATTAATGTTGGAATTAGATGGAACGGAAAATAAAAAAAGATTAGGATCAAATACTATTTTAGGAATATCGTTAGCGACGGCAAAAGCAGCGTCTAACGAATTAAACATTCCTCTATATAAATATATAGGAGGTGTTTATACCCGTTCTCTTCCTATTCCTTTAATAAATATTGTAAATGGAGGAAAGCATTCTAATGCTTCTTCTATAGTTTTTCAGGAATTTATGATAGTTCCTGTTAAAGCAAATTCTTTTACAGAAGCCCTTCAAATGGGCCATAAAGTCTTTTATAAACTAAGAAGTATTTTAACCAAAAAAGGTTTTTCCACAAATGTAGGTGATGAAGGGGGTTTTGCTCCTAATTTTAATGGAATTGAAGATGTTTTAGATCATATATTAGAAGCGATACATATGGCAAATTATGAGCCTTATGATCAAATAGCAATAGCTATAGATTGTGCTGCGTCTGAGTTTTGTAAAAATAATCAATATGATTATTCTGAATTCGAAAGATCAGAAAAAAAAACAAAAGATTTGATAAAATCTAGGGAGGAACATATTCATTATTTATCTTATTTAGTCAAAAAATATCCAATTATATCTATTGAAGATGGCATCGATCAAAATGATTGGGAAGGATGGAGATTATTAACTCATGAAATAGGAGATAAAATTCAATTAGTTGGAGATGACCTTTTCGTTACACAAGTAA
Organism: Blattabacterium cuenoti; assembly: GCF_014251635.1. Taxonomy (NCBI): domain Bacteria; kingdom Pseudomonadati; phylum Bacteroidota; class Flavobacteriia; order Flavobacteriales; family Blattabacteriaceae; genus Blattabacterium; species Blattabacterium cuenoti. The sequence goes on along the minus strand of NZ_CP059194.1, from coordinate 396,079 downwards.
AGAAGTTAAATGAAGGAATAGAAAAAAAAGTAGCAAATTCTATTTTAATTAAAGTAAACCAAGTAGGAACACTAACGGAAACGATTGAAACAATTCATGTAGCTAAAAAAAATAAGTATAAAAACATTATATCTCATCGTTCTGGAGATACTGAAGACTCTTTTATAGCGGATCTTTCTGTCGCGTTTAATATAGAACAAATAAAAACAGGTTCTTTATGTCGTTCCGAACGAACTTCAAAATATAATCAACTATTACGCATAGAAAATACACTTGGAAAATATTCATTTTATTCAAAATGGAATTAAATAATAAAATAGAATAGCGCAATATAAAAATCAATGGTAATTTTAATTTTTATCTTTGGATATTTATTAATTACTCTTGAGAATTTTTTTTCTGTGAACAAAGTTATTCCATCTATTTTGATGGCTGCTATTTGTTGGTCTTTAATTATATATTTAAATATTCCTGTTTATGAATATGCATTAGATCAACATTTGATCCTGAAAAAAGATCCTAAACATCTATTATTATTTCATCTAGGGAAAGCATCTGAAATTGTTTTTTTTCTTATTGGAGCTATGTCTATCATTGCTATTATTGAAAAATACTCTGGATTTGAAGCTCTAAAAGAATTATTTTGTACAAATACAAAACGTAAATTTTTATGGATTATCAGCATAGTTTCTTTTTTATTATCTGCTATAATAGATAATCTTACGGCAACTATGGTTTTGATTTCTCTTTTGAGAAAAATAGTTTATAATTATAAAGATCGTTTATATTATTTAGGAGTAGTTATTATATCTGCTAATGCAGGAGGGGTTTGGTCTCCAATTGGAGATATAACTACAACTATGTTATGGATTTCTAACAAAGTAACCACAACTCATCTTATAAAAAAAATATTTATCCCATCTGTATTATGTATGATTATTTCTACTTTAATAGCATCTTATATGCCTGTTTTTAATGGATATATTCAAATAAAAAAAAATGATCTATCAAAAGATCATATAAATAGAGGTTTTTTTATGTTAAAAATAGGTTTATTTCTAATGTTACTTGTTCCAATTTTAAAAACTATAATAGGCATTCCTCCATACATGGGAATGATGTTTTCCTTAGGAATTATACTTTTTATATCATCTAAAAAATACAGATCTAAATCTATTTTAGATGATACGTTTAAAAACGTAGACATATCTAGTATTTTATTTTTCTTAGGAATTTTACTTTCTGTTTCTTCTTTAGAATCTATCGGTAAATTATATAGCCTATCTCATTGGATTAATGAAACTGTTTATACATGGAAAATAACAACTTTTTTATTTGGATTAATTTCTTCTATTATAGATAATGTTCCTTTAGTAGCCGCTACCATTGCTATGTTTTCTTATCCTATTAATCATGATTTATGGCATTTTATCGCTTATACTTCTGGAATAGGGGGGAGCATTCTTTTGATAGGATCTGCTGCTGGAGTCGCAGCTATGAGTATGGAAAAAATAGATTTTTTTTGGTATTTAAAAAAAATTAGCTGGATTGCTTTGATAGGGTATGTATCTGGATTTGTTTATTTATTAATTTATCCATTTTTTTCTTTGTAATAATTCTATAAAATTTCCTCCTATATATGAAAAGGGTAAAAAAATAGGTAGTATTACTATTTTAAACCATAATGGAAATGGATAGAAAAACATATGAAATAATGTTATGAAAAATAAGATAAAACCTGTTAATATTGCATAAGCTTTTTTTGCTTTTTGTGCAAAAAAAGCGGTGATCATCCCTCCTAATAGAGCGCTAAAAGCATAAAAAAAAATTAGAACTATAAAAAATTCAGTAGGAGCTTCAGTTAAAATATACTTGAATTTTTTTAATGGTATAAATTGTATTTTCGTAAACCATCTTTTTATAAGTTGAATAGCGTAAAGTATTTCTACAATACTTATCAAAACTCCTATAGATATAGATAATATATTACGGCACATAACATAATGAAATCTATTTTTTGTTATTTTGTAAAAATAAACATCAATTTTTAATTTTTTTATTATGAATTCTATTATAAATTGGACCTCAATTAAAAAATATGAAGATATTTTATTTTTTTTTGGAGAAGGTATTTCTAAAATAGAAATTAATAGACCATGGTGTCATAATGCATTTCGTGTGGAAACGGTTAATGAGATGATAGACGCAATAAATATATGCAGCTGTAGAAGTGATATAGATGTATTAATTATAACTGGATCTGGAGAAAAATCCTTTTGTTCTGGAGGGGATCAAACTACAAGAGGGCTTGGTGGATATTTAGATAAGAACGGGGTCCCAAGATTGAATATTTTAGATTTTTACAAAAAAATAAGAGAAATACCTAAACCAGTGATAGCTATGGTAAATGGTTATGCAGTAGGAGGCGGCCATGTTCTGCATGTTGTTTGTGATTTAACTATAGCTTCTGATAATGCTATTTTTAGTCAAGTAGGACCAAAAGTAGGTTCCTTTGATGGAGGATTTGGGTGTTCATATTTAGCCCGACATATCGGACAGAAGAAAACACGAGAAATGTGGTTTTTATGTCAAGAATATACAGCTAAAGAAGCTTTAGAAATGGGACTGATTAATAAAGTTGTGAATAAAAAAGAATTAGAGAAAGAAACCATAAAATGGTGCAAAATTATACAGAAAAGAAGCCCTATGTCTTTAAGAATGATAAAACGTAGTTTAAATGCTGAATTGGACGGACAACATGGATTAATGCAATTAACAGGAGACGCTACTTTAATGTTTTATTTAATGGAAGAATCTCAAGAAGGGAAAAAAGCTTTTTTAGAAAAAAGGGCTCCAAACTTTAAAAAGTTTCCAAAATTTTTATGAAACTAAAGTATTGGTTTTATGCGGCTCGTATTTATACCTTACCTTTATCTTTTTCTGGAATAACTTTGAGTTTTATTATATCTAAATCCAGAACAAATGTTGATTTTACTTCTTATATTTTATGTATTATCACCGCTTTATTATTGCAAATATTGGCAAATTTTTCAAATGATTATGGAGATAGTATAACTGGGGTAGACAATTTTAAACGAATAGGGCCTAGAAGAACAATTCAATCTGGTTTTATTTCTTTATCAGAAATGAAAAAAGCTATTTGTATATTTTCCGTATTATCTTTTTTTTCAGGATTTTTATTGCTTTGTAATACTATTTTATGGAAAAATATTTTTATTTTTTTTATATATTTCATGGGAATTTTTATATGTGTGTGTAGTTCTATAAAATATTCTATTGGACCATATCCTTATGGATATATAATAGGAATGGGCGATTTATTTGTTATGATTTTTTTTGGAATTTTTTCGGTGGAAGGAAGTTATTTTTTATATACACATACTTTATGTATGGATATATTTTTTCTTTCTTTATCTATAGGATTTTTGAGTGTAGGGGTTTTGAACCTAAATAATATGAGAGATTTAGATAATGATTATGAAAATGGAAAACACACTATGGCTGTATGGTTGGGAATAAAATATGCTAAATTATATCATACATTTATTATATTGATTTCAATATTTATAGGTGGATATTTTATTTTTTTGAATCAAAAAGCTATTGATTATTATCAATGGTTTTTTTTTATTTTTATTTCTATTTTTTTAATATTGCATATAAAAAAAATAATTTATATACAAGAAAAAAAACAGTTCAATTCTGAATTGAAAAAATTAGTGATACTCACTTTTTTATATGGATTTAGTATAGGAATTGGTTTTATAAATTAAACTTATGAAAATTACTTTTTTTTCTCATAGCACATGTATAATAGAAATACATGATAAGTATTTGTTAATAGATCCTTTTTTTTCTGGTAATCCTATTTTTAGGAATACAAATTTTTTAAAATTTTTTACAAAAATAAATTATATTTTATTGACTCATGCACATTATGATCATGTGTGTGATGTGGAATTATTTTCTAAAAAATTTAATAATGCTTTAGTAATTTCTAATTATGAAATATCTAATTATTTTGATAAAAAAGGAGTAAAAACATATGGAATTAATTACGGTTCTTTTATATCTTTTCCTTTTGGAAAATTAAAATATGTTTGGGCGGCTCATTCTAGCGTTTTTAAGGATGGGACTTATGGTGGAAATCCAGGAGGCTTCCTTTTACATACAGATGAAGGAAATTTATATATATCAGGAGATACATCAGTAATGTATGAAATGAACCTTATTCCTCTTTTTGGAAAATTAAAACTCTCTATTTTACCTATAGGAGGGAAATACACTATGGATATAGAAGAATCTATTATTGCTTCAGATTTTTTGAAATCTGAAAAAATATTAGGAGTTCATTATGATACTTTTGAAGATATTCGAATTGAGAAAGAACAAGCAAAAAAAAGGTTTTTTGAAAAAGGAAAAGAGTTAATTTTATTGGAGAAGGGAGAGACTCTATATATTTAATATAATAAATATAATATAATAAATGAAAAAGCATAGAGAGATTAATTGTTTTTTAAAAAAAAGAACGTTTTTTTTTAGAAATACAATATTTAACTCTAATAGAAAGTTTAAAAAAAATATTATATGGTTTATTATATTAACACAAAATAATAATATAGGAATAGGAGAATGCAATCCAATATTGGATCAATCTGCTTTAAATAATTTAAAAAAATTTGAAATAGAATTAAGAAATCTTTCTAATAAGATACTTTCTTTAAAAAAAATAGAAATATATTATTATTATAAATATATTTCATTTTCATCTATTTTATTTGGATTAGAGCAAGCTTTTTTAAGTTTGAAAACTAGATTTCCTGTGTTATATCATTCTGAATTTACTTATGGAAAAGAAGGGATACCTATAAACAGTTTAATGTGGTTAAATTATTTTAATAATGTAAAACATGCAATAAAAGAAATGGAAAATTTAATTATTAAAGGCTTTTTATTAATAAAAATAAAAATTAATTCAGAATTATTTAATAATCAGTATTTTGTTTTGAAAGAAATAAAAAAAAAATATCCATTTATAAAAATACGTGTAGACGCAAATGGTTGTTTCAACAATATTCAAGAAGCTTTATATTACTTAAATAAATTTTATGATTTAGATATTATTGATTCAATGGAACAACCAATATTATCTGGCAATTGGAAAAGTATGTCAGAAATATGTAAAAAATCCAAAATACCTATAGCATTAGATGAAGAGCTAGAAAATGTTAATATATTAAAAGAAAAAAAAAGATTATTGGATGTTATTCAACCTAAGTATATTATACTAAAACCTAGTATAAATGGGGGATTTTACGGAACTGAAGAATGGATATTAGAAGCTAATAAAAGAAAAATAAAATGGTATATTAGTTCTTCTTTGGAAAGTAATATTGGAATTAATGCTATTGCACAATGGACTTTCATCATGCAAAAAAAATATAATAATCAAGGTCCTCATGGATTTAATACAGGAATTTTGTACCTAAATAATTGGATTTCTTCTTTAGAAATTAAAAAAGGTTTTATTTGGTATAATCCATTTACAAAATGGAAAATAAAAATATTATTAAATAAATAAAAAAAAATGTGGATAGATTTTTCTTCTAAAAAAATATTGACTTCTTCTTATTTTTTAAACAAAAAAAAAGATTTTTGGAAAAAAGATATTTTTTCTTTTTTAAAAAGTTGGTATGACAATAAACCTATATTATCATCTTTAACTTCTGGAACAACAGGTGTTCCTAAAATTATTTCTTTACGTAAAGAACATATGTATGAAAGAGCGATAAAAACTGTAAAATTTTTAAAACTTAAAAAAAAAGGAATTAGAGGATTATTATGTTTATCTCCAGATTTTATAGGCGCTAAAATGTTCTTAGTACGTGCTATTATTTTTAAATGGAAAATATATTGCGTCCCTCCATCATCGAATCCTTTAAAAAACATTAAAGAATATTTTGATATAACATCAATGGTTCCGCTACAAGTTTTTTTTAGTTTAAAATATTTAAAAAATATTAAAATTGTTTTAATAGGAGGGTATTCTATTTCAAATTTTTTGGAAAAAAAATTGCAAAATATTTCAACAATTTGTTATGCTACTTATGGTATGACCGAAACTTTCGGTCATATTGCTATAAAAAAAATTAATGGATTAAATAAATCTGTTTTTTATGAATCATTTCAAGATATCACTTTGAGTGTAGATAGTAGAAATTGTTTGGGTGTTTTTTCTTCATGTTGCATGGACTCATTTGTGCAAACAAATGATATTGTTCATATAATATCTAAAAATACATTTACTTGGATAGGAAGATATGATAACGTTATTAACAGTGGAGGAATCAAAATTATTCCTGAATTAATAGAAAAAGAAATTAGTTTTTTTATTCCTTATGAAAAACGATTTTTTATATCCTCAATTCCTGATAAAATATTAGGAGAAAAAATAATATTAATTATTGAAGGTAATCCTTTTCCATTACATATTCCAGATACCATTTTTAATGGAAAAAAGAAATTTTATAAGCCAAAAAATATTTTTTTTATTTCTCATTTTACAAAAAATTTATTAGATAAATTTAATAGAAAAGAAATTATAAAAAAATTAATAAAAAAATAATATATTATATATTCTTTGATTTTATTCTTTCATCAAAAAAAATTTTGAGTTTTTTAATAAAAGTTTTAGTATTTAAATAATTATTTTTTTTCTCATTTTTGTATGATAATTGAAATAAATCTTTAGTCATATTTCCAGATTCTATAAAATCTATGCATGTTTTTTCCATTTTTTCCGAAAAAAACTTTAAATCTCTGTTTTTATCTAGAATAGCGCGATGTTTAAGACCACGAGTCCAAGAAAAAATGGAAGAGATAGGGTTAGTAGACGTTTCTTGTCCATTTTGATGTAATCTATAATGTCTTGTAATAGTTCCGTGAACCGCTTCAGATTCTAAAGTTTTTCCATCTGGAGTAAGCAAAATAGAAGTCATCATTCCTAGTGAACCAAATCCTTGAGCTATGAAATCGGATAGAACATCTCCATCATAGTTTTTACAAGCCCATATAAATTTTCCATTTAATTTAATTGATTTTGCAATCATATCATCAATTAATCGATGTTCATAAGTAATCTGTAGTTTTTCAAATTTTGATTTAAATTCATTATTATATATTTCTTGAAATATTTTTTTAAATCTTCCATCATATGTTTTTAATATAGTATTTTTAGTAGATAAAAAAAGAGGCCATTTTTTATATACAGAATAATTAAAACAAGAACGAGCGAATCCATAAATAGATTGATCTGTATTGTACATTCCCATAGCAATACCAGGGCCTATAAAGTGATGAATTTTAAATTTTATTGATTTGTTCTTTTTATTGTCATCTGGAACAAAAGAAATATATAATTTCCCTTTTTCCTCAATAAAAAAATCTACAGCTTGATATTGATCAGCATAAGCATGTCTAGCTATACATATGGGGTTAATCCAACTTGGAATAGAACGAGGAATATTTTTCACTATAATAGGCTCTCTAAAAACAGTTCCATTAATAATGTTTCTAATAGTTCCATTTGGGGAATTCCACATTTTTTTTAGATGGAATTCTTTCATTCTATCTTCATCTGGTGTAATTGTAGCACATTTAATTCCTACATTATATTTTTTTATAGCATAAGCAGCATCTATAGTGATTTGATCATTTGTAATATTTCTATTTTTTATTCCTAAATCAAAATAAATAATATTTATATCTAAATAAGGAAAAATAAAATATTCTTTTATGTGCCTCCATATAACTCTAGCCATTTCATCTCCATCTATTTCTACTATAGGATTAGCAACTTTAATTTTTTTCATGAACTTGATAAAGTTTATTATGAATATAACATGTTTTTTTAAAAAAAAGAAATTCTTATATTTGCGTGATTATTTATTTTATAGGGATCTTATTCTTAACGTTAACGTAGCAAAAACGTAGGAAAGAGATAGATTTTATGTATCTGTAAATTAAGAACACTTTCTAATTTTTTCCATAAAACAAAGGAATTTTTACAATTATATAAATTGAAATTTATATTTTTTCATTATGTACATGTTGTTGGTTTTTGAAATATGGAATAAGGTTTTTTTTATAAAAAAATCAGTAATTTGTATAAATTATGATCAAAATTCATTCATACGTAACGTATGCGTATGATTGTATATGTTTGTTATTTTTAGTATAGAAATTCTATTTTATTGTTTTATTTAGGTTTTAAAAAAAATATGTATATGATTCTGGTTAATAGAATCAATTATCAGAATAATAATATTATTATATATGTGGTGTAGTAAATAAATGAACAAACACACACATGAAATGGTACTTTTATTTATTTTTTAGGGATACATTAGCTAATATAAAACATATTTTATAATTATAATAACGAATTCTTTAAAGAACAGAAGTTTGATTCTATATATAAATATGATATAATAAAAAACAGAAAAATAAATGTTAGATTTTTTAACAACCATATTTGAAAATAACAAGAATAAAGATACTTATCCTGATAAGAAAAAATCTGAAAATTTTGTGAATAAATTATTTCATATTTTATTTACTCCCAATCAGAATATTTTGAATGATGCTATTTTTTTTAGAAAAAATTACTATAAATTACAAGATCTTTTATATGATATTTTTATTGAATTGAATATAAATGAAAAAGATTCTGATAATCTTACTAAGATATTTTTTAAAGAAGTTCCTAATATTTATAAAACCTTGATAATAGATGCTAATGCGATATTGAAGTCGGATCCTGCCGCAACAGTTATAGAAGAGATTTTTCTTTCTTATCCTGGTTTTTTTGCTACTGCATTATATAGGATTGCGCATCAATTATGGATTCAAAAAATTCCAATTATTCCAAGATTGATAACAGGATATGCACACAGTAAAACTGGAGTGGATATTCATGCATCAGCAAAAATAGGAAAAGCTTTTGCCATTGATCATGGAACAGGAATAGTTATAGGTTCTAGTACAAAAATAGGAGAGAAAGTTAAAATATATCAAGGCGTAACTTTAGGTGCTATTTATGTAGATAAAAAACTATCAAATATAAAACGTCATCCAACAATAGAAGATCAAGTAACAATTTATGCTGGAGCGACTGTTCTCGGTGGAGAAACTATAATAGGGCATGATAGTGTACTTGGAGGTAATGTTTGGGTAACAAAAAGCGTCCCCCCTTTTTCTATAGTATATCAAAAAAACGAAATAAAAATGAGAAATAACAGTCCTTTTCCTGATCCCATTAATTTTATGATATAATAAAAAAAAAATAAAATGAAAGTTGATAGCATTTTAAAAACTATTGGAAATACCCCTCATGTACGTCTTAAAAAATTATTTCCTAATCATCAGGTATGGATGAAATTGGAAAAGAATAATCCTGGAGGAAGTATTAAAGATAGAATAGCTTTATCTATGATAGAAGATGCAGAAAAAAAAGGAATTATTCATAAAGGAGATATTATCATAGAACCTACTTCTGGAAATACAGGGATAGGATTATCTATGGTTTGTTCTGTAAAAGAATATCGTCTTATTTTAGTTATGCCAGAATCTATGAGCATGGAGAGAAGAAAATTATTTTCTATTTTTGGAGCTAAATTTGTTCTCACTCCAAAAGAAGATGGGATGAGAGGAGCTATTAAAAAAGCTGAAGAATTAACTGATACTATTCCAAATTCCTGGATGCCCAAACAATTTGATAATATTTCAAATCCAAATATACATAAAAATACAACTGCAAAAGAAATAATCAATGCTTTTCCTAATGGAATAGATTATTTCATAACAGGGGTAGGGACTGGAGGTCATATTACTGGAATAGGAGAAGTATTAAAAAATCAGTTTCCTAATATAAAAATTTTTTCTGTAGAACCTATAGAATCTCCGGTTATATTTGGTGGAGTTCCTAATCCTCATTCTTTACAAGGGTTAGGGGCAGGTTTTATCCCATCTATTTTAAATGTCAAAATATTAGATGGATCTTTTTTAGTTTCTAAAGAAGACGCTTTTTATTATGTTAAAAAAACGGCAAAAAAAGAAGGAATTCTTGTTGGAATATCTACTGGAGCGACATTATCTGCTATACAAAAACAATTATCTAAATTTTCAAAAGAATCTACTATATTGACCTTGAATTATGATACTGGAGAAAGATATTTATCGCTTGATGATCTTTTTTTATAAAGAAAAAAAAATCATAAATTTATAATTTCATAAAGAAATAGGAAATCTTGATTAAATTATTTATTTTTATTTTAAAGGTTTAATATTAATTCGTTATGTTTTCTATGAATTTGGTTAAAATATAATAAAATACTAGAATAGTAGAGTTCTATATTATAATCTGTTACAGTATACTATACTAGTATATTATTATTACATGGACCTTTTTTTGGTGTACTTCCCTATTAATTTAACTTTTATTTTCGTTACAAAATCCGTGTTCTGATATAATATATAAAAACTAAAATTATAGTTTAATATTGAATTATGACTTTTTTGGCAAAAAAAATTATTCTAAATAATAATAATATTTGTAATAGTATGTTATCTGAATCAAATAATAAAACATTTTTTAGGTTAATGCAAGAATCTTCTACAGAAGAAATTATATGGATGTCTGGTTACATGTCTGGATTCTTATTTTATAAGAAAAATTTTAAAGAATTTATAAAAAAAAAAGAGGAACAGGGAATAACATTGGTTTATGGAACAGAAACAGGAAACGCAAAAAATTTAGCATTTGATCTATATCAAAAAATAAAAAAAGAAAAATTACAAATAAAAATAAAATTGATCGATTTAAATCAATATTGTTTAAAAGATTTAGAAAAAGAAGATTATTTTTTCATTATAATGAGTACGCATGGAGAAGGAGAGCCACCTTCTTCTGCAAAATCTTTTTTTAATTTTATTCATAATAATAAAAATATATTTTTAAAAAACATGAAGTATAGCGTATTGGCGTTAGGAGATAAATCTTATACTTATTTTTGTAAAGCAGGAGAAGATGTAGATAAACGCTTACATGATACAGGAGCTATAAGAATCGTTTCATTACATAAATGCGATGTTGATTATGAAAATCAAGCATATAAATGGTTTTCCAAAATTATAAATTTTTTAAAAAAAAAAAAATACGGAATTAATACGGAAAATAAAGACCGGAAAATTTATGGACAAATTTTAAATAAATTGATTCTAAATAATCAAAAAAAAGGATCTGATAAAGAGATTTATCATATTGAAATTTTTGTTCAAGATAAAATAAAATATTCTCCTGGAGACTCTGTAGGGGTTTTTCCAGAAAATCCCTCTAGTGAAGTGGATGATATTATAGAATATATAAAGAAAAATAGAAAAGAAGAATTTGAAAAGTATGAATATGAAGAAAAAAATAAAATATTTGACCTTTTTAAAAAAAATCTAAATATTCTTTCTTTGTCGGAAAGTTTTTTGAAAAAATATTCTTCTTTATCGGAAATAAAACCAGAAGAAAAAAATGTTTTTTTAAATTCCAAATGGAGGCTGATTAACCTTTTAATAGAATTTCCTATGAAAGATGAATTTTCTTTAAAAGATTTGATAAAAATTATGGAGCCTATAAAACCTAGACTTTATTCTATTTCTTCATCTCCTGCAACTCATGGAAATGAAATTCATATTACTGTATCTCGTCATCATTTTAAATTAAATGGAGAGACCGTATATGGTCATTGTTCTGATTTTTTATCTAAACTTAAAATAGGAGATGAATTATCTTTCTTTATTTATAAAAATCGGTTATTTAATTTACCTAACTCGGATAAGGATATGATCCTTATTGGGCCTGGTACTGGTATTGCCCCTTTTCGTTCTTTTCTATATGAAAGGGAAGCAACAGGAGCTACGGGTAAAAATTGGTTGTTTTTTGGGGATCAACACTTTGATCCAGATTTCTTATATCAAACAGAAATCAAAAATTGGAAAATAAAAGGTATTCTTCATCGTGTTAGTCTATCCTTTTCTAGGGATCAGGAAAAAAAAATTTATGTGCAGAATAAAATATGGGAAAATAGAATAGAATTTTTTTCTTGGATCAAAAACGGAGCCTATGTTTATGTTTGCGGAAATAAAATTCCTATGAGTATAGATGTAGAAAATATGATTTGTAGCGTTATAGAAGAAGTAGGAAAATGTGATTCAAAGCTTTTTATAAAAAAAATGAAAAAAGAAGGAAGATACTTAAAAGATGTATATTAAATTTTAGATTTTAGTTATTGAATGTTTTACAGAAAAATATTGTTTATTGCTTTTTTATCTGAAAAACTGACAGAAAACTCCCTATGATAATCATGTATTTATTCATATTCATGTGCGATAAATTAGGATTTTATGTAATCCTGTATTTATTAAAATTATGTTAGATTTAGTTTTTTATTTAAAAAAATAATTTTCTCTACAATTTTTTTATCCATCTTATATTTTGATTCTTTAGTCCATCCAGCAATATGTGGGGTTAATATAACTTTATTAGAATGAATAAGATAAAGAAAACTTTTTGGAAGTTTATGTTTAGGAAAAATATTATTATAGGAACAATTTTCATATTCTAATACATCTAAACATGCTCCGTGTATTTTTCCATTTTTTAATGCTTCTGCTAAATGAGTAGTTATCACACATCCTCCACGGGAAGTATTTATAAAATAAAAAGGTTTGCAAAATTTTATTATAAAATTATAATTTATCATTCCTTTTGTTTCCTTAGTATAAGGAACATGTAAACTGACTACGTCTGATTTTTTAAAAATTGTACTCATATTTACTTGTTTCCCATAAATATCTCCTACTTTAGGCCGTATATCATAACATAATATTTTAGCGTTAAAACCTGATAATTTTTTTGCGAAAGCTTTTCCTGTATTTCCATATCCAATAATTCCTATTGTTTTTCCCATAATTTCTATTCCTCTATTAGTTTCTCTATTCCATTTACCTTTTGTAATTATTTGTTGGTGTGAATGAATAATATGGTTCATCATACACAACAACATACCTATAGCATGTTCTGCCACCGCATCTTTATTTCCTTCTGGAGAAGAAATTAAAGTTATTCCTTTTTTTATAACAGAATCTTTATCTATATTTTCTGTTCCAGATCCAATACGAGCTATAAACTTCAAGTTTGTAGCTTTTTCAATAAATTTTTTATCTATTTTTAACCTACTTCTTAAAATAACACCATCATATAACGATATATCAATTTTATCTGTTGAATCGTTATAATTTTCATCACAAATAAATCCTTTTTGTTTTAACTTATATATAATAAAAGGATGATTTTTATCCAATATTAATATTTTTTTTATCATACGTATTATTTATTTATCATTGTTATTTTCTAGGTTTAAGTTTCCATCGAAATCTATGATTTCTTTTAAAGAATTTTTTTCTTCTTCTTTTTTTTCCTCATTAATTATATTTTCTTCTTTTATATGAATTTCATTGCAATGATCCCAATGAGATTGATAATTTTTAGGCTTGTGAAACAATAATTTGTCATGATAAATTAAATTAATATCTTCATACAAACTTTTCATATAATACGCCCATATAGGTAAAGCCATATTTGCTCCTTGTCCAACTTGAATATTTTCAAAATGAGAAAATCTATCTTCCCATCCAACCCAAACTCCAGTGGTTAAATTAGGAATCATTCCTATAAACCATCCATCTGAATTTTCATTAGTAGTCCCTGTTTTTCCAGCGATATCTCCTGTAACGTTATATGATTGTAATCTTTTTGCGGTACCATATTGAACTACTCCTTGCATAATTTTCAACATAATATATCCTACTTCTTCACTAAAAACTTGTCTTCTACTAAGATCTATATGCTCTTTAATTAAATTTCCATTTTCATCCTCTATTTTTACTAAAATAGAGGGTTTAACGTAAATTCCATAATTAGTGAATGTATTGAATGCTCCTGTCATTTCATATAAAGTTAAATCAGCAGAACCAAGTGCAATAGATGGATGTTCAGGTATAATAGATTCTATTCCCATTTTTTTTGCTAAATTAATTACTGGACCTGGAGTCATTTGTGATATTAAACGAGCTGAAATTGTATTAACGGAAAAAGCTAAACCATCTTTTAAAGTAATAAATCCCCCGTATCTGCCATTAGAGTTTCTAGGACTCCATTTTCCCAAATGAAATTTTTCATTTGAAATTTTTGTGCAAGGGTTATAATGTAATTCATTAATAGCTGCTGCATATAAAATCGGTTTAAAAACAGAACCAACTTGACGTTGTGTTTGTGCTACATGATCATATTGAAAATAATTAAAATCTATACCCCCTACCCATGCTTTAATAAATCCAGTAGAGGGTTCTACGGATAACATTCCTGCTTGAATAATACTTTTTTGATAACGAATGAAATCCCATGGAGACATAAATACTTTTTTTGATCCATTCCAAGTAAATAATTTGATTAATTGCGGTTTTTTAAATTCTTTTACAATTTGTTCTTCTGTTAACCCTTTTTGCCTTAAATCTTGGTAAAGAGAGGTTCTATGCATAGCAGACATCAGAATTCGTTTTGTTTTTTCCGGAGTAATATTTAAAAATGGAGCATTTTTATTCTTTTTTTGAAAACGATTAAATAAAATTTGTAATTTACTAAGATGTTTTTTTACAGCTTTTTCTGCATAATTTTGCATTTTAGCATCAATAGATGTATATATTTTTAATCCACTAGAATAAAGATTAAGTTTTTGTCCAGTTTTTTCTTCATGTTCACCTAGAGCTTCTTGAATTTCCTTTTTTAAAAATTCACCATAATAAGTCAGTAATTCGAAATCTTTTTTTTGTATTTTAAAATTAATTTTTACAGGTTTTTCTAACTCTTTTTTATATTTATGTGTATTTAATAAATTATATTTTTTCATTTGATGTAAAACTAGATTTCTTTGTTTTTTTGCTCTATCAGGATAATTTTTTGGATTATATAAAGAAGGATTTTCTAACATTCCAACTAATGTAGCGCATTCTCCTAAATTTAGTTCAGAAACCTTTTTATTAAAATAAGTATGAGCTGCAGTTTCTATTCCTTTTGCATTATACAAAAAATCAAATTTATTATAATACATGGTAATAATTTCTTCTTTCGTATAACGTTTTTCTAATTCAATAGCCATTACCCATTCTAAAAGTTTTTGATGAATTCTTTGTAATTTATTTTTTGCAGATGGTCCTGTAAAAAGAAGTTTAGCCAACTGTTGTGATATGGTACTTCCTCCGCCTTTTTTCCCTAAAGAAAGAATTGCTCTAAGAAAGGATTTAGCATCAATTCCAGAATGATATTTAAAACGAATGTCTTCTTTTGCAAGCAGTGCATTCACTAGGTTTTTTGGAAGTTCTTGATAAGTAACTAAAGTTCTATTTTCGGAAAAAAACCTACCTAATAATATTCCATTAGAATCATATACTTCTGATCCTACTTTCATTGCAGGATTTTCTATATCTTTAGTACTAGGTAAAGTCCCTAAATAACCTTTAGAAGCTGCATAAAAAATACTAATAACAGTACTTATTCCTATAATAAATAAAAACCAAAAATAAAAAATAAGTCTAATAAAATAAGAATTTATTTTTGTACTTTTTTTATACACGTATAAAATTATTTTATATTACATAGATAAATCTTTAAATGTAAATTCTGTTTTTTGAATGATGTTGATAGTTGATAATTCCTCTAAAGGAGGCGCTATCTTATTTTTTTCTAAAATTTCTTTAATTTTTTTTACTTTTATTCTAAACCAAGTGTTGGGGTTCTTAATATAAGAAAACCACATTTCCTGTTTAAAAACATCAATTTTCATAGATTGAGCAATCCCTTTTTCTGTATAAATTTTACTGTTAAAATCTGGAAAATCTTTTATGGCGTCTAAGTAAGCATCTAGTTCATAATTTAGACAGCATTTTAATTTACTACATTGTCCAGTTAATTTTTGAATATTTATAGAAAGTTGTTGATATCTAGCTGAATTTGTTGTTACACTTTTAAAATTTTTTAACCAGGTAGAACAACAAAGTTCTCTACCACAAGAACCAATTCCACCAATTTTTGCCGCTTCTTGTCTATATCCTATTTGACGCATTTCTATACGTGTGTGAAAATGAAAGGCAAATTCTTTAATCAATTTTCTAAAATCAATTCTATTTTCAGCTGTATAATAAAAAATAGCCTTTTCTCCATCTCCTTGATATTCTACATCACTAATTTTCATAGAAAGATTTAAATCTTTTACAATTTCTTTTGCTTTTAAAAGAATTGTGAATTCTTTTCTTTTAAAAGATTTCCAAATATTTATTTCTTTATATGTTGATTTTCTGTATATCTTTTTAAAAGTATTTGAATTAATAGTTTGATTTCTTATTTGTAAGTTCACCAATTCTCCAGTTAAATGAACTATACCTATGTCGTATCCTATGCCTGATTTAGGTTCTACAGTAACAATATCCCCTTGATTAAGGAATATTTTTTCTTGATTAAGAAAAAATTCTTTTCTATCATTTTTAAATTGTATTTCTACAATATCATATTTTTGATATTCAAAAGGAGATTGAATATTGGATAACCAATCCAATGTATTAAGTTTGTAACATCGTTTTTTTTGAAAAATATTTTCTTTTTTTGCACATTTATTTAAACAATCATAGCATGATTTATTCATTATTATTATAATAATAAGTTAAGAAACAAAAGTAAATTATGTTTTTTTACTTTGTTTATTCCAGTTAAAAATTTATTTATATATAAATATATTTTTATGAATAAAAAAATAGCAGTATTTCCTGGCTCTTTTGATCCCATTACTTTAGGGCATTATGATATTATTATTAGAGCTTTAAATTTATTTGATAAAATTATTATAGCTATTGGAAAAAATTTTGAAAAAAAAAATATGTTTTCTATTAAAAAGAGAAAAAAGTGGATACAAAAAACTTTTTTAAGTTTATCACAAAAAATAGAAATTGATTCATTTGATGGGTTAACTCTTTCTTTTTGTATAAAGAAAAAAGCTAAATTTTTATTAAGAGGCATTCGGAATCAATTAGATTTTGAATTTGAAAAAAATATATTTATAGTTAATAAAGAATTGTATAAAAAACATGTTATTGAAACAGTTTATCTTTTCTCTTCTTATGATAAATCTCATATTAGTTCTTATATTGTGAGAGACGTTATAAAAAATGGAGGAGATTACACTGTATTTGTCCCTTCTACAGTTAGAATATAAAATTTTATTTATTTTACATTAGAGATCCAATCAAGGGTAATTTGTTTTTTTTCTATATTGACATTTATAAGTTTCACTTTTATTTTATCTCCTAAATGATAAGTTTTCCCTTTCTTTTTTCCAATGATAGTATAATTATTTGAATTCAGAACATAAGAATCTTCTTTAATATCACGTAACTTTACCATTCCTTCAGTTTGAAAGGATAGTAAATCAATATAAACACTCCAATCAGTAAATCCAGTGATAATTCCATCAAATTCTTTTCCTATAAATTTTTTTATATATTTAACTTGTATATATTTCATAAAATCTCTTTCCGCGTCTATAGCTAAACGTTCTTTATTACTGCAATGTTGAGATTGTTTTTCATAAAATTCTACTGTTTTAAGCTTGTATTCTTCACTTTTGTTTTTATTCGTTAAATAATGATATAATAAACGATGTGCTATTATATCTGAATATCTCCTTATAGGAGAAGTAAAATGAGTATAATAGATAAAAGATAAACCATAGTGTCCTATATTTTTTGTGGAATACTTAGCCTTACTCATAGCACGAAGAATTAAATTTTCAATCATATTTTGTTCGGGTTTTCCTTTAATTTTTTTTAATAAATGATTAATAGAAGTTTTTATATTTTTTAAATCTAAAAAATAACCTAAAGGTTCTACAATTTTTTTAAGGAAAAAAATTTTCTGAAAATCAGGTTCATCGTGTACTCTATAGATATAAAGTTTATTAGAAGGATCTCCATTCAAATTTAAGCTAACAAATTCTGAAATTTTTCGATTAGTTAATAACATAAATTCTTCAATTAAACGATGAGCTTCATTATTTTTTTCTATATATAAAGACATAGGATTATTCTCTTCGTCTAAATGAAATTTTACTTCTACTTTTTCTAAAAAAATTGCTCCATTTTTTAATCGATTTTTAATTAATATTTTAGAAAACAAAAATAATGTATAAATATCTTCGTAATAGTCTCCTTTTTTTTGATCTATAATAGATTGCACTTCATCATATGTGAATTTTTTATTAGATTGTATTATAGTTTTTCCAAACCAATTTTTCAATATTTTTCCTTTCTTATTTATATTGAAAACATAGGAAAAACTGAATTTATCTTTTTTCGGTTGTAAAGAACAAAGATCATTAGATAATATTTTAGGAAGCATAGGAATAACTCCTCCTACAAAATAAATAGATGTAGCTCGAGAATATGCTTCTTGATCTAATAAACTTCCTTCTTTTATATAATGAGAAACATCAGATATATGGACTCCTATTTCCCAAGTATCAAAGTTTAATTTTTTAATGGAAAGAGCGTCATCAAAATCTTTTGCATTCAAAGGGTCAATAGTAAAAGTATTGACATCTCGCATGTCTTTTCTGAAGCTCATGTCTGAAATTTTTTTTTCAAAAATTTTATTAGCTTCATTTTCTATTTTCTTTGAAAATTCATAGGATATTCCATATTCTTCCAATAAAGAAGAAATTTCTGTTTTATATTCTCCAGAAGTTCCAAATACTTTTACGATTTTTCCCAAAGGATTTTTAAATTTTTTAGGCCATGAGATAATTTGAACCAATACTTTATCATTATGGTGATATTTTTCCAATTTTTTCATTGGGACTAAGATATCTATATGAATACTATGATTATGTACGATTCCGTATTTAGATTGAATGTCAAATTTTAATATTCCAATAAATTTTTTAGTTTTTCTTTTAATTATTTTTAGCACTTCCCCTTCCATTTTCATTCCTTTCTTAGAAAAAGAAAATCGAATTTTTACTAAGTCTCCTTCTAAAGCTCTATTCGTTTTATTTTTTGGAATAAAAATATCTTTTTGAAATTCGTTGATATGAACAAACGCATATCCATGATTAGTTATATTAATAAATCCTGTGGATAAATTATTATAATGTTTTTTTTTTATTTTTCTTTCTTTTTTCATAATAAAAACATATCTATCTATAAACTATAGATTTTTAGGTATTTGTTATTAAACTTAGGATATTATTTATTATATTTGCAATGATCCGTTTTTTTACTATATATAAAAAATAAAAATAACTCTAAGATGACAGGTAAACGTATATTATATGTTTCTTCGGATTTATTTCCATTCTCTTCAGAGAATTCGATATCTTTATCGGTATTGAAAGCTACTAAATTTATGCAATCAATAGGAAACGATGTACGTATATTTATGCCTCGTTTTGGAATAATAAATGAAAGAAGGCATCAATTACATGAAGTAATTCGTTTATCGGGCATGAATTTGATGATTAATGATATAGATCAACCATTATTGATAAAAGTAGCATCTATTCCTGATGCTAGACTACAAGTTTATTTCATAGATAATGAAGAATATTTTAAAAGAAAAGCAATAGATGAGGACGAAAATGGAGTTTTTTTTTCAGATAATGATGAGAGAGCTTTATTTTTTACAAAAGGAATTTTAGAAACTGTCAAAAAATTAAACTGGAAACCTGATATAATTCATATATATGGATGGATGAGTTCTTTTATTCCTTTATATATTAAAAATTTTTATAAAAACGATCCAGTGTATCAAAATGTAAAAATTGTTGTATCTATTTACAACAAACCTTTTAAAGGATCTTTAAATAAAGATATTGCCAAAAAAATAAAATTTGATGGCATTAAATCTAGAAAATTAAAATTGTTAGTAAATCCAAATTATTTTAATTTAATCAAATTATGTATGTATTTTTCGGATGCAATTATAAAAGGAGATCTTTCTTTTCCGGAAGAAATAGAAGATTACATAAAAGTAAATAAGTTATTAGTATTAAAATATTACCCTGTAGAAGAGATAGAAACCGTTTATCAACAATTTTATAAAGAAACTGTTTTAGAACAGATAAATTAAATAGATAAAAATTATAATTTTATCTAGAATGTGCGGTATAATTGGTTATTTAGGGTATAGAGAAGCTTATCCTATTCTTATTAATGGATTAAAAAAATTGGAATATAGAGGATATGATAGCTCTGGTATTGCTGTTTTTTACGAAAATGGATATAATTTATGCAAGACTAAAGGAAGAGTTTATGAATTGGAAAAAAAAATTTCCTATAGTAAAATTCAAATAAAAGGAACAACAGGAATAGGTCATACAAGATGGGCAACTCATGGAATAGCGGATGATATTAATGCTCATCCTCATGTTTCTAATTCTAATGAACTCATTATGATTCATAATGGAATTATAGAGAATTACTATGCTATCAAAGTTATTTTATTGAAAAATGGATTTACTTTTAAAAGTAAAACAGATACGGAGGTTCTTGTTAATTTAATTGAATATTTGAAAAAAGAAAATAAATTATCTTTAGAAGAAGCAGTAAGGATTTCTTTGAATGAAATTGTGGGGGCTTATTCTATTGCTGTAGTAGAAAGATCTCATCCTGATACAATTATTATTGCAAAATTGGGAAGTCCTTTATCTTTGGGGGTTAATGATAAAGAATTTTTTGTTGCATCTGATCCTATTTCTTTTATATATCATACTAAAAATGTTATTTATTTAAAAGATGGAGAAATGGCTATTCTTAAAAAAGGAAAGGATTTGGATTTTAGAAAAATTATAGATAATCATAGATTAAATCCAATTATTAAAAAACTTCAAATTAATTTAAAAGAAATAGAGAAAGGAGAATATAAATATTTCATGTTAAAAGAAATATATGAACAACCTAAAACAATTTTAGATACTCTACGAGGTAGATTATTAATTCCTGAAAGAATTATTTGTATTAATGGGGTTGAATCTAATAAAGAGATTTTTGTCAATGCTAAATGTATAACTATAGTAGCATGTGGCACTTCATGGCATGCTAGTTTAATTGGAGAATATTTATTAGAGGAACTAACTCGTATTCCAGTAGAGGTGGAATATGCTTCTGAATTTAGATACAGGAATCCTATCATAGGTGAAAAAGATGTCGTCATTGTGATTTCCCAATCGGGAGAAACAGCCGATACTTTAGCCGCTTTAAAATTAGCAAAAAAGAAAGGGGCTTTTGTATTTGGTATTTGTAATGTGGTAGGATCATCTATTGCACGAAATGTGGATGCAGGAGCTTATACGCATGCGGGGCCTGAAATAGGCGTCGCCTCTACAAAAGCTTTTACTGCACAGATTACAGTTCTAATTTTACTAGCTTTGATTATAGGAAAACATAGATCTACAATCAATGATAATCGTTATAAATTATTATGTAAGGAGCTTGGATCAATTCCAGAAAAAGTAGATCACACTCTGAAGATGGATAATACTATCAAAATAATATCTCAAGTGTATCATGATGTAAATAATTTTCTCTATTTAGGTAGAGGGATTAATTTTCCGGTTGCTTTAGAAGGGGCTTTAAAACTGAAAGAGATATCCTATATTCATGCAGAAGGTTATCCTGCTGCAGAAATGAAACATGGGCCTATAGCCTTAATTGACGAAAATATGCCAGTGGTTATTATTGCTACAAAAAAAGGATGTTACGATAAAATTATTGGTAATATTCAAGAAATTAAAGCTAGGAAAGGGAAAATTATAGCTATAATCAATGAAGATGACATTCAAGTTAATATGTTAGCGGACCACGTGATAAGAATACCAGATATTTCTGAAGTACTTAGTCCGTTAGTAACTGTTATCCCTCTTCAATTATTAGCTTATCAAATAGCTTATATACGTGGAGAAAATATAGATCAACCAAGAAATTTAGCAAAATCAGTAACAGTAGAATAAATCAAGATTCAATATCTGATTGTGTTTGATTTTTTAATATATTTTTCCAAAGCCATAGCCATAGAAGGAAATTCTGGTGTCGGAACTTTTATATCGATTTTTAATCCCGCTTTATAAGCAGCGTCTAAAGTATTTTTTCCGAAAGTAGCAATTTTTACATTATTTTGATCAAAATTAGGAAAATTATCAAATAAAGATTTTATTTCTGCTGGATTAAAAAAAACTAAAATATCATAATATATATGTTTCAAATCAGATAAATCACTAGAAGCGGTTTTATATAAAATAGCTCTTTTCCAAGAGATATTTTGTTTATTTAATATATCAATAATTTCTGATTTTAATATGTCTGAAGAAGGTAAAAGAAACTTTTCTTTGGAATGTTTTTTAATATAAGGAAGTATATCTTGAAATGATTTATTTCCAATATGAATTTTTCTTTTTCTAAAAAGAATATATTTTTGTAAATAATAAGCTATAGTTTTTGTTTGGCAGATATATTTCATAGAAGCAGGGACTTTAAAACGCATAGACTCTGCTAAACGAAAATAATGATCTACGGATTTTTTACTAATAAAAAGAATTACGGTAAAATCAGAAAAATTTATTTTCTGTTTTCTTACATCACTAGATGACGCACCTTTTACTTCTATGAAAGATCGGAAGTCAATATTTACATTTTTATTTTTGCTAAGTTTTATATATGGAGTATTAAATCCACCATTAAGAGATTGTGAAATCAGAATATTATTTATCTTGATTCTTTTTTTGTGCAATATAATTAGTTTTTTAATTTTATCTTTTTAAGATCGCAAATGTATATAGAAAATTAATACAAAAAAAATAAAAGAGGCACAGAGCGGAATCGAACCGCTATAAAAGGTTTTGCAGACCTCTGCCTTTCCATTCGGCCACAGTGCCATTAACAATCGCTATTATCCAAAATTACACATACTCTATCTATATTTCCTTGTAATGGAGGGTTTTCTTTACAAATTTTTATTTTTGTATATTTTATTAAAGGTTTATTGTATTTTTTAATTCTTTTAATTATTCTTTGTGCTAAATGTTCAATCAATTTAGAATTGATATCCATTTCTTCTTTTACAATAGAATACAAATCTATATAATTAATAGTTTTTGATAAATCATCATTAATAGATGCTTGATACAAATCAAATTCGATTTCTAAATTTACTGTATAATGAGAGCCAACATATTTTTCTTCTGGCATACATCCATGAAATCCAAATAATTTAATATTTTCTAATACAATTTTTCCCATAGAAAAAATATTATTTTTTTATGGCTTTTTTATAATTTTCCTCTACTTGAATCCAATTTACGATATTCCAAAAAGCACATATATAATCTAAACGACGATTTTGATATTGTAGATAATAAGCGTGTTCCCAAATATCTAATCCTAATATTGGAATTCCTTCACAACCTATTCCATACATAAGAGGATTGTCTTGATTTGTTGTGGAACAAATTATTAATTTTTCTTCTCTAACACACAACCAAGTCCATCCAGAACCAAAATGATTCGCCGCAATCTTAGAAAAGGTTTCTTTAAAAGAATCAAAAGAGTTAAAATTTTTTTTAAAAATATCATTTAAATATACACTTGGATGGGAATATTGTGAGTGAGGTATTAATATTTTCCAAAATAGATTGTGATTGTAAAAACCTCCCCCATTATTACGTATTACTCTAGATTCAACATGAACTTTTTCTAAAATTTCTTTTATAGAAAAATTCATCATACTTGTGCTTGAAATAGCCTGGTTTAGATTATTGGTATAAGTTGCATGATGTTTATTATAATGAATATCCATAGTTTTTCTATCTATATAAGGTTCAAAATCCTTATATGAATAAGGTAATTTTGGAAGTTTAAATGACATAATTATTTTTTTTAGTTATGTTTATATGTTGTATATATTTTATAATATTATAACAAAGGTATTTATTTTTATAATATTATTGCACTTATTCCAGGAAGCGTTTTATTTTTTAAACTGGACAACATGGCCCCCCCTCCAGTAGATAAATAACTTATTTTTTTTTCACAGTTTTCCATTTTTAATGAAGCGATAGAATCTCCTCCTCCTACTAAAGAAAATGCACCTTTTTCGGTTCTATTTGCAATAGCTTTTGCTACAGATCTAGTTCCTAAAGAAAAATTTGAAAATTCAAAAACTCCTACAGGACCATTCCATAAAATGGTTTTAGATTTTTCTATAATTTTACAAAAGTTTTTTATAGAATAAGGTCCTATATCTAATCCCATCCATCCATTTGGAATAGAATGAATTGGGACAATTTTAGTGTTAGATTCATTTTTGAACGAATCAGCTATTACCACGTCTTTTGGAAGATGGATAATATTTATTTTATCCTGATATTTATGAAAAATTTTTTTTAATGTTTTTTCAATTATCTGATTTTTTTCAATTATAGAATCTCCTATC
Organism: Blattabacterium cuenoti; assembly: GCF_014251635.1. Taxonomy (NCBI): domain Bacteria; kingdom Pseudomonadati; phylum Bacteroidota; class Flavobacteriia; order Flavobacteriales; family Blattabacteriaceae; genus Blattabacterium; species Blattabacterium cuenoti. The sequence continues at coordinate 371,424 of NZ_CP059194.1, read as the reverse complement.
ATTCCTCCTTTTATTTTTATAAAAGGATAAGACATCCCTCCTCCTATTAGGATGTAATCTGCAAAACCAATAATATTTTCAATAATTTCTATTTTAGAAGAAATTTTTGCTCCTCCTAATAAAACACTAATTGGTCTTTCTCCTTTTCCAAGCAAAAATTGATTTAAATATTGTATTTCTTTTTTCATAAGAAAGCCAATACATTTTTTTTCTCCAAAAAATTTTGGTAGAATGGTTATGGAAGTATGGTAACGATGCGCAACGCCGAAAGCATCATTTACGTATATATCTCCTAGCTTCGATAATTCGTAAGCAAAATTTTCATTTTCTTTTTCTTCTTCTTTATGAAAACGTAAATTTTCCAATAATAAGATTTCCCCATATTTTAATTCATTCACTTTTTTTATAGTAGAATCTCCTATACAATTTTCGAAAAAATTTACAGTTATTTTTAGCAATTTTGATAAATGTTGAACTAAAAATTTTAAGGAAAAAGCCTTAGAGGGGGCTCCTTTCGGTCTTCCAAAATGAGAAATGAGAACAATTTTTCCTTTTTCAGAAAGAATTTTCTGAATCGTAGGAATAGTATATTGAATTCGAGTGTCATCTGTTATTTCGTGTAACTCATTTATTGGTACATTAAAATCAACTCTTATTAGAGCTGTTTGATTTTCGAAATTAAAATCATCAACAGTTTTTATTTTCTTCATCTCCTTGTAATCGTTAAGATTGAGTAATTAATATAGTTAAGAATAATGAAATGACGTGAATGACGTATTTCAATAAATAAGTAAAATTTTGAATATGCAAAATTACTAATTTTATAGTATTTCAAATGATTTTTTGAAATTTTTAGTGTATATTATTGTTCTTTTTTTAAAACTATGCTAATAGCAATAGGATCCGATCATACAGGAATAGATCATAAATATATAATAAACAATTTTTTAATTAAAAAAGGATATAAAATTAAAGATTTTGGATTTTCTAAATATGGAGAACAGGTTGATTATCCGGATTTTATTCATCCTACTGCAGAATTTGTGAATCAAGGAAAAGCCGATTTTGGAATTATTATATGCGGAAGTGGAAATGGAGCTGCCATGACGGCTAATAAATACCATAAAATTCGTGCAGCTTTGGTGTGGAAGAAAGAAATTGCTATTTTAGCGAGAAAACATAATAATGCTAACATTATTAGTTTACCAGCGCGTTTTATAAATAAAAATAAAATTACAGAAATTGTAGAAATATTTTTGGTAACAAGTTTTGAAGGAGGGAGACACAAAATAAGAACAGAGAAAATACCTAAAATCCTCAGTAGCTCAGCTGGTTAGAGCACCTGACTGTTAATCAGGGTGTCGCTGGTTCGAATCCAGCCTGAGGAGTTTATCGGGGTGTAGCTCAGATTGGTTAGAGTACACGTCTGGGGGGCGTGTGGCCGCTGGTTCAAATCCAGTCACCCCGATTTTTATTATTTTCCATAAATAAAATTAGAAACTATTTGAATAGCTTTTTTTTTTGTTTGAGATAAATCAATGTTTAATAAAACAAAATCAAATAATTTAGCGTAATTATTTTCTTCTTTCGCCTTATTTAAACGAATATTTATATTCTTTTTATAATCATCTGAATTTTCATAACATCTTGTTATCAATCTTTTTCTTAAAATATTTATAGAATTTACCATTATAAATATGGATAAAGAATTATTGGGGTATTGTTTTTTTAGATTTAATCCGCCTTTTACATCTATATCGAATAAAACATGTTGTTTTAATTTCCAATTTTTATAAATTTCTCTTTTCAAGGTACCGTAAAATAATTTAGGATAAACTTCTTCCCACTCTGCAAATTGATATTTTTTTATTCTAGATATAAAAGAGGCTACAGACAAAAAATAATAATCTTTTCCATGTATTTCATTGTTTCGAATTGATCGTGTAGTGCATGAAACAGAAAATTTTAATTCCGGAAATTTCGAAAGTAAACAATGTGAAATAGTAGTTTTTCCTGATCCGGAAGGTCCTGACAAAATAATCATTTTTCCTTTTTTCATTATTTTACCTAACTTTGTTTTAGTTAATGGAAAATTAAGTTTTTATAAAAATTTATATGAAATGAAATTAGGAATAGTAGGAGCAACAGGGATGGTAGGTCGTGTTATGATTGATCTTTTAGAGAAAAGAAATTTCCCATTGAAAGAGTTATATCTTTCTGCTTCCGAAAAGTCTGTAGACAAGGAGTTATTTTTTAAAAAAAAAGTATATAAAATTATTAGTATATATGATTTATTTTTAAAAAAACCTGATATTGTTTTATTTTCATCTGGATCTAATGTATCAAAAGAATGGGCTCCAAAATTTTCAGATATAGGATCTATAGTTATTGATAATTCTTCTGCGTGGAGAATGGATTCCAGCAAAAAGTTAGTTGTTCCTGAAATCAATGCTTCTTATTTGTCTGAAAAAGATAAAATTATTGCAAATCCAAATTGTTCTACAATACAATTAGTTATGGTATTATTTCCATTACATTTAGAATATGAAATTAGTAGAGTTATCGTTTCCACTTATCAATCAGTAACAGGAACTGGAAAAAAAGCTTTGGATCAATTGGATAGAGAACGAAAAAAAAATGGAAATTGCTCTTTTAGAGTATATCCTCATCCTATCTATCAAAATGTAATCCCTCATTGCGATCAATTTACGGATAAAGGATATACAATAGAAGAAATGAAATTGATAAATGAAACAAGAAAAATAATGAATGATTATAATATAGCAATAACGGCTACTGCCGTACGTGTTCCTGTTACAGGGGGCCATTCAGAAAGTGTGAATATCACATTTAGGAAAAAACCTAGTATAAATCGTATATATGAAATACTATCGAAAAGAAAAGGAATAATCATTCAAGATCACCCAAAAGATGATATTTATCCAATGCCATTGTATGCTCATGGAAAAGATGAAATATTTGTAGGTAGAATACGAGAAGATTTTTCATTTCAAAATTCTATAAATATTTGGATAGTAGCAGATAATCTTCGTAAAGGCGCAGCTACTAACACTATTCAGATTGCAGAATATTTGATAAGAAAAAAATATGTTTAATAAAAATTTTTTTCAATGATAATGGTATATTCGCCTAATATTTTTTCTATATTTTGATGGTATAAAATCATTTTTTCTACGTTCCCTCTTAATATATTATGAAAATATTTAGATATTTCTTTACATATGACAATATTTCTTTCCGATCCAAAGAAATATTTCATATCGTTTAATGTTTTCAGTAATCTATGAGGTGATTCATATAATATAATAGTTCTACTTTCTTTAGATAAATTTTCTAATTTAATTTTTCTTTTTTTTTTAGGTAAAAAGCCAATAAAAATAAATTCGTTAGTAGGTATTCCTGAACAAACTAATGCTGGAACAAAAGCTGTAGGTCCAGGAAGGCATTCTATTGGAACAGAAGCCTTAATACAAGATTTAATAAGCAAAAAACCTGGGTCAGATATACTTGGAGTTCCCGCATTAGATATTAACGCTATTTTTTTTCCTTCTCTAATTTTTTTTAAAATAGAAGGAATTATTTTATGTTCATTATAAATGTGATATTCATTTATATTATTTTTAATATTATAAAAGTTTAATAACTTTTTGGAAGTTTTATAACTTTCCACTAAAATTAAATCTACCTCTTTTAATATCCGTAAACTTCTAAAAGTAAAATCTTCTAAATTTCCTATAGGAGTAGGGACAATATATAACATATTACATATTAGAATTTAAAATGTCAAGAATTAAGTAAAAAAAGATATAATAAATCTATTATTTTAAAAATAAAAATCCATAACTTCTGTTGTGGAGTTTGTATGAAAAATGTTTATAACAACTATCTAAATCTATAATAATTTAATTTAAAGCAATTAAACTAGATTATGTAAAATACTTTTTTTTAAATCTGAAATTTCATCATAAAAATAAAATAGTTATTCATATTTATTATAAATAGTTGAGTTAATGCATATAAGAAAATTAATTAATGCTGATGAAATCAATAGTAATGAGAGGTAAACAATATATATTTAGAAGTCGTTTAGTATCTGGTGATATCATATTTAAATATGATTTAAATGGTTTTTTAAGAGAAGTTATTTTCCCTGAAAGACTTTCTTTATCTCATTATGTATGGATAGGTAAATATTTACCTTATAATGAATCTATTATAAATAAAATGAGAAATACCAGGGCTTCTTTTTCGATAGAAGAAATTCCTGCTGATTTATCTTTCAATCGTTTTTGGACAGATTACAAATATAAAGTTGGAAAAAAAAGAATGGCTGAAAATATATGGAATCGAATGTCTTTATCCGATAGAGTCAAAGCTTTGTCTTATATTCCTAAATATTTAGATCACGTTAGACGAACAGGACATGATCAAGCTTATCCTACTACTTATTTAAATCAAAGATATTTTGATAGTTAAAGAATTATAATTACTTGTAACTTAGTTTGTTTCATTTTGATTTTTAATTATAATATTAATAGCTTCTTCTAAATTCAATGAATTATCAAAAAATATTTTTTCATCAATTGGAATTGATTTATTATTATATTTAATGTAAATATTACGTTTATTGATTTTTAATAAAATTTCTTTTTTTTCAAATATTCCCAATAATTTAGGCAATTGAATAATTTTCAAAGCTTCTGAAAGAGAAATTGTTTCTATTTTTTGTTTGTTTAATAAAGGAGAAAATTTTGGTTTATTTTTTTTATTAAATTCTCCCATTTGAATAATGGGACCATATTTAGCTAACTTTGCAAAAATTTTTTGATTAGACTTTGGGTCCTTTCCAAGAAAACGTTCTTTATGAATTTTATCGGTATGCTTTTTAACATATTGTATTTTCTTGTTAAATTCTCTATAGAAATTTTCAAGAATTTTAATATAAGATTGTTTTCCTTTAGCTATCTCATCAAAATCTTTTTCTAAATCTGCGGTAAAATTATAATTTACTATTTCATGAAAATTTTTCTTTAAAAAATCAGTGGTTAAAATTCCTATTTCTGTAGGAAAAAATTTATTTTTTTCTATTTCAATAATTTTATCATTCTTTTTAAGAATTGAATTTTCTTTTAAAAAAAAAGTTTCACGTATTTCTATTTTTTTTGAAATTTTTTGTATACTAACATAATTTCTTTTTTGTATAGTGGAAATTATAGGAACATAAGTAGAAGGCCTCCCTATTCCTAATCGTTCTAATTTTTTAACTAAACTAGCTTCATTATATCTGTGCAGATGATTTTTAATAATTTGTTTAGCTATAATCTCTTTTTTTTCTAAAAAAGAGCCTTTTTTTAAAGTGTCAATACTAGACTCTTCTTTTTTTTCTTTATCTGATATCTTTGTAAATCCATCAAATAAAATAGTTTTTTTTGTCCAAATGAAAAAATTATCCAAACGAGAAGGTTGAATATAAATATCTTTTTTTTCAATAATAGCGTCTGTCATTTGACCTGAAATTGTTCGTTTCCATATAAGTTTATAAAGACGTTTTTGAAATATATCTAAGGAATCTAAATAATTATCATCAAAATTAATGATAGTAGGGTGTATTGCTTCATGAGCTTCTTGAGATAACTTATTCTCTTGTTTAAAAAATTCTTTTACAGATAAATATTTCTGTCCATATGAAGAAAGTATAAAATTTTTTATATCTAATAATATACTTTTTGATAAATTTGTGCTATCTGTTCTAATATATGTGATAAATCCTTTTTCATACAATTTTTGAGCTAATAACATTGTTTGCGCTATAGAATAATTTAATCTGTTAGAGGCTTCCTGTTGTAAAGAAGAGGTGGTAAATGGAGGAGAAGGGGTTTTTTTTTCTTTTTTTATAATGATTTTTTTGACTATAAAAGTGCTATTTATGCATAATGTTAAAATATTTTTCATTTTTTTTTTATCTTCTATTTTTTTTTCCAGTTTAGCATTGAATGTTATTTTTCCTTTAGAATTAGTGAAAATTCCAGTTATTTGATAAACTGGAGTAGGAATAAAATTCTGAATTTTTTTTTCTTGTTCTACTATCAATCTAACGGCGACAGATTGAACTCTACCTGCAGAAAGTCCTCTATTGATTTTTTTCCATAAAATAGGAGATAATTGAAATCCTACTAATCTATCTATAATTCGTCTAGTTTGTTGCGCATAAACTAAATTATAATCGATTGATCGTGGATTCTCTATAGCGTTATAAATTGCTTTCTTCGTGATTTCGTGAAAAACAATTCTTTGATATTTTTTATCAGGAATATTAAATGTTTTGTAAATTTGATAAGCAATAGCTTCGCCCTCTCGATCTTCATCGGAAGCTAACCAAATAATTTCGTGGTTTTTTATTAATATTTTAAGATTTTCAACAATTTTTTTTTTCTTAGACAATATCACATAGTTAGGTTTAAAATTTTCTTGAATTTTAACTCCTATTTCTTTTTCCGGTAAATCTATGATATGTCCATAACTAGATACTACAGAATAATTTTTTCCAAGAAATGCTTGTATTGTATGGGCTTTAGTGGGGGATTCTACAATTACTAAATTTTTTTTCATTTTAATTTAATTCTTACAACTCATTGAGTTCTTTCCACAACAAAATTTACCATTATCTTTAAAGTTTCTTTAATAGCACCTTCTGGATAAAATTCTAAAATTTTTAATGCATTATTACGGAATTTAATCATTTTTTGAGTTGCATATTCCAGTCCTCCATATTTTCTGACATAATCAATGATTTTATATCTTTTTTTTTCGTCATAATTTTTTATGTAATCTAATATGCACTTTTGATCCTTTTTGGAAGCGTTTCGAATAGCATAAATAAGTGGAAGTGTTATTTTTTTTTCTCTTAAATCCATTCCTGCGGGTTTCCCCGTAAAATTTTCGTTTTTTTCTTCATAATCAAATAAATCATCCTTAATTTGAAAAGCTATTCCTGTAAGAATTCCAAATTTTCTCATTTTTAAAGCTGTTTTTTCATTTGTATTAACTGAACGGGCACCGGCTTCACAAGAAGCTGCTATTAAACTTGCTGTTTTGTGGTAAATAATTTGATTATAAATTTTTTCAGTAATATTTAATTTTTTTGATTTTTCCATTTGTAATAATTCCCCTTCGCTCATATCTCTTATAGTATTGCATACAATTTTAAGTAAATCATAATAATTATTATTTGTTGCAATTAAAAGACTCTTGGAAAGCAAGTAATCTCCAATTAAAACAGCTATTTTATTTTTCCATATAGCATTAATAGAAAAAGAACCACGACGAAGGGAGCTATTGTCTATAACATCATCATGTACAAGCGTAGCGGTATGGATAAGCTCAATTAAACAGGCAGTATGATATGTTTTTTTTTGTATTTTTCCTAACATTTTAGCTATTAAAAAAACAAATATAGGGCGGATTAATTTTCCTTTTCTATGAATAATATAATGAGTAATTCTATCTATAAGAGGTATATTACTTTTAATTATATTTTCAAATTGTTTTTCGAATTCTTTTATTTCTTCTTTTATTGTGGTTTTTATTTTTTCTAAAATAATTTTCATAATATCATTAATGATATCTTATGATCTTTACAAAATTAGCATAACATCGCCATAAGAGTAAAATCTATATTTTTCTTTTATTGCTATTTGATATGCTTTCATTATTAAATCAAAACCTGCAAAAGCTACTGTCATCATTAGTAATGTAGATTTTGGCATATGAAAATTTGTAATCATAGAGTTGGCTATACTAAAATTATAAGGAGGAAAAATAAATTTATTAGTCCATCCATAAAATGGATTCAAACTTTTACTAGAAGAAACAGAGCTTTCGATAGCTCTCATGGAAGAAGTCCCAACTGCACATATTCTTTTTTTTTTTTGTATAGAAAAATTTATTATTTTACATGTTTCTTCATTTATAAAACATTTTTCGGAATCCATTTTATGTTTTGATATATCTTCTACTTCTACTGGTAAAAAACTTCCTAATCCTAAGTGTAAAGTGATTTCTACTAAATTTGTTCCTTTTATTTCTAATTTTTTTAATAAATGTTTTGAGAAATGTAGCCCTGCTGTAGGAGCAGCTACAGATCCTTCTTTTTTTGCATATATAGTTTGATAACGTTCTTTATCGTTTTTTTCCGGTTGTCTATTAATATATTTAGGTAAAGGAGTCTTGCCTAATTCTTTTATTTTTTTTATAAGTTCTTTGTGGCTTCCATCAAAATTAAGTTGTAAAATTCTTCCTCTAGAAGTAGTATTATCTATAACTTCTCCTGTTAATCCAGATCCAAAATTTAATTTGTTTCCTACCCTTACTTTTCTTGCAGGATCAACTAATACATCCCATGTTCTATCTTCTGGATCTAATTCCCTAAGCAGAAAAACTTCTATTTTAGCTTCTGTTTTTTCTTTATTTCCAAATAATCTTGCCGGAAAAACTTTAGTGTTATTGAGAATAATAGTATCTCCTTCTTCGAAATATTCATGTAAATCTTTAAATAATTTATGTTCTATTTTTTTATTTTTTCTATGAATAATCATTAATCTAGATTCATCTCTTTCTTGCATAGGGAATTTAGCAAGAAGATTTGAAGGAGATATAAAATCAAAATCTGAAGTTCTCATGTTAATGAATTAGGAAATTTTTACAATACATTATTATATAAAATTAGGTTATTTTTTTTCTAACGAAAAAAAATATATATATTTATTCTTACTCCAAAACTTTTTTTTTGAAAAAAAAAGACGTATACTTGCATTTCCGATAATAGTATTTATTGTTCTTTGCATAAAAAGCTTCTAGACCTGATGCTTCAGGATTTTTTAATAAGGTTTTGCGTATTTGATACTAATTTTTTTTACAACGGAGAGTTTGATCCTGGCTCAGGATGAACGCTAGCGGCGGGCTTAACACATGCAAGTCGAGGGGCAGCATTAAATTTATTTATAATAAATTTTGATGGCGACCGGCGTACGGGTGCGTAACACGTACGTAACCTACCTTTTGCTAGAAAATAGCCTGAGGAAACTTAGATTAATGTTCTATAGTATAACAGAATCGCATGATTCTGTTATTAAAGTAGCAATACGGCAAAAGATGGGCGTGCGTCCGATTAGTTAGTTGGTAAGGTAAAGGCTTACCAAGACAGTGATCGGTAGGGGGCCTGAGAGGGTGATCCCCCACACTGGTACTGAGACACGGACCAGACTCCTACGGGAGGCAGCAGTGAGGAATATTGGTCAATGGAGGAAACTCTGAACCAGCCACGCCGCGTGCAGGAAGAATGCCTTACGGGTTGTAAACTGCTTTTGTTTAGGAATAAAAATTCTTACGTGATAAGGATTGTGAATGTACTATACGAATAAGTGTCGGCAAACTCCGTGCCAGCAGCCGCGGTAATACGGAGGACACGAGCGTTATCCGGATTTATTGGGTTTAAAGGGTGCGTAGGCGGTTTATTAAGTCAGTAGTGAAATATTGCAGCTTAACTGTTAAAATGGCTATTGATACTGATAGACTTGAGTGAGATTGGAGTAGCTGGAATGTGTGGTGTAGCGGTGAAATGCATAGATATCACACAGAACACCGATCGCGAAAGCAGGTTACTAAGTCTATACTGACGCTGAGGCACGAAAGCGTGGGGAGCAAACAGGATTAGATACCCTGGTAGTCCACGCCGTAAACGATGATCACTAGTTGTTGGATTTATTTCAGTGACTAAGCGAAAGTGATAAGTGATCCACCTGGGGAGTACGGTCGCAAGGCTGAAACTCAAAGGAATTGACGGGGGCCCGCACAAGCGGTGGAGCATGTGGTTTAATTCGATGATACGCGAGGAACCTTACCAAGGTTTAAATGTACTACGAATAAACTAGAAATAGTTTAGTCTTCGGACGGAGTACAAGATGCTGCATGGTTGTCGTCAGCTCGTGCCGTGAGGTGTTGGGTTAAGTCCCTCAACGAGCGCAACCCTTATTGTTAGTTGCCAGCGAGTAATGTCGGGGACTCTAGCAAGACTGCCGACGTAAGTCGAGAGGAAGGTGGGGATGACGTCAAATCATCACGGCTCTTATACCTTGGGCTACACACGTGCTACAATGGTCGGTACAAAGGGTTGCTACTGGGCAATCAGAAGCTAATCTCTAAAAGCCGATCTCAGTTCGGATTGGAGTCTGCAACTCGACTCTATGAAGTTGGAATCGCTAGTAATCGCATATCAGCCATGATGCGGTGAATACGTTCCCGGGCCTTGTACACACCGCCCGTCAAGCCATGGAAGTCGGGGGTACCTGAAATCGGTGTCCATAAAAGGAGCTGCTTAAGGTAAAATCGATAACTGGGGCTAAGTCGTAACAAGGTAGCCGTACCGGAAGGTGCGGCTGGAACATCTCTTTTTTTAGAGTTTTTTCTTATTAAAAGTTTATGTTGGGGTTAGGCTAGAAGCTTTTCTTAATTAATTAAGAAAAATGCAAAATTTTATAAAGTAAAATAAAGTAAAGTAAGGAGATTGATTGTAATTATTATTTATAATTAATGTAATCAGTCTCGTAGCTCAGATGGTTAGAGCGCTACACTGATAATGTAGAGGTCCGCGGTTCAATTCCGCGCGAGACTATTTCAGGGGAAGCTCAGATGGTTAGTGATTAGAGTGCTACATGATGAATAAAACGTATAAAATGCGTGATTTTCACGATACGTAAAATTATTACGAGGTAAGGGGAATTAGCTCAGCTGGCTAGAGCGCCTGCTTTGCACGCAGGAGGTCATCGGTTCGACTCCGATATTCTCCATTTTTTTTTATTTAGAAAGTTCTTTGACATACATAATATACAATAATGAGAAAATAAAAAAGCTAATGAAGGGCGTATGGTGGATGCCTTGGCTCTGAGAGGCGAAGAAGGACGTGATAAGCTGCGATAAGCTGCGGGAATTGGCACATACGAACTGATCCGCAGATTTCCGAATGGGGAAACCTATCATATTAATATGTATGATATTATTTTATAAGTAAGGCGAACCTAGAGAACTGAAACATCTAAGTATCTAGAGGAAAATAAAACAATAGTGATTCTGTTAGTAGCGGCGAGCGAAAACGGAACAGCCCAAACCATTATGGTCTAGGCTATAGTGGGGTTGTAGGTCTACAATAAATGACTATTTTTCTATAGTAGAATGATTTGGAAAAATCAATCATAGAAGGTGATAATCCTGTATGCAAAATGGAAAAATTACATAAGTAGTAACCTGATTAGGACGGGACACGAGAAATCTTGTCTGAATTTGCCGGGACCATCCGGTAAGGCTAAATACTACTCAGAGACCGATAGTGAACTAGTACCGTGAGGGAAAGGTGAAAAGTACTTCGAATAGAAGGGTGAAATAGATCCTGAAACCATACGCTTACAAACTGTCGGAGCTTTTTTGTGAAGTGACGACGTGCCTTTTGCATAATGAACCTACGAGTTAATTTTTCCGGCAAGGTTAAATAGTTCAGCTATGGAGCCGTAGCGAAAGCAAGTCTGAATAGGGCGTGTAGTCGGAGGAATTAGACGCGAAACCGAGTGATCTATCCATGAGCAGGTTGAAGCTGTGGTAACACATAGTGGAGGACCGAACCGGTTGACGTTGAAAAGTCTTCGGATGACTTGTGGATAGGGGTGAAAGGCCAATCAAACTCGGAGATAGCTCGTACTCCCCGAAATGCATTTAGGTGCAGCATCGTGTTAAATAATACAGAGGTAGAGCTACTGATTGGATGAAGGGGTTTCATCACCTACTAATTCCTGACAAACTCCGAATGCTGTTATTATGTTTCACGGTAGTGAGGGCATGGGTGCTAAGGTCCATGTCCAAAAGGGAAACAACCCAGACCATCAGTTAAGGCCCCTAAGTATATATTAAGTTGAACAAACGAGGTTTAGTTACTGAGACAGCTAGGATGTTAGCTTGGAAGCAGCTATTCATTTAAAGAGTGCGTAACAGCTCACTAGTCGAGTGACTGAGCATGGATAATAATCGGGCATAAATATATCGCCGAAACTATGGGATTGATTTGATTAAATTAATCAATTCAATCGGTAGGGGAGCATTGTAATAGCATAGAAGCTATATTGTAAGATATAGTGGAGCTTTTACAAAAGAAAATGTAGGTATAAGTAACGATAATGCGGGTGAGAAACCTGCACACCGAAAAACTAAGGGTTCCTCAGCTATGTTAATCAACTGAGGGTTAGTCGGTTCCTAAGATGAAATCGAAAGGTGTAATCGATGGATAACCGGTTAATATTCCGGTACTCACTTTTATTGCGATAGGGGGGACGGAGTAATGAAACTGCCGCGTACGGACGGATGTGTACGTTAAAGTAGTTAGGTATAAAATATATTGGAAAATCCGTATATTTTGCTGATCTACGATAGTACCACAAACCTTCGGGGGAGTGGATAGCGCAGGTAAGAGCTTCCAAGAAAAGCCTCTAAGCTTCAGATAAAAGTGAACCGTACCAAAACCGACACAGGTAGTTGAGGAGAGAATCCTAAGGTGCTCGAGTGATTCACGGCTAAGGAACTAGGCAAAATAAACCTGTAACTTCGGGAGAAAGGTAGCCTTTTTTTGAAAGAAAAAAGGCCGCAGCGAAGAGATCCGGGCGACTGTTTATCAAAAACATAGGACTCTGCTAAATTGAAAAATGATGTATAGGGTCTGACACCTGCCCAGTACTGGAAGGTTAAAGAAGAAGGTTAGCTTTGGCAAAGCTTTTGACTGAAGCCCCAGTAAACGGCGGCCGTAACTATAACGGTCCTAAGGTAGCGAAATTCCTTGTCGGGTAAGTTCCGACCTGCACGAATGGTGTAACGATCTGGAAACTGTCTCAGCCGTGAGCTCGGTGAAATTGTAATATCGGTGAAGATGCCGATTACTCGCAATGGGACGAAAAGACCCTGTGAACCTTTACTATAGCTTCGTATTGATTTCGATTGAAAAATGTGTAGGATAGGTGGGAAACTTTGAAGCGTTGTCGCTAGGTAATGTGGAGTTGTCCTTGAAATACCACCCTTTTTTTAGTTGAAATCTAACTCAATTAAAAAAATTGAGAACATTGCGTGGTGGGTAGTTTGACTGGGGTGGTCGCCTCCAAAAAGGTAACGGAGGCTCCCAAAGGTACCCTCAACACGTTTGGTAATCGTGTGTAGAGTGTAATGGCATAAGGGTGCTTGACTGTGAGACTTACAAGTCGATCAGGTACGAAAGTAGGGCATAGTGATCCGGTGGTTCCGTGTGGAAGGGCCATCGCTCAAAGGATAAAAGGTACTCCGGGGATAACAGGCTAGTCTCCCCCAAGAGCTCACATCGACGGGGAGGTTCGGCACCTCGATGTCGGCTCGTCACATCCTGGGGCTGAAGAAGGTCCCAAGGGTTGGGCTGTTCGCCCATTAAAGTGGCACGCGAGCTGGGTTCAGAACGTCGTGAGACAGTTCGGTCTCTATCTATTGCGAGCGTTAGAAGCTTGAGTGGACCTGATTCTAGTACGAGAGGACCGAATTGGACGAACCTCTGGTGTATCAGTTGTATCGCCAGGTGCATCGCTGAGTAGCTATGTTCGGAAGAGATAAGCACTGAAAGCATATAAGTGCGAAGCTCTCCACAAGATTAGGCTTCTTTTAAGGGTCGTTGAAGATGACAACGTTGATAGGCTACAAGTGTAAAGATAGTAATGTCACAGCTGAGTAGTACTAATTACCCGTAAGCTTTTTAATTTCTCGTATGTATATTATGCTATGTCTTATTTTTTAATATTTTTTATGGGTGGTTATAGCAATGTGGCCCCACCTCTTCCCATTCCGAACAGAGAAGTGAAACGCATTAGCGCTGATGGTACTGGTTAATTCTGGGAGAGTAAGTCGCTGCCCTCTTTTTTTTTCTATTTATAACAAGTTATAACAAGCTTTCCGAATACAAATCTCTATTTTTAGCGTCTGCACGAAGAATACTTTCACTTCTATAATAATAAAGGCTTTTTAAGCCGATCCTCCAAGCTTCAAGATGTACTTTATTTATATATTTTGCTGGAGTATTTTGATGGAAAGAAAGATTAATACTTTGACCTTGATCAATATATTTTTGTCGTATACTAGCTTGCTTAATTAATTCTAATTGATTAATTTCTTTGAAACATCTAAAAACATTTTTCTGTCTTTCACTAAGAGCTGTCAATCCAAGACAAGATCCTTTTTCATTTGCAATTTGTTCCCAAACTTCTGGAAGATTATATCCATTTTTTATAAGTATTTTTTCTAAATAAGGATTCTTACGAATATGCATTCCTTTAGAATCATCATCTACATATATATTTGCCGCTATAGGTTCTACGCCTTGAGAGAGACCACCAGCTAATTTTGCAGAACTCCTATTAGGAGCCATTGCCATTAAAGTCAAATTTCTCTTTCCTGTTCCTATATTCCATTCAGATTCTCCATATTCTTTAGCTAAATACTTAGTGGCTTTTTGAGATTCTAATTGTATGTATCTAAATATATCATGAGTTAATATTTCAGATTGTATAGATATAAAAGGAATCATGTTAGATTGTAAATATGAGTGCCAGCCTAAAGTACCTAAACCTAAAGCTCTACTTTTTTCTGCAAAACGAACTGCGTCCTCTATTCCCCGTATATGTTTCCCTTTATTAATAAATTCTTGCATAACTGCATCAAGAAATAAAATGGCATAAAAAACAGTATTTGTATTTTTCCATTCTACATACCTATATAAATTCAAAGAAGAAAGACAACATACAAGTGTATGATTTTCATCTGTTGGTAACATAATTTCTGAACAAAGATTACTATGATGGATTTTTAATCCGTGTTTTTTCCAATTTTCTGGAATATTTTTATTAGCATTTTCTTGAAAAAAAAGATATGGCTCTCCAGTTTGAACACGTTCTTTAAGAGTATCAATCCATAAAACTCGTTCTTTTCCATTTTTTTTTAATACTTTTTCCATGAAAGAATTAGAAATGATTACACCTTGATGAACATTATGACACTGACGATTAATATCCCCTTTAGGTTCTCTGATTTTTAAGAATTCTGGATATTCTTTATGCTCGATATTTAAATAAATAGCCACAGCTCCTCGTCGTGTTCTACCTTGTTTACTGGCTACTATAGCACTATCATATGATTTAATGAAAGGAATTATTCCATCAGAAGTCCCTAATGCTCCATTTTTTATCGAACTTCCAACAGGTCTAACTAAACTAAAATCATAAGATGTCCCTCCACCATGTTTACTAAGTATAGCCATTTCTAAATTTTTTCTATATATTTCGTACATACTGTCCCCAATTCTTCCAGAGAAACAACTAATGGGTAAACCTTTTTCCGTTCCAAGATTTACCATAACAGGAGTGGAAGGAATAAGCCAACCCCTCCAAAGAATATTAAAAAATTCTCCTTCTATTTTCGGTTTTCTTAAAATCTTCGCTGCATTTTTTGACAATCTTCTATATGCCTCAAAAGGAGTTTCCCCATCTAATAAGTATCCACCTTTAATTGTAGTTAAATATAATTCATTATTAGCCCAAACGGGAAAATCTTTTCCTACTTTCCATCCTTCTTTTTCTGCAATAGGGTGTGTTTCCATTATTTTAGAACTATTTATTTTTTTCTTTTTCTATCTGTTCTTTTAGTTTCGCTAATCCTGCTATATCACCAAGAGTGGATCTCTCAAATTTTCTATTTCTCATACGTTGTTCTTTCTTTTGAACTTTATCACGATAAATAGACGTATGAGAGATCACAATTTTTTTAGTTTCTTTATTAAATTCAATTACCTTAAAATTAGTTTTCTCTCCTTTCTTCAGAGTAGTTCCATCTTTTTTTTCTAAAAAACGTAGTGGAGCAAAAGCTTCTATTTTCTGATCTTCTGTAAATTTTACAGAAGCTCCTTTATCAAATAAATTTGATATTATTCCATCGTGAATACTTCCCACGTAATAAATTTTTTCATATTTTTCCCATGGATTTTCTGTTAATTGTTTATGTCCTAAATTTAATCTTCTAGCTTGAATATCTAAAGTGAGTACAATGATCTCCAATTTATCATTGATACTGCAAAATTCAGAAGGATGTTTAATTTTTTTTATCCATGAAAGATCATTAGTATAAATAACTCCAGAGATTCCTTTTTCTAATTCTAGAAAAACTCCAAAATTCGTAAATTTTTTTACAACTCCAGCGTGTTTTGATCCTATAGGATATCTTTCTTGTATATTAATCCAAGGATCTGGAGTTAATTGTTTTACGCTTAAAGACATTTTTCTTTCTTGACGATCAATAGTTAATATAACAGCTTCTAACTCATCTCCTATTTGTACGAAATCTTGAGGAGAAGATAAATCTGTAGCCCAAGACATTTCACTAATATGCAATAATGCTTCTACACCTGGTATGATTTCAATGAATGCTCCATAATCAGCTAAAACACTTACTTTTCCTTTTATTTTACTTCCTATTTTTAAATTTTGATCTAAAGAATTCCAAGGATGAGGTTGCAATTGTTTTAACCCCAATTGTACACGATTTTTCTCTTTATCTACACCTAATACAACAAATTTTAGTTCCTGTTCTAATTGAACTATTTCTGTAGGATGGTTAATATGTGGCCAACTCATATCGGTAATATGAAGTAAAGCATCTACACCTCCTAAATCTACAAAAGCACCATAAGGAAGAATATTTTTTATTTTTCCTTCTAATACTTGACCTTTATCTAATTTTGATATCATTTCTTTTTTCTGTTCCTCTATATCTCTCTCTATTAAGACTTTATGAGAAACTACAACATTTTTTGTTTTTTGATTGATTTTAACTACTTTTACTTCCATAGTTTTTCCTACATAAGTATCATAATCCCGAACAGGTTTTACATTGATATGTGATCCAGGTAAAAAACATTCTATATCAAATATTTCAACAATTAATCCTCCTTTTGTTCTAGCCGCAACATAACCTAATATTACCTCTGATTTATCATATGCTTCATTAATACGTTGCCAATTTCTTAGCATTTTTGCTTTTTGATACGAAAGAATGCATTGTCCTTTATAATCTATTTTAACAACCATCACTTCTATTTTACTCCCAATTTGAATATTAAAATTTTCTCTAAATTCACTTATAGGAATAGCTCCTTCCGCTTTAAATCCAATATCTACAATAATAGTTTTATCCGAAACATATGTTACAATTCCTTGATATATTTCTAATTCTTGAACATATGGTAAAGTTTTTGTATATATTTCTTCAAATTTTTTTCTTTCTTCTTGAGTCTCATTATTTAAATGAGTTTCGTATTTCGTCCAATCGAAACTTTTTTTTACCTGATCGTTCAATTTTTCATTTTTTATTTCATATGAAGGGGATGATTTTCCTTTTATTTCTTCGGTTTGATTAGACATAATTTTATTATTTTTTTTCACTGTTTTCTATCCATATCCATAAAAAATACATACATGTACAGAGAAACCAGAGTATAGCAGTTTTAGTGTTCTCGTTTATTTATTATTATAAAAAACAGGTAATACAAAACTAATAATTTTTCAGTAACTTTTTCTACTAATTGAAATAAAATGTACCTCATTGTTGATACAGAAACAACAGGATTACCTGTATCCTATAATTTTCCAATCACTCATGTAGACAATTGGCCAAGAATAGTGCAAATTTCATGGCAAATTCATGATGTTATAGGCGATTTAATAGAATTTAAAAGCTTCATTATAAAACCGGATCATTATGATATTCCTTTTAATGCCTTTAAAATTCATGGAATAACTAATGAAAAAGCAGATAAATATGGAATTGATTTGAGTTTTGTACTACATGAATTTAAAAAATCTCTTGATCAATCTCAATGTTTAATTGGACACAATTTAAAATTTGATATAAAAGTTATTGAATGTGAATTCTTTAGAAAAAAGAAAGAAATTTCTTTTCAAAAAAAGAAAATATTAGATACTAAAGAAATTTCTACTTCTTATTGCAAACTATCAGGAACTGGAAAAAGACTGAAATGGCCAACATTATCTGAATTATATCAAAAACTTTTTGGAGAAAAAGCTCCAAACATGCATAATGCCGAAAATGATGTAAAAGCTACAGCTCGTTCTTTTTTAGAATTATTACGTATCGGAATAATATCACATCAAGATATAGGGATAAAGGAAGATATTCTGTTTAAATTCAGAAATAAATATACTACAAAAATTTCTTCTTCTGTAGTTTCTTTTAATGATGATCATACTTTATTAGAAAAAAAAGAAAAAATTTCATTAAAAAATGACAATGCATTAAATGATATGTTGAAAGAAAAATTGAAAAAAAAAAAATATTCTCATATCCATAATCATACCCATTTTTCTATTCTTTATTCAACTATAGATATTCAGTCTCTAGTAGAAAGAGCTATACATTTAAATATGCCAGCTGTAGGTATAACTGATTATGGAAATATGATGGGATCTTTTCATTTTTTAAATGCTATTCATTCCATAAATAAAAAATATTTTCCAGAAAAATCAATCAAAGGGATCATAGGTTGCGAAGTATTTATTTCAGATAATTATTTACAAAAAAAATTTACTAAAGAAGAACCGGATAAACGATATCAACAAGTTCTTTTATCTAAAAATAAAAAAGGTTATCATAATTTAGCGAAACTTTGTTCATTAGGTTTTACAAAAGGTTTTTATGCTGGAATTCCTAGAATTGGAAAAAAAATTATAGAAAAATATAAGGAAAATTTAATTGCTCTTACCGGAGATTTAAATTCAGAAATTCCATATACTATTCTGAATTATGGTGAAAGAAAAGCAGAGAGAGTTTTCTTATGGTGGAAGGATCTTTTTGGAGATGATTTTTATATAGAATTGTTGCGTCATGGTTTAGAAGCTGAAGATCATGTCAATAATATATTACTAAAATTTTCAGAAAAATATCATGTAAAATATATTATACAAAATAACACTTTTTATTTAGATAAAAAAGAAGCAAATGCTCATGATATTTTACTTTGTATAAAAAATGTAGAAAAACAATTAACCCCTATAGGAAAAGGGTTCGGTTATAGATTTGGTTTTCCAAACCATGAATTTTATTTCAAGAGTGCAGAAGAAATGAAAAAAATTTTTTTTGATTTACCAGAATCTTTTGATTTTCTAGAGGAATTAGTTAATAAAATTGAATCTTATCATCTTTCACACAAAATATTACTTCCAAAGTTTAAGATTCCAAAATCTTTTGAAGATCCTATAGACAAAATAGATGGAGGAAATAGAGGAGAAAATCGTTTTCTAAAAAAAATAACTTTTGATGGGGCCAAAAAACGTTATAAAAATATTACTAAAAAAATTCAAGAAAGAATTCTTTTTGAATTAAAAACAATAGAAAAAATTGGCTATCCTGGTTATTTTCTCATTGTTCATAATTTTATTTCTCAAGCTAAAAAAATGAATATTTCAGTCGGCCCTGGTAGAGGATCAGTAGCAGGATCTATTGTTGCTTATTGTATAGAAATAACCAATATAGATCCAATAAAATATCATCTTCTTTTCGAACGATTTTTAAATCCGGACAGAATTTCTTTACCAGATATTGATATTGATTTTGATGACAGGGGACGTGAGAAAATTATTGAATGGGTTGTTCAAAAATATGGGAAACATCAAGTTGCACAAATTATAACATATGCAACTATGGGGGCGAAATCATCCATTAGAGATACCGGACGTGTATTAGATTTATCTCTAAAAGAAACAGATCGTATCGCAAAAATGGTTCCTAATATGCTTTCATTAAAAGTAATTTTATCTAAAAAAAACACCATAGAAAAGATAATCAATAAAGAAGAGATGAATAATGTACAAAAATTGAGGGATTTTGCAAAAAATAGAAATACATTGGAAGGTAAAGTTTTACAACAAGCAGAAATTTTAGAAGGAACTATAAGAAGTACAGGAGTACACGCTTGTGGGATCATAATCAGTCCATATGATATTCAAGAATATATTCCAGTATCTGTGTCAAAAGAATCAGATTTATTGCTTACGCAATTTGATAATCATGTGGTAGAACATGTTGGATTATTGAAAATGGATTTTTTGGGATTAAAAACCCTTACTATTATTAAAGACGCTATAAATATTATCAAAAAAAGATGTGAAAATATTCCTCTTACAGAGGATTCATTTTCTCTCAAAGATGAGAAAACTTATCATCTTTTTCAAAAAGGAGAAACTGTAGCCGTTTTTCAATATGAATCTCCAGGAATGCAAAAATATTTACGTAAGTTAAAACCTGATAAATTTGATGATTTAATTGCAATGACCGCATTGTATAGACCAGGTCCTTTACAATACATTCCTAATTTCATATCTAGAAAACATGGAAAAGAAGCAATTACCTATGATTTACCAGAAATGGAGGAATTTTTGAAAGAAACTTACGGAATAACAATATATCAAGAGCAAGTCATGTTAATAGCCCAAAAAATAGCTGATTTTAGTAAAGGAGAAGCGGATATTCTTAGAATATCTATGGGAAAAAAACAAAAAGAAAAACTCAATAAAATGAGAAATTTATTTCTACATCAAGCTATGAAAAAAGGTTATCCTAAAAATATTTTAGAAAAAATATGGAAAGATTGGGAATATTTTTCTTGTTATGCTTTTAATAAATCTCATGCGACATGTTATGCCTATATAGCTTTTAAAACTGCTTATTTAAAAGCACATTTTCCATGTGAATATATGGCTTCTGTATTAAGCAATAATATGCAGAACATTAAACAGCTTACTTTTTTTATAGAAGAATGCAAAAAAATGAGTATATCTGTAATCAGTCCAGATATAAATGAAAGTGATTCTTTTTTTAGAGTAACTGATTCTAATCATATTAGATTTGGTCTTGCGGGAATAAAAGGAATTGGAAAGAATGCTGTAAAAATTCTTCTTCAAGAAAGAAAAAAAAACGGACCCTATACCTCTATTTTTAATCTGGTTAAAAGAATAGATTTACGTGTAGTGAATAAAAAAACTTTAGAAAGTTTAATTTTATCTGGATCTTTAGACAGTTTTCATATTGATAGAGAACAATATTTTCATATTGGATTTGATGATAAATTAAGTACTTTAGAAAAAATTATTAGATTTGGGTCCAAATCACAAAAAACAAAAAATAAAGTAGATCAACCTATTCTCATGAAATGTAATTTATGGAGTAATATATATAAATTATCTAAAGAAAAAGAAGTATTAGGTGTTTATACTTCTGGACATCCTTTAGATGATTTTTATTATGAAATAAAATATTTTACGAATATCTCTTTAGAACAATTAAATAAGCAAGAATCTCTACTTATAGGAAAAAAAATGTGTGTATGTGGAATTTTATCCAAAATAGAAAAAAAAACATATATAAAAAATGGAATTAAATATGGTATTTTCTTATTAGAAGATTATAATTCTTCTAAAGAATTCAAAATTTACGGACAACAATATTTGAAATATGAACCTTTTTTGATTCAAAATAATCCGTTGTATTTATGTTTTTCTATTGAAAAATCAAGATATCAAAAATATAAAATAAATATTTTATATATGGAAAATTTACAAAATATTTTAAAAAAATTGGTACATAAACTTATAATTAAAATCAATATAAACTGTTTAAATAATGAATTTATTAATGATATTGAAAAACTTATTTCTCAACAAATAGGAAATAAGAAATTGAATATAGTTCTTTATGATAAAGTAGATCAAATTTTTTTAAATTTTGAATCTATAAAATATGAAATTAATATTAATTCAAGTTTTTTAAAAAAATTGGAAGAAATAAAAGGGTTAGATTTTTGTTTAAACTAAAACCTTTCAATTAATTAAATAATTAAAAAGACTTTATTAAATTTGTATTTGGGCATAGAATAGAAAAGAAAAATATATGAAGTATCATTCATACTGCAACTACCAATCGGTACAACGCATTTATTTTTTTCCTTAGTTACTTATCTTTATTTTACGTGGGTTCTTATAAAGTAAAGATGAAAATAAAAGTTAGAGTATCTCATGAAGAGGATACGAAATATGCTTTCTTAATTTGCGAAAAAATTAAGGAATCAGCAAAAATAAGGGGGACTGGAATCGCAAAAAAAGATCCAGAGTATATTAAATCAAAAATGATTCATGGAAATGCGGTAATTGCTTTTTTTGATGAAAAATTAGCGGGGTTTAGCTACCTTGAAACTTTTCAGAACGAAGAATTTGTCGTTAATTCCGGTTTAATTGTTTTTCCTGAATTTAGAAAACAAGGATTAGCTAAAATTATTAAGATTGAAATTTTTAAACTTTCCAGAGAAAAATTTCCAAATTCTAAAATTTTTAGTATTACAACAAGTAATCCAGTTATTAAAATCAATACAGAATTGGGTTTTAAACCTGTTTCTTTTAGTGAATTGACTCATTCAGAAAAGTTTTGGAAAGGATGTCAAAGTTGTGCAAATTTTGATATTTTAACCAGAAATCAAAGAAAAATGTGTTTATGCACAGGTCTTTTATACAATCCGTATATGAATAAAAACAATAAAAAAGATAAAAGTTCTTTATCTACTGGAGATAAAATTGTTTTAGCTTATAGTGGTGGTTTAGATACCTCTTATTGTTTAAAATATTTAATACAGGAAAAAAAATATGAAGTTCATACAGTTATTATTAATACGGGAGGTTTTAAAAAAGATGAATTATTAAAAATTGAAGAAAGAGCTTTAAGCATTGGATCTAAATCGCACAAGACTATTGACGCTATAGAAGAATATTATCAAAATTGTATAAAATATCTTATATTCGGAAACATTCTTAAAAATAATACTTATCCACTTTCTGTAAGTTCAGAAAGAATTTTTCAGGCGATTAAAATAGCACAATACGCCACTTATATTCAAGCAAAAGCAATTGCTCATGGAAGTACAGGAGCAGGGAACGATCAAATTAGATTTGATATAGCCTTTCAAATTATTTGTCCAGAAAAAATAACTTTATCTCCGATAAGAGATATGAAGGTGTCTAGAAAAGAAGAAATTGAATATTTGCAAGATAAAGGGGTCTCCATTTGTTGGGATCAAGCTAAATATTCTATCAATAAAGGAATTTGGGGAACGAGTATAGGAGGAAAAGAGACTTTGACTTCTTATCATGATTTTCCGGAAGAAGCTTATCCAACAAAATTAAGTAGAAAAAAAAGTGAGAATTTAGAATTAGAATTTGAAAAGGGTGAATTAGTAAGTGTCAATCAAGAGAGAGGAAAACCTATAAAAAATATAATAAAAATTGAAAAAATCGCATCAGAATTTGCTATAGGAAGAGGAATCCATATAGGAGATACTATTTTGGGGATTAAAGGAAGAGTTGCGTTCGAAGCTTCAGCTGCTATTATTATTATAAAAGCTCATCATTTATTGGAAAAACATATTCTTACAAAATGGCAACTTTATTGGAAAGAACAATTATCCAATTGGTATGGGATGTTACTTCATGAAGCTCAATACTTAGATCCTGTCATGCGGGATATAGAAAAATTTCTAAAAAGCACACAAGAAAGATTAACTGGAACTGTAGATGTTATTCTTTATCCTTATAGATTTCATTTAGTAGGAATAAAATCTAAGTTTGATTTAATGACATCTTCTCATTATAATATGGCTCAATATGGAGAAATGAATTATGCTTGGACAGCTGAAGATGTTAAGGGGTTTACAAAAATTTTGAGCAATCAAATGAAAATGTATCACAATTTAAATAAAAAAGAAAAATGATTGAAATAGGAATTATAGGAGGGGCTGGATACACTGCTGGAGAATTGATTAGATTGATGATTCATCATCCAAAAACTAGTATTAAAAATATAGTTAGCAAAAGTCATTCAGGAGAATTAATTCATTTGGTTCATCAAGATTTATTAGGAGAAATGAAAAATGTAAAGTTCAACCGTGATTTAAGCAAAAAAATAGATATTGTATTTCTTTGTTCTGGACATGGAGAATCTAGAAAAGAATTGAATAATATATCAGAAAATATAAAAGTGATTGATTTGAGTCAAGATTTCAGAATCAAAATTCAATCCGTTTTTAACAATAGAAATTTTGTCTATGGATTACCAGAATGGCAAAAAGAAAGAATTAAGAAATCTCATAATATAGCCAATCCTGGATGTTTTGCCACAGCTATTCTTTTAGCTATTTTGCCATTAGCTAAAAATAAATTATTAAAAAAAAATATTCATATTAGCGCCATAACAGGTTCTACAGGATCTGGAAGAAAACTGAATGATACTAATCATTTTAGTTGGAGAAATAACAATATTTCTGCTTATAAAATTTTTCAACATCAGCATTTGCAGGAAATTGAACAAACTATTCATCAAGTACAAAACAATTTTTATTCTAAAATTTATTTTGTACCTTACAGAGGTAATTTTTCTAGAGGAATTATAACGACTTTATATACTCATTCTGTTCTTTCTTTGGAAAAGAATCAAGAAATATATAAAGAATATTATAAAAATCATCCATTTGTAAAGATTTCTGATATCAATATTGATATTAAACAAGTGATCAATACTAATAAATGTATTTTATATCTTATTAAAGAGAAAGATCAATTGATTGTTATAAGCATTATAGATAATCTTATAAAAGGAGCTTCTGGTCAAGCCGTACAAAATATGAATCTTATGTTTGATTTAGATGAAACTTGTGGTTTAAGATTAAAATCCGTTCGTTTTTAATGAAATTATTTGACGTTTATCCTACTTTAAATATAGAATTAAGTAAAAGCAAAGGAGCTTATATTTATGATATTCAAGGAAATATGTATTTGGATTTTTATGGAGGACATGCCGTCATTTCCATTGGACATTCGCATCCATATTATATCAAAGCTTTGACAGAACAAATTCATGAAATCTCCTATTATTCTAATAGTATTTATATTTCTCAAAAAAGAAAATTAGCTGATTTACTTGGAAATATTTCAGGATATGAAGAGTATTCATTGTTTTTATGTAATTCTGGTACAGAATCTAATGAAAATGCATTGAAAATAGCTTCTTTTCATACAGGTAAAAAAAAAGTTATTGCTTTTAAAGGATCTTTTCATGGAAGAACAAGTGGGAGCTTATCTGTAACGGATAACTACAAATTGATATCCCCTTTTAATGCTCAACATGAAACCATATTCATAAATTATCAAGATTTTGATTCTTTAGAAAAAAAATTAAAAAATCAAGATATTTGTGCTATAATTACTGAAGGAATACAAGGTGTATCTGGAATTATAGATCCTGGATCAGATTTTTTTTATAAAATCGAAAGTTTTTGCAAAAAATATAATACAGTATTGATTATAGATGAGGTACAAAGTGGATATGGAAGAACAGGATCTTTTTTTTCTCATCAATTGTATTCTATAAAACCAGATTTAATTACTGTGGCCAAAGGTATGGGAAATGGATTTCCTATAGGAGGAGTCCTCATACATCCTAAGTTTCAACCATACTATGGAATGTTAGGAACGACTTTTGGAGGGAATCATTTAGCTTGTACAGCTGGAATTACTGTGTTGGAAATTATTCAAAAAGAGAATTTAATTGAAAATGCAAAAAGAATGGGAAAAATATTGTTACAAGGATTATGTCTTATTCCTGAAATTAATGAAATTAGAGGAAGAGGATTGATGATCGGATTAGAATTTGATTTTCCTATTCAAGATTTAAAAAATCTTTTAATTTATAAAGAAAAAGTGTTTGTTGGGACGTCTAGCAATCCATATGTTTTACGATTACTTCCTCCATTAAATATTAATGAAAATCATATAAAATTATTCCTAAAAAAGTTAAAGAATGCCTTAGCGTATCTATTTAGATATTAGATAAAAACATGGAAAACCATAAAATAATAAAAAAAGCGATACTTGTATTAGAAGATGGAACTCGGTATGAAGCTTATCATTTTGGAGCACCAGTATCCTCTTCTGGAGAAGTTGTATTTAATACAGCTATGACCGGTTATACAGAAAGTATTACAGATCCTTCTTACAAAGGTCAAATCCTTACTTATACTTATCCCATAATAGGGAATTATGGAATTCCATCTTCTTCTTGTAGTAAAGAATCTATTTCTGAATTTTATGAATCCGATAGAATTCAAGTATCCGGACTTATTATTTCTTATTATTCTAATCGTCCGTATCATTGGAATATGAATCAATCTCTATCAAATTGGTTGTATGAAAATAAAATTCCTGGATTATATGGTGTAGATACTAGATTTATTGCAAAAAAACTTAGAAAAAATGGAGGATCCATGTTAGGGAAAATTCTAATGGAAAATGAAGATCTTCCTTTTTATGATCCGAATCAAGAAAATCTTTCTGAAAAAGTATCGATACACGAAAAAATTATATATGGAAATGGGAAATACAAAATATTACTTGTAGATTTTGGGTTAAAGAATAATATATTACGTTGTCTTTTAAGAAGAAATTGTTCTGTAATCAGAGTCCCATGGGATTATGATTTTACGAAAGAAGAATATGATGGATTGATTCTTTCTAATGGGCCTGGAAATCCTAAGGTTTATAAGAAACCTATACATTATCTTCGTGTAGCTATGAAAAAAAAACAACCTATATTTGGCATATGTTTGGGAAATCAACTTTTAGGTATAGCGGCAGGAGGAGATACTTATAAATTGAAATATGCACATAGGAGTCATAATCAACCAGTTTTTTCGTTAGAAACAGGAAAAAGTTTTATCACATCGCAAAATCATGGATATGTTTTGGATGCAAAAAATCTTTCCAAAGAATGGAAAATATTTTTTAAAAATTTAAATGATGATACTTGCGAAGGAATCATTCATAATGATAAACCTTTTTTTTCTGTACAGTTTCATCCAGAAGCTTCAAGTGGACCTAAAGATACCGAATTTTTATTCGATTTTTTTATAGATTCAATTAACAAAATGAATAATTAAAGAATCTTTAATCTTTCAAAATTAGTATGAAAATAGATAAAGTACTTATCCTGGGATCAGGTGCATTAAAAATAGGAGAAGCTGGTGAGTTTGATTATTCTGGGACACAAGCATTAAAAGCCCTTAAAGAGGAGGGAATTTATACTATATTGATTAATCCAAATATTGCCACAGTTCAAACTTCAAAAGAAATTGCTGATAAAGTTTATTTTCTTCCTTTAACTCTATTTTTTATTAAACGTGTTATAGATAAGGAAAGGCCAAAAGGAATTTTATTGTCTTTTGGTGGACAGACTGCATTGAATTGTGGAATTCAACTTTTTCAAGAAGGAATTATAGAAAAATATAAAATTAAAGTTTTAGGAACTTCTATTGAATCTATTATTCACAGTGAAGATAGAAACTTATTTAGGAATCGGTTAACTTGCATTAACATAAAAACGGCAAAAAGTTTTGTTGCTCATTCTATGGATGATGCAATTTCCTATGCTTTAGAAATAGGATTTCCTATTATTATTAGATCAGCTTACACCCTTGGTGGTTTAGGAAGTGGTTTCGCTAAAAATGTTAATGATTTAAAAAAGATAGTAAATAAAGCTTTTTCTTATTCTTCTCAAATTGTTGTTGAAGAATATTTAGAGGGATGGAAAGAAATTGAATATGAAATTCTTAGAGATCAGTATGATAATTGTATTGCTGTATGCAATATGGAAAACTTTGATCCTATAGGAATTCACACAGGAGAAAGTATTGTTGTAGCCCCCTCGCAAACTCTAACAAATTCTGAATATTATAGTTTAAGAAAACTAGCGATATATATAGCTAGAGATTTTCATATAATAGGAGAATGTAACGTTCAGTTTGCGTTAAATCCTAGTTTAGAAGATTATCGTGTAATTGAAGTTAATGCGCGTCTTTCTCGTTCTAGCGCTCTTGCTTCTAAAGCTACAGGTTATCCTTTAGCTTTTGTTGCGGCTAAATTATCTTTAGGATACGGATTGCACGAATTAAAAAATTCTATAACTAGAAATACTTCGGCTTTTTTTGAACCTGCATTGGATTATGTCGTGTGTAAAATTCCTAGATGGGATCTAAAAAAATTTTATGGTGTTTCTAATAGAATTGGAAGTAGTATGAAAAGTGTAGGAGAAGTTATGGCTATTGGAGGTTCTTTTGAAGAAGCCTTACAAAAAGGAATTCGGATGTTAGATATAGGCATGCAAGGATTTATTAATGTTATGAATAAAAAGAAATTGAAATCTGTTCGATTACTAAAAGAATATCTAAAAAAACCTACAGACCAAAGAATTCTCTTTTTAGAAGAGGCTTTAGAATCAGGTATTTCCATAAAAGAAATACATCATTTAACAAAGATTGATCCATGGTTTTTATACCAGCTTGATAATATTTTTCAAACAAAAAAAAAGATAGATCGTTTTGATAATTTTAGAGATCTTCCAGAAGAATTGTTACGAAAAGCCAAAAGAGAAGGATTCTCTGATATACAAATAGCTAGTATTTTTTTTAAAAAAAATAGAGATTACAATATTTTTAATTTAGAGCAAGAAATAAGGGAACGTAGAAAAGTAAAAAATATAGTTCCATATGTAAGACAAATTGATACTTTAGCGTCTGAATATCCGGCGTATACAAATTATTTATATTTAACATATCATGCGATTCAACATGATATTATTTACGAAGAGGATAAAAAGTCTGTCATTACATTAGGATCTGGTGTTTATAGAATTGGAAGTAGTGTTGAATTCGATTGGTGTTGTGTCAATGCATTAAATACGATTCATAAGGAATCTTATAGATCCATAATGATAAATTATAATCCGGAAACTGTCAGCACCGATTTTGATGTATGTGATAGATTATATTTTGAAGAGTTGACTTTAGAACGTGTATTAGATATTATTGAACTAGAAAAACCTAAAGGAACAATTGTCTCCATGGGAGGGCAAATTCCTAATAATTTAGTTTTAAAACTTTATGAAAAAAAGGTTAAAATTTTAGGAACTTCTCCTGTTTCCATTGATAAAGTAGAGAATAGATATAAATTTTCTAATGCTATGGATCATTTAAAAATTAGACAACCTAGATGGAAAGAATTATCAGATTTTGATGCTATTCATAAATTTATAAAAGAAGTAGATTTTCCTATATTGGTTAGACCTTCTTATGTTCTTTCTGGAGCGGATATGAATGTTATTTCTAATCAAGAAGAACTGCAGCATTATCTTCGTGATAAAGTATCCATCTCTTCTGAATATCCATTAGTTATTACAGAATTTATTCAAAATGCTAAGGAAATTGAATTAGATGCTGTTTCTCAAAATGGAGAAATTTTGTATTATGCTATATCAGAACACGTAGAATTTGCAGGAGTACATTCAGGAGATGCAACATTAGTATATCCTCCACATAATTTATATTTATCTACATTAAAAGAAATTATTCGTATATCTGAAAAAATATCCAAATATTTTAATATATCTGGACCTTTCAATATTCAATTTTTATCTAAAGATAATGAAGTAAAAGTAATTGAATGCAATTTGAGAGCTTCCAGAAGTTTTCCTTTTGTATCAAAAATTTCTCATTTTAATATGATTGAATTAGCTACTCAAGTTATTCTTGGAAAAAAGAAAAATAAAATAGAACCTAATTTTTTTATTACAAATTTTTTGGGGGTAAAAGCTTCTCAATTTTCTTTTTCCCGTTTGCAAGATGCAGATCCTATTTTAGGTGTAGATATGGCTTCTACAGGAGAAGTGGGATGTTTAGGAAATACTTTTGATGAAGCGCTTTTAAAATCTATGCTTTCTGTAGGCTATACTGTTCCCAAAAAAAATATATTGATATCTGGAGGCCCTATTGAATCTAAATTAGATCTTTTAGAAGTTGTAAAACTTTTGCATAAAAAAGGATATATATTGTTTGCGACAGAAGGAACTAATAGTTTTTTATCCCATAATGGAATTCCTTCAATAAAAGTTTATTGGCCTAATGTCAAGAAATATTCAAATGTTCTTGAGTTAATAAAAAATAAAAAATTGGATCTTATTATTAATATTCCAAAAAATCTAAGCAAATCAGAGTTAAATAATGATTATACTATTAGACGTTATGCTGTCGATTTTAATATTCCTTTACTCACTAATGCCCGTTTGGCAAAAGCTTTTATACAAGCATTCTGTAATTTATCTACAGATCAATTATTTATAAAAGCTTGGGATGAATACTGAATATAAATAAATTTATGAAAAAATTTTTTAGTGTTGAAGATGTTATCAATGTACATGATCTCATTAAAGATGCTCTTATTTTGAAAAAGCATCCATATGATTTTCATCATATTGGAAAAAATAAAACAATCGGATTGGTTTTTTTCAATCCTAGCTTACGTACAAGAATTAGTTGTCAAAAAGCGGCTTTTAACTTAGGATGCGATACTTGGATATTAGATGTTCATAGGGATTCTTGGACAATTGAAATGAATGACGGAAGCGTTATGAATCTCACACAAGAACATCTTAAAGAGGCTATTTCTGTGATGAGTGTCTATTGTGATATTCTTGCAGTAAGAACTTTTCCAAACCTGTTAGATAAAGATTATGATTATCAAGAAATTATTTTTAATAAAATATTAAATTATTCCAGAGTACCAGTAGTTAACATGGAAAGTGCAACTTTACATCCTTTACAATCTTTAGCAGATGTTATGACTATTGCAGAATTTACATCTTTTTTTAAAAAAAGATGTAAAGTAGTATTAAGTTGGGCTCCTCATGTAAAATCATTGCCTCATTCCGTTGCGAATTCTTTTTCTCAATGGATATCAAAAATAGAACAGATAAATTTTACAATTACGTGTCCAGAAAAATATAATCTACATAAAAAATTTTCTAATGGAGTTTATACGACACATAATCAAAATGAAGCATTTATAAATGCAGATTTTATTTATGCTAAAAATTGGAGTAGTTATTTAGATTATGGAAAAATGCTTTGTCAAAATTCAGATTGGATGATTACTGAAAATAAAATGAAACTAACCAATCAAGCTAAATTTATGCATTGTTTGCCTGTAAGGAGAAATGTAGTAGTGGAAGATGCGGTTTTAGACAGTAAATATTCCATTGTATTAGAACAAGCAAAAAACAGAATTTATGCTTCGCAAATAATTTTTTTAAGAATGTTACAATCTTTATCATGAAAATCCACATAGTCAAAATTGGAGGACATTTAATTAATGACCGTAAGTGTCTTCATGATTCTTTGGAGGCTTTTTGTAAACTACAAGGATATAAAGTGTTGATTCATGGAGGAGGAATAAAAGCGGATTTTATTTCAAAAAAAATGGGGGTTTCACCAAAAATGATACAAGGGAGAAGAATAACAGATAAAGAAACTTTGGATATAGTAGTTATGACTTATGCAGGAGTAATTAATAAAAATATCGTGGCAATATTACAATCTTATCATTGTAACGCTTTAGGTTTATGTGGAGCTGATGGAAATTGCATTAAATCATATTTACGTAAAATGACAAATATTGATTATGGATATGTGGGAGATGTTAATGTGAAAAGTGTCAATACACATTTAATAAAATTTTTATTAAAAAATAATATCATTCCTGTATTATGTTCTATCACACATAATGGAATCGGAAATCTACTCAATACAAATGCAGATACAATAGCTGCTTATATTGCTATATCCTTAGCTAAGGAAAAAGATAAAGATTGTGAAGTAGAGTTACATTTTTGTTTTGAAAAAAAAGGGGTTTTACGAGATGTGAAAGATTCGGAATCTTATTTTAAAGAAATCAATTTTCATTTATTTCAAAAAATGAAACAAAATCATACCATAACAAATGGAATGATTCCTAAATTGGAAAATGCTTTTTTTGCATTAAAAAATGGAGTATCCAAGGTCAGTATAGGCCAACCTAACCATTTAAATGATGTGAATAATAAGACCAAGCTATGTCTGTAGTCGATTTAAAAGTTTTAAAAGAAGAAGCCATACAACTTCTAATACAGATCATCAATACGCCTTCTATATCTGAACAAGAAAATAAGGTTTCTTTCCTAATAGAGGATTATCTTCATAAATATGGATTTCATGTAAAAAGAAAATTTAACAATATATGGACTGAAAATAATAATTATTCTAAACAAGAAGATATACAAACCATATTATTAAATTCTCATCATGATACGGTAAAACCAGGAAAAAATTGGAAAACTGATCCTTTTACAGCGATCAAACAAGAAGATAAACTAATTGGATTAGGCAGTAACGATGCTGGAGCTTCTATCGTTTCATTGATATCTACTTTTATATATTTAAGTAATTTATCGGAATTACCTTATAGATTAATACTTTCTATTACTGCAGAAGAAGAAATATCTGGTTCTTCAGGTGTAAGATCAATTTTACATGAATTGGGATCTATAGACTTAGGAATTGTTGGAGAACCAACACAAATGCAAGTAGCTATTGCTGAAAAAGGGTTAATAGTATTAGATTGTGTAGCTGAAGGAAAAACAGGACACTCTGCGAGAAATACAGGAATCAATGCTATTTATATAGCCACAAAAGATATAGAACGCTTGAGGAACTTTTATTTTGATAAAAAGTCGGATTTACTAGGTTCTACTACTTTAAATGTAACTCAAATACAAGGAGGAATACAACATAATGTCATTCCTGATATTTGTTCTTTTGTCATAGATATCAGAACTAATGAATTATATAGAAATGAGGAATTGATTGAGATGATACGAAAAAAAATTCATTCTAAAATGAATCCACGTTCTTCTCATTTAAATTCATCTTTTATAAATCCTATGCATCCTATTGTTTTAAAAGCTAAATTAGTAGGAAGAAAAACTTATGGATCTCCTACTCTTTCGGATCAAAGCATAATGCCTTTTTCTACTATTAAAATGGGAGTAGGAGATAGTGTACGTTCTCATACGCCTAATGAATATGTTTTGATTTCAGAAATCATGGAGGGAATAGATATTTATATCTGTTTGTTGAAAGATTTTAACTTTTGAATTTAAAACAAAAAAGGTAAATTTGTTTGTTATGTTTTTTATTTAAAAATATGTTACAAGAAATAAACGATGACAATTTTGAAAAGTTGATTTCTAAATCAGAAAAACCTGTTCTAGTAGATTTCTGGGCCCCATGGTGTGCTCCATGTAAGGCTTTATCTGTTTTATTAGAAGAAATATTTTCTGAATATCATACAAAAGTGTCAATTTTTAAGTTGAATGTGGATAATAATCCAAAAACTTCTGATAAATATGGGATACGTAGTATTCCTACTATGATTTTTTTTAAAAATGGAGAAAAAAAAGATATCCATATTGGGATTCTTTCTAAAGAAGACATAAGAAAAAAATTAGATGCTTTAATGAATTTTTGGTCTGGTAGTTCAGTTGGTTAGAATACATGCCTGTCACGCATGGGGTCGCGGGTTCAAATCCCGTCCAGACCGCATTTTATCTTATATTTAATAAGATCTTCTATAGATATAATTTTCATATGAAATTTTTTGGCTATTTGAATCAATTGTGGTAAACGAGCCATAGATCCGTTTTTGTTTAGTATTTCTACCAATACTCCTCCAGGAATGCATCCTGCCATTTGAGTTATGTCAATAGCAGCCTCTGTATGTCCAGGTCTTACTAAGACACCTCCTTTTTTTGCACGGAGAGGAAATATATGTCCTGGTTTGTTAAATACTCTTGGTTTTACTTCATTAACTAAGGAAAAAATAGTTTTCGCTCTATCTGAAACAGAAATGCCAGTGCTAACGCCATAGCCTCGCAAGTCTACAGATACGGTGAAAGCCGTTTTTCTAGGATCTGTGTTATTTTTTACCATCATTTGAAGTTCTAATTGATCACATTTTTCTTCTGTTAAAGAGACACAAACTAATCCTCTACCATGAGTAATGAGAAAATTTACAATTTTAGGAGTTATTTTTTCAGCAGCTACTATAAAATCTCCTTCATTTTCACGATTTTTATCATCAACCACAATAATAATTTTTCCATTTTTGATATCCTGTATGGCCTCTTCAATACCATTCAAATTTTGATTTGAATCAAAAACCATATCTATTTAATTTAATTATATATAAAAATCATCCATTACAGTTTTATAAGTCATCCATATACTTATTGGGAAAAAAATAAAATTTGGTACCCAAGCTCCTATCCATGGACATATTTCGGCTTTTTCTACTTTATTTTGAGTGATAGTTAGTAAAGTATAATAGATGATGAATATAATCATTGCTATCATAGTTGGATAACCTATTCCTCCTTTTCTGATAATAGCGCCTAATGGCGCTCCAATAAGAAACATTATAATGCATGTTACTGGAAATGTAAATTTTTTTTGCAATTCTAATTGCAGCTTGGCTAAGTATATTTTCTTTTCGTAGGTATTTTTATATTTTTTTAAAAAGTTAATCTTTTTAATAAGATTTTTTGTATTAAGAGTTTGATAAAAATCATAGTCATCTAAGTTTTTCATTTTTGATTCTGAAGGAATTTTAAAATTTTGAATTAAAGTATCAAATTCTATAATTTGATAAGAATATTGTTTTTTTTTTGTTTCATTTTCACTATATAAAACTCCATTTATTAATTTCAATTGAATAGATTCATTCTCTTTATCAGGGATTAAAACTCCCTTTTGAGAAAGGATAGTATTAACAAGCGAATTTTTTTCATAAAAAAAAATAAATATATTATGTAAATAATTATTATTTATTGATTTTCTATCAATTTTTATGAAAAAATTTGGTAAAATATTTACGAAAATTCCTTCTTTTAATTTTAAAAATGGATGAGTTAATGATATTTGATATCCTAATTTTTTAGCTTTCATTTTCGCTTTTGGAATAGCAAAATCTGAAAATAAATACAATCCAATGGATAAAACAAAGGTAACCCATAAAATAGGGATCATTATACGAAAAAGAGAGATTCCAGAAGATTTGATAGCGATCAATTCTTGATTTTCTGAAAAGTCCCCAAATATTATAATAGAAGTCAATAATAAAGCAATAGGAGTTACTAATGGAAGAATAGATATCCCAAAGTAAAATACAAATTTTAATATTATAAGAACACTAACATTTTTATCTGTGAGTTCATCTACTTGACTCCAAAAAAATTGGATCATAAAAATAATAAATATTGTAGAATAAATAATTAAAAAAGGAGCTATAAATAATCGAATCATGTATAAATCCAGTTTTTTTATTATCATGATAAATTTTAATTAAAACTTATTGATTTATCTATCTATCATATCCGGTTCTGGCAAAAAAAAGTATTCATTTTTTTTATTATTATTTTCATAAAAATCAACAATTTTTTTTAAATCTGATAATTCCAGAAACGGACATTGTAATCGTATCAATTCATTTCTATTAGAAAATAGCATATCACCTTTTCCTACTAATTGTTCAGCACCGGTGCAATCTAATATAGTTCTAGAATCTATTTTAGAACTTACTTTAAATGCAATTCTTGCAGTAAAATTGGATTTTATTAATCCCGTAATTACATCTACGGATGGACGTTGTGTTGCTATAATTAAATGAATGCCTACAGCACGAGCAAGCTGTGCTAACCGGGTTATATATGTTTCTATTTGTTTTTTATTATTATTAATATTTAAATCGGCAAATTCATCAATAATTAATATGATATAAGGCAAATGATGTTTATTATATTTTACATTATTATATTCTTTAATATTTCTAACCTGATATTTTTCTAAAATAGCATATCTTTGATCCATTTCTTTACATAAAGAATTTAATATATTTTTTACTTCATGTAAATCTGTAATGATAGGTTCTATAGAATTCGGAAGTATCGCAAAATAAGATTTTGAAATCTTCTTATATATTGATAATTCTACTTTTTTTGGATCAATCAAAATAAACTTAATATCTTTTGGACTTTTTTTATATAATAGAAAAACAATCATAATATTTAATCCTACGGATTTTCCTTGTCCCGTTGAGCCTGCTATAAGTATATGAGGCATTTTCGCTAAATCTACAATAAAAATATCATTAAATATCGTCTTTCCTAAAGAAATGGGAAGTTCCATTTTATGACTTTTTTTGTTACTTTCTTCTGAGAATAAAATATCTTGTATATAAACGGGATAACGCTTATAATTGGGGATCTCTATACCAATAGATCCTTTTCCAGGTATAGGGGCAATAATTCTTATGGATATCGCGGATAAATTTAAGGCAATCTCATTTTTTAAGTTTTTGATTTTAGAAATACGTGTTCCCATTTTAGGATATATTTCATACAAAGTTATAGTAGGTCCTATACTCGCTTTTATTTCACATACTTCTATATTATAATAGTTTAGTATTTGAATTATTTTTTTTTTATTCGATTCCAAATCGATTTTTAAATCAATAAATGAAAAGTCTTCTTTTTTTTTATAAAGAATAGAATGAAGAAAGTTTTTTTTTTTACTGTCTTTACTGAAAGAAGAATCCATATTTGGTTTATTGACAATTTTTGTGTTTAAAAAATTTAATCTTTCGTCTATTTTTTTGTTAATATTTTGTATTTTTTTTTTCATTCCATTTTTTATGGTTGGAGTGCTGATACGAAAAATGATAATCAAATAAAAAATGATACTCGTCAAAAGAAGCATATATAATCCTACTTTTCCAAATAAATGAATTAAATAGTTTCCTATTTCAAATCCAAAAATTCCACTGAATATACCTTGATTAGGAACAATAACATAAAAAAAGATGGGAAGCCATATGTTAAAGAATAACAATTTATATATTGTAGATTTGTAAAAATTATTTAACAGTTTTTTATTCATAAAAAGAATTTTTAATCCTGTGAAAAACAATAATATAGGAATAAAAAAAGCGCTAATTCCTATTCCACAGTGAATAAAATAGTGAGAAACGATTGCTCCTATTTTTCCAAGTAAATTTTCTGCTATAATTTCTTTATCGAAAAGTTTTTCGAGTTGACTTTGATCATTTTTCCAATGAAAAAGAAAAGAAAAAAAACTTAAAAACAAAAAAATACTACTTCCTAATAAAAAAAATCCAAAAATGGTTTTAAGAATTTTTTTTTCTTTTTTTCTTATTTTATTTTTATCCATTTTTTTTATAGTTATGTAAAAAAAATTTAATATTTTTTAAAACTATTTTGTTTTGTTTTAAAAAAAGTTTTTTATACTGGAAAATTTATTATATTATGATTGAATAATAAAATTAAAAAAATGAAAATAAATATTTTTCTTATTATTTTTTTATGGTTTTTTTATCCTTCTCATAGTTTTGCAGAAATTATAAAACAAAAAAACACAACAGATGAAAATTCTCATTTTAACATATTTTTAGATTTCTCTAATAGTATTAATTCTACAATAGAAAAAGAATTTTCTGAAGGGGCTCGTTTTTATGAAGACTATTTAAATTTGGAAGTGATAGGAAAAGCCAATGATAAAATCAGTTATCATTTTACAAAACAATTGAAACAAATAGGGGGTTATAAAATCATGGATTTAGCTTATTTAAAATATAAGTGGAACGATAAACTTTATTTTTTGGTAGGAAAACAACCTTTTTCTTTTGGTAGTATGGAATTTTCTAATAATTTCTCTGAACATGTATATCGTTATCCGCATGTATACAAAAATAAGGATGATTATGTCGGATTCAGTTTTATTTATCTTCCCATAAAAGATCATGAATTACAATTTCAAGCGATCAATAACACAAAAGAGAAAGATGATCCTCAAGAAATAAATCATCCTATGGGATATTCTGTGAATTGGAATTGGAGTTTATCAAATAATAATAAAATCATTCAAAATAAATGGTCCTATTCTATTTTTCAAGAGTATGAGAGTCAAAAATTTTGGAAATTATTAGCTTTAGGTAGCAAATTAAATTGGAAACCTATTTCTATAGAAGCAGACTATATACTTAGTGATGAAGACATAGAAAGAAATGGTAATGTAAGAAGAATTTTACGATCATTGAATTATAATTATTCCTATAATCCCTCTGTAAAATATAGAACATATTTAGTAAAATTAAAATACAACTTTATTCCAAAATGGAATTTCATTGCTAAAGGGGTATATGAAACAGGAACCTCTAAAAGAGGATTGAATGATATTTTAGAATATAATAAATTGTTTAAAACAGCATATACTTATTATGGAGGTATAGAATTTATTCCCATAAGAAAAAATGATGATCTTAGTTTTGATTTTGCGTATCAAAACCAAATAGTTAATTACAGTTTAGATAAAATGAAAAAAGAAAATAAGAATAATCATTTTATCACTTTAGGATTGAGTTATCGTGTTAAAATAATTTAAAAAAATAATCGATAAAAAAAAATATCGAGATGCAACATGTAGTCTCGGTATTTTTTTTATAGATCAGTATATCAGTAAGTCAGTAAGTTATAATATGAAAATCGGACTTTATTTTGGATCATTTAATCCTATTCATTTAGGGCATACAATTATTGCTAATCATATAAC
Source organism: Blattabacterium cuenoti (assembly GCF_014251635.1). Taxonomy (NCBI): domain Bacteria; kingdom Pseudomonadati; phylum Bacteroidota; class Flavobacteriia; order Flavobacteriales; family Blattabacteriaceae; genus Blattabacterium; species Blattabacterium cuenoti. The sequence continues at coordinate 332,654 of NZ_CP059194.1, read as the reverse complement.
AGAATTTTTAGATATAGATTATGTTTGGTTTGTGGTTTCTCCACAAAATCCATTAAAAAAAAAAGAACCTTTTAGATTATGAACATAGAATAGAAATGGTTCGAAAAGCTGTTTGTGATTATGAAAAAATGAGTGTTTTGGATATTGAATGTGGATATTTTCCTTCTTATACAATCCATACACTTTATAACATAGAAAAAAAATATCCTAGAAATCAATTTTTTATTCTTTTAGGAAAAGATTCATTTTTTTCTTTCAGGAAATGGAAAAATTATAAAATTATTTTAAATAGATATGATATTTTAGTTTATCCAAGAATTGGATCTTTTACACATCCGGTTTTAACATATCAAAAAAATAACATAATTTTTTTGAAAGCTCCAATTATTGAAATCTCTTCTTCTTTTATTCGAAAATCTATTCAAGAAGGAAAGAACATGAAACCTCTGCTTCATGCAGAAGTTTGGGATTATATGAATAAATATAAATTTTTTATAAAAAAGTAAAATTATTCTTTTGTTTTAATTGTTTTTATATTTATAATATTCATGAGCTTTTTTTAACAATCTTATAAATTCAAGTTCCCCGAATATTTTTTTTATGGAATGCCAATTTGGCTTTTTTACATAAAATTTTTCTTCATGAAAAGAAAAAAGGGGAATATTAGTAACAATAGTAATTAATTTTTTGTATAAAAGACCTAAATCTTTATTTTTTTCAATATTTTTTTTTATTTTTCCGTTAAGATCATGAGTTGAATTTAATAATTTTTCAATACTTCCATATTTTTGAATAAATCTGATGGCATTTTTTATTCCAATTCCTGGCAATCCTGGTATATTATCAGAAGAATCCCCCATCATACTCCATAAATCTATAACTTGTCTTGGATGGTTCACTCCAAATTTTTTTTTGATTTCTTCTATTCCAAAAATTTTTTTTGTATTTCCTTTAAAAGGTGGAATATAAACTTTAATGTTTTCTGTTATCAGTTGAAAAAAATCTTTATCTAAAGTGACTATATAAATAATATATCCTTTATTTTCTGCTTTTTTAGCTATTGTTCCGATAAAATCATCGGCCTCATATCCGTTGGGAGCATAAAAAAAAGAAATTTTAAAGGTTTTTAAAATCTTGATAATATAAGGAATAGCTATGAAAATAGCTTCCGGGGTTTTTTTTCTATGTGCTTTATACTTGTCATATTCTTCTTTTCTAAAAGAAGTTCCTTTACGGGAATCAAAAATAGTTGCCATATAGGATGGCTTTTCATTATTTAATGTGTTCATTAAAAAATATGTGAAATTTATGATAGGCGAAGTATTGAGGCCTTTAGAAGTGAAAAGTGGATTATGTATATAAGCATAATAACTTTGATAAATAAGGGGATATGCGTCAATTAAAAATAATTTTTTATTATTATTATTCATATATCAATTTTTTATTTTTTATATTTTATTATGAAAAAATCAAATAAATATACAGTCACTGCTGCTTTACCATATGCAAATGGCCCAATTCATATAGGACATTTGGCAGGAGTTTATTTACCTGCAGATATTTTCGTTCGTTATCTTAGACGAAATAAAATAGATGTTATTTTTATATGTGGATCGGATGAACATGGAGTACCTATTGCTATGCAAGCTAAAAAAGAAAAAAAAACTCCTAAAGAAATAGTGAATAAGTATCATTACATGATTAAAGATTGTTTTAATAATTTTGGAATACAGTTTGATAACTATTCCAGAACCTCTACAAAAATTCATCACGAAATTTCTACTTCTTTTTTTAAAAAACTTAATGAAAAAAAAAAGATTTTTGAAAAAGTATCTGAACAATATTATGATAAAGAAGCTCAACAATTTTTAGCGGATAGGTATATATCTGGAACATGCCCTCATTGTAAAAATGAAGAAGCTTATGGAGATCAATGCGAAGATTGTGGAAGGCCCCTAATCCCTGAAGATTTAATATCTCCCAAATCGACTATAAGTGGAAGCTTTCCAATTTTGAAAAAAACCAAACATTGGTACTTTCCCCTAAATCAATATCAAAAATTCTTGGAAAAATGGATTTTAATTAATCATAAAAAAGATTGGAAAGTGAATGTATATGGACAAGCAAAATCTTGGTTAGATCAAGGGTTAAAACCTCGTGCTATAACAAGAGATTTGAATTGGGGGGTACCTGTTCCCCAGGATAAAGGAAAAGTTCTATATGTATGGTTTGAAGCTCCTATAGGATATATTTCTTCTACTATAGAGTGGTCTAAACAAACAAAAATAGATTGGAAACCTTATTGGAAAGATGAAAATACCAAATTAATTCAGTTTATAGGAAAAGATAATATTGTTTTTCACTGCATTATTTTTCCGGTTATACTTAAAGCATATAATAGTGGATATATCCTTCCAGATAAAATATTGGCTAATGAATTTCTTCATCTAGAAAACAAAAAAATATCTACTTCTAAAAATTGGGCAGTATGGGTGCATGAATATTTAAAAGATTTTCCAAATCAACAGGACCCCCTTCGTTATATTTTAATAGCTAATATGCCTGAAAAAAAAGATAATAATTTTAATTGGAAAAATTTTCAAATAAAAAATAATACTGAATTGGTTGCTATATTAGGAAATTTTGTAAATAGAAGTCTAACTTTAATACAAAAGTACAATAAAGGCATCGTCCCTTATCCTGAAATGTTGTCTATAAAAGACAAAAATATTTTAACAAAAATTAAAGATTATCCAGAGCATATAGGAAATTTAATTGAATCCTATCAGTTTCGAGAATCCTTAGCATGTTTTATGGATTTAGCTAGACTAGGAAATAAATATTTAACAGAAGAAGAACCTTGGAGTAAAAAAAAAGAAAAACGTATCAATACCATACTTTATGTATCCCTGCAAATTGTTGGTATGTTAGCACAATTAGCAGAACCTTTTCTTCCATATACGGCAAAAAAATTGTTAGACATGCTTCGGTTGAAAACTTTTTTTTGGAATAAAATAAAAAACATAGAAGAAATTTTATGTCCAGGACATGTTTTAGGCAAGACTGTATTTTTATTTAAAAAAATAAGTAACGAAAGTATTGAAAAACAAATGAAAAAACTGAAAAAAATACAGTCATTTATGCAGTGATTTTCTATTGTGTGTCTATTGGCGGAGAGAGAGGGATTCGAACCCCCGGAGGTATCACCCTCAACGGTTTTCAAGACCGCCGCAATTAACCACTCTGCCATCTCTCCAAATTACATGTGTATGTCCACTATGTTTCTCAGAAGATCTTGCATCGTTTCTCTTTTTCTTATAAGAAAATCTTTTCCCTTAAAAATCATAACTTCAGAAGGTCTATAACGAGAATTATAATTAGAAGACATAGAAAAACAGTAAGCTCCTGCATTTTTAATGCATAAAATATCTCCTTCACGGATTTCTTTAACTTTTCTATTAAACCCAAAGGTATCCGATTCGCAAATATATCCCACTACTGTGTAAAAACGAAAACGACCATTTGGATTCGAAATATTTTCAATACAGTGATAAGCATCATAAAACATAGGACGAAGAAAATGATTAAACCCTGAATCTACTCCCGCAAATACAGTAGAAGTAGTATGTTTAATGACATTTACACTAACTAAAAAATATCCAGATTCACTAACTATAAATTTACCTGGTTCAAATATCAAAGTAATTTGACTTCCATAATTCTTACAAAAATTTTCAAATTCTTCTGTAATACAATAACTTAAAGAATTAAGATCCGTTTTTATATCATTTTTTGTGTATGGAACTTTAAAACCACTTCCAAAATCAATATAATCAAGATTGGGAAAATCAATAGCTGCTTGAAATAAGACTTTTGCTCCTGATAAAAAGGCTTTGATATTTGAAATATCAGATCCTGTATGCATATGAAATCCTTCTATTTTAAGTCCTGTATTTTTTAATATTCTTTTCATATGAGGAATTTGATAATAAGAAATACCAAATTTAGAATCAATATGTCCTACTGAAATTTTAGAATTTCCTCCTGCCATAATATGCGGATTAATTCTGATTCCTATAGCATAATCAGGGTAATATTCTCCAAATTGTTCTAAAATGGACAAATTATCTAGATTGATTCTAACTCCGAAACCAACTGCCTTTTTTATTTCTTGAATAGAAACACAATTAGGAGTGAATATAATTTTTTTAGGATGAAAACCTGCTTTTAATCCTAGTTCTACTTCTTGAATAGACACGGTATCTAATCCGCTTCCCAATTTTTGCAAAAATTTCAATATATTCAGATTAGTATTAGCTTTACAGGCATAATTAATGATTAAATTTTTTATCCCACTAAAAGCTTTTTTCATCTTTATATATTGTTTTTTTATTTTGCAAGAATCGTATACATAAAGTGGAGTCCCATATTTTTTTGCAAGTTGAATTAAGTATTCTCTATGAACTGGGTAGCTTTTATTTTTTAATTCATGCATCATAATTTACAACAAAGATAAATGAATCACATCATTCATATTTTTAACATAATCAAAGGTTAATCCTTTTAAGTGTTCGGGTTTAATTTCCTCTACATCTTTTTTGTTATCCTGTGATAAAATAATTTCTTTAATATTAGCACGTTTAGCCGCTAGAATTTTTTCTTTAATTCCACCAACAGGAAGGACTTTCCCTCTTAGAGTGATTTCTCCTGTCATAGCTAGATTAGGCCTTAACTTTCTTTTAGTAAAACTTGACACTAGAGAAGTTAACATTGTTATTCCTGCAGATGGACCATCTTTAGGAACGGCTCCTTCAGGAACATGAACATGCACATTTTTCTCTTCAAACATTATAGGATCTATGTTAAATTCTTTATAATGAGCTTTAATATATTGCAAAGCAATTGTCGCAGATTCTTTCATCACCTCTCCTAAATTTCCAGTAATACTTAAATGACCTTTTCCTTTAGATAAACTGGATTCAATATATAAAATATCTCCCCCAAAATGAGTCCAAGCTAAACCAGTAACCACACCTGGAATATTATTTTCTTCATAACGATCTGGATCATTGGGTATTCCAAGAATTTTTTCTATTTTTTCAATACTTAAAAGTTTCACATATTTTTTGTTCATAGCAATATGTTTCGCGACATAACGTGCTAATTTAGCAATATGTTTTTCCAAAGTTCTCAATCCAGATTCTCTTGTATAACTTTCAATGACTTTTTCTATTTGTTTTGTTCCAAGTACTAAATCAGATTTTTTTAATCCATTGTCTTTTAATTGTTTAGGTAGAATATGTTTTTTTACAATTTGCGTTTTTTCTTCTACAGTATATCCATTCATTTCTATAACTTCCATTCTATCTATTAGAGCAGGTTGAATATGGGAAAGTGAATTCGCTGTAGCAATAAATAATACTTTTGATAAATCGTAACCCATTTCTAAAAAATTATCGTAAAATGAGGTATTTTGTTCCGGATCTAAAACTTCTAACATGGCCGAAGAAGGATCTCCATTTGTACCTAGACCCATTTTATCTATTTCGTCTATAACAAAAACGGGATTTGAAGTTCCTACTTTTCGAATAGATTGTAATAGCCTACCAGGCATGGCGCCTATATAAGTCCTTCTGTGTCCCCGTATTTCTGATTCATCATGCAACCCCCCCAAAGAAATACGAACGTATTTTCTTTTCAATGCGGTAGCTATAGATCTTCCCAAAGAAGTCTTACCGACTCCAGGTGGACCGTAAAAGCATAAAATAGGAGAACGCATATCTCCCCTTAATTTTAATACAGCTAAATATTCTATAATACGTTCTTTTACTTTTTCCAGTCCATAGTGATCTCTGTCTAATATTTTTTGTGCATAATCTAAATCAAAATTATCTTTTGAGTATCTTCCCCAAGGAAGATCAATCATTAATTCCAGATAATTTCTCTGTACCGTATATTCTGGCATTTGAGGATTAGTTCTTTGCATTTTTAGCAATTCCCTATCAAACTGTTTTTTTGCTTCCTTTGGCCATTTTTTTCTGGAAGCTTTAGCTCGCATTTCATCTATCTCTTTTTCATAAGAGATATCTCCTAATTCTTCTTGTATGGCTTTAATCTGCTGATGCAAAAAATATTCTCTCTGTTGTTGATCCATATCACTACGAACACGGGATTGAATGTCGTTTTTTAATTTAATTTGCTGATGTTCTACGTTTAGAAAACGTAATGTTTCCATTGCTCTTTTTTTCAAATCATCGTATTCTAACAATTTTTGCTTATCTCTAGTAGCTAAATTCATATTAGCTGCTACAAAATTTATTAAAAAAGAAGGACTTTCTATATTACGAATAGCAATGCTCGCTTCTGATGGAATATTGGGGTTATCTTGAATAATTTTTATAGCTATTTCCTTTATAGATTCTACTAAAGCAAGGTATTCTTTATCCTTACAGGAAGGTTTATTTTCCTCTAACGCTATAATTTCTGCTTTAAAATATGGATCATTTTGAATAAAACGATTGACTTTAAATCTTCTTTTTCCCTGCAAAATAACCGTGGTATTTCCATCAGGCATTTTCAATAATTTCAATATTTTAGCAACCGTTCCAATAGAATACAAATCTTTTTCACTAAGGTTTTCTATTCCAGAATTTTTTTGTGTTAATACTCCAACTGTTTTATCTAATCCATAAGCATCTTGTAACAATTGTATGGATCCACTTTTTCCTGCTATAATTGGAAAAACAATTCCAGAATACAAAACCATATTTTTTACTGTTAAGATACATAATTGTTCAGGAATATCTCCTTTAAGTAACTGATCTTCTTCATCTTGACTCATTAAGGGAATAAACTCTGCTTCAGACTCGAATCCAGATTCTGTAAATATATTTTTTAATAACATAAAAAAATAGATTTCTGACTCAAATGATGAATTAACTCTTAGTTAAGAATTAATCTCCACTTATAAATTAAATATACTGTTTTCTATATGAAAAACAAAACCATCTATACGTACTTAAATTAATTACTGAAATCGTTAAAATTGATTATTATTTTTTTGAATCATATCCAAAAAAATATGTTCTGTCAAAATTTTTATGTGATTTTTTTTCATACTTTTTTTTAATTTGGAACCAAAATTTTTTCCAACTACTATAAAATTAATTTTTTGATTTACAGTATTATACACTCTTCCACCTAAAAATTCTACTATATTTTTAGCTTCATTCCGGGTTATACAAGATAATTTTCCTGTGAATACAAAAGATTTTCCTTCAATCAAAGAATACTTTTTCATTATAGGATATTTATAAACATGGAATCCATATTTAACAAGCATCTTAACTATGGATTGATGTTCCGTAATTGAAAAATAAGTAATGATACTTTTTGCAATTTTTTTTCCTATGCCAGAAATAGAAATTAAATGATTATAATTTGCATGTATTAAAGAATTGATATCCGAAAAATTATCTGTTAATTTTTTGGAAATATATTCTCCTACATGAGGAATTCCTAAAGCAAATAATACTCTGAAATAGGGATTTTCTTTCGATTTTTCTATATTATTCAAAATTCCACATGCCAGTTTTTCTTTGACTCCTTCAATTTGAAGGAGTTCTTTTTTTTTCAATTCATATAAATCATAAAAATTATATAAAAAACCTTTTTTGTATAGTTTATGTATCATTTTTTCTCCAATTTTTTTTATGTTCATAACACTTACAAAGTGGATTATTTTTTCTATTCTTTGAGAAAAACAGTTTTGATTAGTACAGTAAAATAATTCATTTCTTTTCGTTAAAATGCCATTACATGATGGACATTTTTTTAAAAAAAATACAGGAAAGGTTTGATTCAATCTTTTTTTGATGTTGATTTCTGTAACTTTTGGAATAATATCTCCTCCTTTTTCTAATAAAAGTGTATCTCCATAATGAATTCCCATTTTTTGTATAAAATTATCATTATAAAGTGCAACTCTTTTGATTGTCGTTCCAGAAATTAAAAGAGGAACGACATTGGCTACAGGAGTAATGATCCCTGTACGTCCTACTTGAAACGTAATACTTAATAATTTGGTTTCAGACAATTTTTGTCGAAACTTATAAGCAATAGCCCAACGTGGATATTTATTGGTAAATCCTAAAAGGGATTGTTTTTTATATTCATTAACTTTAATCACTATTCCATCTGTCTGATAAGGAAGTTTATTTTTACATATATCCCAAAAGTCTATAAAATGGAATACTTCTTTTATGTTCCTGCAAAAACGCGCTATTTCCGGAGCTTGAAACCCCCAATATTTTATGTATTTTATAGCTGCATATTGTGTATTAAAAGGTAAATTGTTTCCTACAACATGAAATGCTATACAAAATAAATCTCTTTTACGTACTTCTTGTATATTCTGAATTTTCAGTGTTCCACTAGCCGTATTTCTTGGATTCGCATAAGGATTTTGTCCATTTTTGATACGTTTTTTATTAATTTCTATAAAACTCTTTATAGGAATAAAGATTTCTCCACGTATTTCAAGATACATAGGATAGTTATCCCCTCTTAATTTTAAAGGAATATATTTTATCGTTTTTATATTTTTTGTGACATCTTCTCCTTTTTCTCCATCTCCACGAGTTACCGCTTTTGTTAAAAATCCGTTTTGATAAATCAAATTAATAGATACTCCATCATATTTTGGTTCACATACAAAAGATAAAGAATGAAGTGATTTACTGATTTTTGTTTTCCAAATCATTAATTCTTTTTTAGAATAGGTATTTTGAATAGAGTACATTTTGTATTTATGAGAAGCAGTAGAAATAGAATCTTTTTTAGTGACTTCTGCTCCTACTTTCATTGTAGGAGAAGTTGGATCCTGTAATTCAGGATTTTTTTTCTCTAAAAAAGATAATTCTTTTAATTTTTTATCAAAATGATAGTCAGATATTTCTGAAGTATCCGAATTATAATATTGATCATTATATTTTAACAACTTTTTTCTGAGTTTATATATTTTTTTTTCTATTTTTTCCATATTATTTATTAAGTTTAGTTGGAGTAATAAACTCCACGAACCATTCTGAAATAGCCTTGAAAATCTCTTTTTATTTCTATATTTAGAAACCCTATTTTTTTCATAAAATCAATAATATCTAAATAGATAAATTGGTTTATTTCAAAATAAACATAAACGATTCCAGTTAATCTTTTTTTGATCCAAAAAGAAATTTTTTTATAAAAAATCAAAGGATCCTCGTCAGGAACAAATAAAGCTTGATAAGGCTCGTATTGAACAATATTTGGATGTAGTAGTTCTTTTTCAGATAGCCTGATATAAGGAGGATTACTTACGATAATGTAAATCGTATTTTTATTCATTTTTTGGGGTTTATATATTACATTTTTCAAGATATCTACATTTTTTAATGAAATTTTTACATTATGTAATTTTGCATTTTTACAAGCTATGTCAAGAGCTTCTTGGTCAGAGTCAATGGCACAAATGTGTTGTATAATTTCAGGTTTTTTCTTTTTTAAAGTAATACTAATACATCCACTTCCTGTTCCAATATCAAATACTTGAACGGGATTATCATGATGATCCTGATCCTGTAGAATCCAGGATACAAGTTCTTCTGTTTCTGGTCTTGGAATGAATACTTTTTCATTAACTATGAATTTCAGACCAAAAAAATAGGTTTGCCCAATTACATATTGTATGGGTCTATTTTTTTTTAATTCCCATAATTTTTTTATTAATTTATCGTAAATAAAAAAATTTATCTTTTCTTTTCTACTTAATCGTAATAAAATAGTTGTTTTATCACATCGAAAAATATGAGTAGTGAGTAAAAAAAAGAGATTTTCTACCTCCTTAGGTTCTGGATATAAATCTTGAAGAGTCTTTTGAAAAAGACGGAAAAATTTGTAAAAAGATTCCATATGACGAAATTAAAATGATGTAAATTTCAAAAAAAATACTTATTTTATATATATATGAGACATAAGACATAATTTTTTCGTTTTTTATGTTAGATTTAGATGGTGATACCATTGTGGCTTTAGCTACTCCTATTGGATCTAGTGCTATTTCTGTTATTCGTATTTCTGGAAAAAATTCTATATCTATTGTTGAAAATATTTTTGTTTCTATTAAATCTGGAAAAAAACTGGAAAATCAATCTACACATACGATTCATTTAGGATATGTTGTAGCAGAAAATAATAATTTATTAGATCAAGTTTTAGTTTCTATTTTTAAATCTCCTTTTTCTTATACAGGAGAGAATATGATAGAGATTTCTTGTCATGGATCTTATTATATTCAACAACAGATTTTGCAATTGCTCATTAGAAAAGGAATACGTTTGGCTCGTCCTGGAGAATTTACATTGCGTGCTTTTATCAATCAGAAAGTAGATTTATCACAAGCTGAAGCTATAGCTGATTTGATTGTATCTGAAAATAAAATATGTCATGAAATATCTTTAGAACAAATCAAAGGATCATTCTCTAGTCTTATTAAGGATTTAAGGAAAAAATTATTGGATTTTGCATCTTTACTAGAATTGGAATTGGATTTTTCTGAAGAAAATGTGATCTTTGCTAAAAGATCAGAACTTTTTTCTTTCTTTCAAGAATTAAAAGGGACTTTAAAAGATTTAATTGAATCTTTTTCGTTAGGAAATGCTATAAAAAAAGGAATTTATGTGGTCATTATTGGAGAACCCAATGTGGGAAAATCTACTTTTTTTAATCAGGTTCTTCAGGAAGACCGTTCCATTATATCCCATATAGAAGGAACGACTAGAGATTGTGTGGAAGGAGAAATTATTTTGAATGGAATTCTTTTTCATTTTTTGGATACGGCAGGAATTAGAAAAACCAAAGATCCTATAGAAACTATGGGAGTGGAAAAAACCATGAAAAAAATAGAAGAGGCTCAAGTCATATTATATATTTTTGATTCTTCAAATAAAAATAAAAAAGAACAAAAAATTATTAGTGATATTAAAAAAATTCACAAAAAATATCCGTTAAAAAATATTTTTGCCATAGCGAATAAATCAGATATATCTCCTTTTCATGATTTTGAAAATTTAAAGTCAAAAATTCCCTATTTTTTTGAAATTTCGTCAAAAAATTATCGTGAAGTAAAAAGGGTGCTCAATGCTTTGGGTTCTTTATTTTTGGATAAATTAAAGGAAAAAAAAATAGTGGTAACACAAGATAGACATTATGAAGCTTTAAAGCACTCGTTAAGAGAAATATCATTAGCACACAATGCTTTTAATCAAGGATATTCAGTAGATTTAGTCTCAATATATATTAAAGACGCATTACGGTATTTAGGAGAGATTACGGGAGAAATCACAAGTGAAGATATACTCAAAAATATTTTTTCAAAATTCTGTATTGGAAAATAAATAAAATTATGTCACTACATTCTGTAAGAGTTCGTTTTGCTCCTAGTCCTACAGGCCCACTTCACTTGGGTGGAATCAGAACAGCATTATATAATTATCTTTTTGCTAAAAAACATAGAGGAACATTCGTCCTTAGAATAGAAGATACTGATCAAAAAAGATTCGTTGAGAATTCTGAATCGTATATTTTGGAGTCATTAAAATGGTGTCACATAGAACCTGATGAAGGAGTTGGGTATGGAGGGCCTTATTCTCCTTATTTTCAATCTAAAAGGGGGCATATTTATCGTATGTATATCAAGAAATTGTTAAAAAAAGGATATGCTTATTATGCTTTTGATACAGATCAAGATCTTGATAAAAAAAGAAAAGAATATAATCATCATGGGTTAACTTTTTCTTATAATTCTAGAATTAGAATGAACCTAAACAATTCTTTAACTATGACGAAAGAACAGTTACATGATAAATTGCGATCTTATTCTTATGTGATTCGATTTAAAATAGAACCTGGAGAAAAATTGAAAATGCATGATATCATACGTGGCAATATAATTGTAAATACAGATCATTTAGACGATAAAATTTTGTTAAAATCGGATGGAGTAGCAACTTATCATTTAGCTAATACAATAGACGATTATTTAATGAAAATTACTCATGTGATCAGAGGAGAAGAATGGCTTCCATCTATGTATTTGCATGTATTGTTATATAGGGCTTTGGGTTGGACTCCTCCTAATTTTGCACATTTGCCTTTAATTTTAAAAAAAAATGGAAAAGGAAAAATTAGCAAAAGAAACACAGATAGCTTAAATTCCCCTATATATCCTATACAATGGAAAACTCCAAAAACTAAAATTATCTTACCAGGATATAGGGAATTAGGTTATTTGCCAGAAGCATTTGTGAATATGTTAGCTTTATTAGGATGGAATCCTGGAGTTGAAAGGGAAATTTTTTCTTTACAAGAATTAATCAATTTATTTTCTTTAGAAAAAATAAACAAATCTGGTGTTTTTTTTGATATAAAAAAAGTAAATTGGTTCAATAAAAAACATTTAAATGATAAAAAGGAAGAAATATTTGCATTTCTTTCTGATAAAATCAAAAAATATTCTCTTTTATACAAGACAGATTACTTATGGAAAGTAATCCATTTAACAATGAATAGGATTCATTTTATTCATGAAATATGGGAACATTCTTTTTATTTTTTTATTTCTCCTAGTTCTTATGAAGCTAATTTTTTTAATAAAATTTGTCATGAAAATAGTATTCTTCAATTAAAGAATGCCAAAATATTGTTATATAATTTGAATCAATTTACATCTGTAAATTTGAGATTTTTGTTTCAAAAAACAAAAAATAAACATCAAATCATGCAATTATTTCGTTTAGCTGTAGTGGGGGTTCTAAAAGGAATTGATATTTTCATAATTTTTGAAATGTTAGGAAAAAAAGAAAGTATACAACGTATCGAAAAACTGATCAATAAAATCAAAGAAAAAATTTAGAATGTTTTTGAAAAAAGAACATAAAAATATAGATTTACATTTTCGTAAAAAAAAATTCAATGTTTAAACATTATGAAAATGTTATAATAATAACTCCTATATTATCTGATGATCAAGCAAAAGAAACAGCTAAGGAATATGAAAATTATATCATACAAAAAAAAGGAAAAATCGTTCATCAGGAACATTGGGGGTTAAAAAAATTAGCTTATTCCATTCAAAAAAAACAAAGCGGTTGTTATCACTTATTTGAATTTTTGTTAAATTCTGATTTAGTTTCTGATTTAGAATTGAAATTAAGACAAGATGAGCGTATTTTACGTTTTTTAACTGTAAAATTAAATAAACATGGAATAGAATATGCTGAAAAAAGAAGAAAAAAATTATTAAAAAAAGATGAAGAATTATGATATTAGAGGAACCCCATCAACATGCAAAACAAGTAGTAGATAATGAATTAAGATATTTATCTCCTATTAAAATCGAAACCAAAGTAGAAAAAAAATATTGCTTATTTGAACAAAGAAATATTAAATATATAGATTATAAAGATCCTACATTTTTAATCAAATTTCTGAATGCGCAAGGAAAAATTTTACCACGTCGTATCACAGGGACTTTACAAAAAAATCAAAATAAATTAAATGCAGCTATTAAGAGATGTAGACAGATTGGTCTTTTACCTTTTGTTACAGATGATTTAAGATAAAAATGAAAATTATCCTCAAAAAAGACATAGAAAATTTAGGGTTTCAATACGATGAATTAGATGTAAAACCTGGTTATGCTAGAAACTATCTAATTCCTAAAGGGTATGCTGTTTTAGCTTTACCTGGAACTATAAAAAATACTCATGAAATATTGAAACAACGTTCTAAAAAAGAAAGTTTTTTAATTGAAAAATCGAAAGAAATAGAAGATAAATTAAAAAAATTAACTATTAAAATCCCAGTTAAGGTAGGTAAAGGAGGAAAACTTTTTGGTTCGATTAATAATCAATACCTGATGAAAATTTTAAGTAAAGAAGGAATTTCCATAGATAAAAAATTTATTAGAATACTTGGAAATAAAGTAATTAAAACAACAGGAAAACATCAGGTCAATATCCGTTTACATAGGAAATGCGAGTTTAAGTTAAATTTTGAAGTATTATCTTCTTCCCAATAAAGTATCATATAATAAAAATAAATTGAGCAATACAATGATGATGGTAATAACCCAAGCTAATATTTTTAAAATAGGCCCATTGACAAATGGTCCCATTTTTTCAGAATCCCCTGTAAAATTAACTAATGGAACAATAGCAAAACTTAGTTGGACTGATAAAATAATTTGACTAATTATTAATAATTCAGTTGTTCCTTTTTCTCCATAAACAATAGAAACAATCATGGCTGGAACAATTGCTATAAGTCTTGTGATTAATCTTCGAATCCAAGGTTTAAATTTTATATTCAGAAACCCTTCCATGACTATTTGTCCAGCTAGAGTTCCAGTTAATGTTGAATTTTGTCCTGATGCTAGTAAAGCTAATGCAAAAAAAACTCCAGCTAGACTAGAGCCCAGTATAGGACTTAAAAGTTTGTGAGCGTCCATGATGTCTGCAACTTCTGTATGTCCCGCTTTATGAAAAGTGGAAGCAGATAAAATTAATATAGCTGCATTGATAAAAAACGCTAAGGATAAAGATAAGGTGCTGTCTATGGTCGCATATTTTATCGCCATTTTTTTTCCTTCAATAGTACGTGGATAATCTCTGGTTTGTATGATACTTGAGTGTAGGTAAAGATTGTGAGGCATTACCGTCGCTCCTAATATTCCTATAGATATATAGAAAGAATGCGAATTTTTCATAATTTCAGGGTTAGGGATAATTCCTTTTAATATGGGAAAAATTTCAGGTTTGGAACTAATAATTTCAAAACTGAAACAAACTAAAATTGTAAAAATTAAAGCGGCAACTACACTTTCAATATATCTAAAACCTTTATATTGGAAAAACAAAATAATTAAAACATCTATAACTGTAATTAATACACCCCATGTAATGGGAATGCCAAAAAGCAATTTTAAGGCTAATACGGAACCAATGATTTCAGCTAAATCACAAGCAGAAATAGCAATTTCACATAATATCCATAGGATAA